>JAVBLQ010000108.1:0-11557 GCA_031553435.1 Bacteroidales bacterium | reverse complement strand
CCTTTCAGACGAAGAAATAAATAATCTGGTTGCCAAAAGCAGATTAGCTTCCAAATACAATCAGGATACAGATAAAGAAAGCGCTTATGAAATTCTGACTGCCAGAATACAGAAAAGCCAACAGGAAAAAGAAGAACAAGCAACTGCAAAAAATACCGCCAAAAGGTCAACAAAGCAAGAAAAATCAACTCTGGAACAGGTTTTAAGCAGCCCAGTTGCCAAGCAAGTGGGAAAAACTGCAACAAATATACTCGTGCGTACTTTCCTTGGGGTGTTGGGGCTTAAGAAGTGAGGAATTTTTTATCCAAACCTTCACATTCAAATTCAAGCTTCTTAAGGTAAGATAAAACATGTTCAAGGTTCAGTTCAAATTTTTTCCAAGTTATAAGGCCAATAAAAATATTGTTAAGGCCTTTTCTGGCTGATTCTTTATAATGAAGGTATAAAACAATCTGTTGAGGATGTAAAAAATAATAGAGTTACACCATATGAGACTGTTCTAAAGCGTTATTCTCTATGACCGAGACAGCCTTTCATAGAAGAAGAATATGTTTACATTTCCAGAATATGGGATTGCAGACAAAATCCAAAATAAGTGAAGAGTACAGAAAATTCTTATTTTTAACTCTTCACTTTTAATTTTTAACTTATTCCGCCGCCAGCGTTTCCTTAATAATCTCCCCAACCGTTGGATGCGGAAAAATCATACTTTCCAACTGATGGGCTTTCATTCCGGATGCAATAGCGATTCCGGCGATAACGATCAATTCAGAAGAGGGATTTCCTAACATGTGAACTCCCAGAATGGTTTCATCTTCAGCCAAAAGAATTTTACAGGTTCCGTTGCCCATTTCATTTTCGGCAACAAAACGGCCGGAATATGCCATCGGTAATTTTTTTAACCTGTAAGGTATATTTTCTTCTTTCAATTGTTCTTCGGTTTTTCCTACACCTGCAATTTCCGGATTGGTATAAACCACTCCTGGAACAGCATTATAATTCATTCCGTGTACAGACTTTCCAAGTATATGTTCGACAGCAACTTCGGCTTCTCGGACAGCAGTATGCGCCAGTAATGAAAAACCGGTAATATCGCCACAAGCATACACATTAGGCTGTGAAGTTTGCATATATTGATTTACTTTCAAACCGTTGCGAAAAGTTTCAAGGTTGAGGTTCTCTAAACCGAATCCTTTTAAAATCGGTCTTCTTCCTACGCTTAATAAGATTTTTTCAGCATTCAAAGTAGATGTTTCCCCATTTTTTTCGATGGTTATCGTATTACCATTCAGTGAAGTAACTTTGGTTCCTAAATGAAACTTAATGCCTTTTTTTTCATATTCACTTCGCAAGGCTGCTGAAAGCTCTTTATCCATTCCGGTAAGAATTTCATCGAGCATTTCAACTACAGTCACTTCTGTTCCCATTTGATTGAAAAACGAAGCGAATTCTATGCCGATCACTCCACCTCCGATAATTGCCAGTGAAGCCGGAAGATCTTTATTTTCCAAAGCTTCTTTACTTGTCCAATAAGAAGTTTCTGAAATTCCCGGAATAGGCGGAATAACTGTTTCTGATCCGGTACAAAGAAGCAAATGTTTTGTAATATAACTTTGTCCGTTGCAAACAATTTCTATTCCATCAGGGGTATTTCCTTTGATTTCAGCTACTCCGGAAACAAAATCAGCGCCTGCATTATCCAATTTGGCTTTAACACCCACATTCAGTTTGCGGACAATTTTATTTTTTCGTAAAATGATTTTAGGCAAATCGGCTTTTATATCTTTACATTCGATACCATATTTCAAGGATTCTTTTGCCGTATGAAAGACTTTTGCCGAATAAAGTAATGTCTTTGTCGGAACACAACCTTCATTCAAACAAACGCCTCCTAAAGCATTTTTTTCAAACAATATAGTTTTAAATCCGGATAAACCTGCTTTTTCGCCTGCGGTATATCCGGCGGGCCCCCCTCCTATTATTGCAATATCATAAATCATAATTTACAAAGTTTAAAAGAAAAAATTCGAACTCATATTTATTTTACTGAATTTCAATAATTTGTTTTTGAACGAATACCTCAATGCATCTAATTTAGTTTTCAAAGCGATTTTATCGGCAACTGCGGTTACTTCATCAAAATAATAATGCATAAGTACTTCCATTCCGCAGAACTCAAAAATTTGTTGTTGAGTCAAAATACTGATGGAATTGTATACACCTTTTTGTGTATAATCATTCATCTGTGACCGATGAGTATTGATAATAATCACTTTTTTATTCTTTAATAATTTTTTAATTCCATTGTTATCAATAGAATAAGCAAAACCATTTGAAAATACGCGATCAATATATCCTTTCACGATAGCCGGCATTCCCGCCCACCAAAGAGGATAAATGAATATAACCACATCAGCATTTTTTACATACTCTTGTTCCCGGTTAATATCTTCCGAAACAGTTTGGGAACAAAATTCTTCTTTTGTCAGAACCGGATCAAACTTCATTTTATACAAATCTCTTGTAACTACATTGTTACCGTTAGCTTCACAAATGTGAACTACTTCATCCAAGATGGTCTTGTTAAGACTTTCCAATGATGGATGGCCAAAAATAATTAAATGATTCATGATACAAAATTTTTAAGGTCTTTAAATTTGATAGAATCAGATTATGTAATCATTCCTCAAAAGCTACATTACAAATATAACATTTATTTATCATGTTTGTTTCGTAAAATAATAAAAAAAATAATTTTGTTTTAACTTTGCATTTTCAAACATTTATTTTGATTTATGAAAATAGATTTATCATTCAAACCTGCCTTATTCAGGATAAAAAATTATTCTAAAGAAAAGTTCATGGCAGATTTGATGTCGGGCATCATTGTCGGCATTGTAGCGCTTCCCTTGGCTATTGCTTTTGGTATCGCATCGGGAGTAAGTCCTGAAAAAGGATTAATTACTGCCATTATTGCTGGTTTCATCATTTCATTTTTAGGCGGAAGTTCGGTTCAGATCGGAGGACCCACCGGAGCTTTCATCATTATTGTTTATGGGATTATACAACAATTCGGGATCGGAGGATTGGCTATTGCAACAGTAATTGCCGGCATCATGTTGGTTTTGATGGGTGTATTGAAGTTAGGAACGATTATCAAATTCATGCCCTACCCTATTATTGTAGGATTCACAAGTGGTATTGCATTAACCATTTTTACTACTCAAATGAAAGATTTGTTCGGACTGACTATGAATCATGTTCCGGCTGATTTCATTTCCAAATGGATTGCTTATGGTAAAGCCATTTCAACCACCAATTTATGGTCGTTGGGAACAGGAATTTTAAGTATATTGATTATCATATATTCTCCGAAACTTATCAAGAAAATACCCGGTTCGCTGATTGCAATTATCATTATGACTGTGATTGTTTATGTTTTGAAAAATTATTTCGAAATTACTAATATTGAAACTATCGGTGATCGCTTCGACATAAAATCTTCTTTTCCAAAACCGGATTTTTCTCTTTTCAGAGGAATGAATATGGAAACAATCAATTTATTGCTTCCTGCAGCATTTACCATTGCTATGCTGGGAGCTATAGAGTCTTTGCTTTCTGCCACAGTGGCCGATGGTGTTACTGGCGACAAACATGATTCGAATACAGAATTAATTGCACAAGGTGTAGCCAATATTTTCACGCCTCTATTCGGAGGAATTCCCGCTACGGGAGCCATTGCACGGACAATGACCAATATCAATAACGGCGGACGCAGTCCTGTTGCAGGAATTATTCATGCTGTTGTTTTATTGTTGATTCTGTTATTTCTGATTCCGTTGGCCAAACACATACCTATGTCGTGCCTTGCAGGGGTTCTGATCATCGTATCTTATAATATGAGTGAATGGAGAACTTTCCGTTCTTTGATGAAAAATCCGAAATCGGATGTGATGGTGTTGCTTGTAACCTTTTTCCTCACTGTAATTTTTGATCTTACCATTGCTATTGAAATCGGATTATTATTTGCTATGGTATTGTTTATGCGCCGGGTAACCGAGACTTCCAATATTTCGGTCATCACTGATGAATTGAATATGGAAACCGATGCCGAGAAAACAGCTGATAATGACAAATTGGTTTTATCCAAAGGCATAGAAGTATACGAAATAGATGGTCCTTTCTTCTTCGGGGTTGCTAACAAATTCGACGAAAGTATGAAGCAAATAGGGGGTGAAAAACCAAAAGTGCGTATCATTCGCATGCGGAAAGTACCTTTCATGGATTCTACAGGTCTGTATAACCTTGAAAGTTTGTATCGCCTGTCTGATAAAGAAAATATCCAATTGGTTCTTTCCGGTGTCAATGACAAAATCAAAGCCATGTTGAAAAAATCAGGACTGGAAGATAAAATAGGGAAAGAAAATATTTGCAGTAATATTAATGAAGCGTTGGAGAAAGCGGAAGAGAAGTTAAAAAAGTGAAGAACTAAGAAACTATTTAAGTTTTCAAAATGTTCAATTAGGTCACATTTTGAAAACTTAAACAGTTTCTTATATTTTTAGTGTTAATGTGTGTAATTCGCGGCTGATGTATTTTCAACTACAACCCTAATTTTTCCGATATTTCCAACATGCGTTGAATAGATTTCACAGCTTTCAAACGTATTTCTTCATCTACCAATATTTCGGGCTGTTCATTTTTCAAACAATCATATAATTTTTCCATCGTATTCAAACGCATGAAATTACATTCATTGCATGCACAAGTGCTATCATTGGGAGGAGCCGGAATAAATAATTTATCAGGATTTTTTTTCTGCATTTCATGCAAAATACCGGATTCTGTCGCCACAATAAATTCTTTGGCAGGAGAAGTTGTAGTAAATTTCAATAAAGAAGCCGTAGAACCTATGTGATCAGCAACATTCAATATCACTTGCTTACATTCGGGATGAGCTAAAATCAACGCTTCGGGATGTTGTTTTTTTAAGTTCAGGATTTTTTCCAACGAAAATTGTTCGTGCACATGACAAGCGCCGTCCCAAAGTATCATATTTCGCCCTGTGACGCTGTTAATATAATTTCCAAGGTTCCTGTCCGGGCCGAATATGATCGGTGTTTCCGGAGGAAAACTCTCCACAATTTGACGGGCATTGGTCGAAGTCACCACAATGTCGGTAACTGCTTTCACCGCAGCGCTGGTATTTACATAAGAAATTACGGTATGGCCGGGATGAGCTTTGACGAATTTTTCAAACTCATCGGCCGGGCAACTATCGGCCAACGAGCAACCGGCATTCAGATCGGGAACCAAAACTTTCTTTTCAGGAGAAAGTATTTTGGCTGTTTCTCCCATAAAATGTACGCCGCAAAGAACAATAATATCAGCTGTAGTTTTCGAAGCCCATTGGGCCAATGCCAAACTATCTCCAACAAAATCTGCAATATCTTGTATATCACCGGTTTGGTAGTAGTGAGCTAGAATAATGGCATTTTTTTGTTTCTTCAACTCATTAATCGCTTTCTTTAAATCAACTTTGGGTTCAGAATTTTCGAAAGAGTTATTTTTAGAATAGTTTTCAACCATTGTATTAATATTTATTTTTTTAAACTTTAAAAATAAAGAAATGATGATGATGATGAGATGTTGATAACGTTGATAAAAATAGCGTTAAAAATTTGCTTTTAAAGTAATAAACGTTTTGATCTGTTCTATCCATAAATTATCAACAAAGAATGTTTCTATAAGTTTTTGGACAATACGATTTTAAATTTTTTATCCACATTCTGTTGATAAGCTACAAAGTTAAAAACTTTATTACGAAAAAGTCGGAAAACAGGGTTAAAAACTCTATTTATAAGTAAAAAATAACTTCGGATAAATATATTTGGGATTGGTTTAAGTATTTTGTATATACCTTTCTGATTATAAAAGTCAAGGTGATTTTGAAAAAAGAATTCAACAATTATCCACAGGTTGTTGACAAGTTTTTAAGGTAGGGTAGGGGAGTGTTTATTTTTTTGTGAAGCTTCGCTTGTGAAAGATAGTAAATTCACAAGCGAAGCTTCATCTTTCACTTAATTCTGTAAGAAAGTGAGAAATTAATCATTGGCCATAGTTTCAATAAATCTTTGGAGAAAGGAAGATCGAAATCAGCAGCTTTATCATTGAGAGTGTCAATTCCTTGAATTACGTTATCGCTTTCAATTTTATATTCTCCTTGATAAACAACTCCTAAATCAAATCTGAAACCAACACGACTTTTAGAAATCGTACGACCCAGACCTATTCCGAAATAAGGTTTGAAAGTATTACCCATTTTAATTCTGGCATTAAATGAACCATCGGCATTAGGGCTGATGATGATATCTTCAAATTCAAAATCAGGATGTTCGGGATAACTGGCATAATCATTGATCATTCCGTTTGTTTTGATATCATTATTTCCCACATAAAATCCTGCGGTTAAAGAGAAAATACCATCTTTTACAGGATAAAAATCAAACAAAGCTTTAAAATTAGGAAATTTTAATTTTGTATCGGTCAATTCTCCTGTTATAGATTGTTCAAAATCATGTGTATTTCCTTGGGGATCAACATAAATAGCATCTGCATCAAACTCAATAGCATCTTTAAGCGTATAACCCAGATATTCGAATCCTATTCTTGCTTTAAGGTTTGGTAGTAATGATGTGGCAACGTAACCTCCATAACCATACAAACCAGCATCTACACCCACTGCCCAGTTTTTCAGGAAACCTCCCCTGTGCGGACTATCTTCCTGAGCATTTGCATTATAAGAACTACTTAATAACAATATTCCGGAAAGGAATAATACTTTGAATTTTGTTTTCATTGAGATTAAAAATTAATAGATTTATGATATATCTGAATTTTTGTATTAAAGTTGAAATTTATGTCAAAAATAAATATTTTTTTTAGAATAATAATGATAAAATTTTTATTTGGTAGCTGCAGTTGATTTTATAGTTGTTCTAAAATATTTCTTTGACATTTGAAAAACTCCATACGCTTTTTTTCTCCACTAAATGAAATCAATGTGGAGCATTTGAACAGCATATTTATCCAATTTTTCATTTCATTGACAGCCTCGGCATCATCAACAGAGTAGTGGTTAATTCCGAAAAGACGGAATGTGATTTTTGAAATAACATCGTTATGCCAGTAAACGAAATCACCGTCAAATTTGAGGTTAGTTACATGAATGGTGCATGGCATTTGTTGGTTTTTTCCCTGGATGGCATCATTTTCCATATCTTTCAGAAGAGAAAATGATTCTTGTTTCATTTGATCGACTTCTTCTTTGGAAATTAAATCCAGATGACGAAAATAATCAATATCATCTGTCAATGATTTTATGAATTCTTGTGCATAAATGAAAGAAATATGTGTTTGGTGCAATTCTTTCAATATCATTTTTTCAATGGCAATGATCTCCGGTGGAATATGAAATTCAGATATTTTAGGTGGTTTGGAATGTACATTTCGTTGATACATCCATTTGTATAGTCGTAATTTGGAAAGCATTTTATAGTTGAAGAGATACAATAATGAAATATTATTATTTAAGGAAATAGAATAATGTTCGGGTCTGGATCGTAATTCTCTCATGGAATTGAGTGTATTTTGGGCCCAATCAATATAATTTTCCATAAAAGATTCTTCTTTGATTGGAATGGTTTTAACATTGTAGCACCAATATTTATCCGGTTTGATAAGATTATCTAATGATATATTCAGTTTTTGAGCAATCTTTAAAATCTCCGTAACTGTAAAATCAATCTCTCCCCGCAGGCGGCGATAAGCAGCTTCTTTACTCATGGGAACGATGCTGGTCAACATGTCAACAGCATTCATTTCTTCCGGAGTTTTTTGTTTTAGAATTTTGATAAATTCATCGATAGTAGATTTCATACATGTTGGTTAAATTGGAGTCTTCTATAATTCTTCGTTGTAGATTAAAAAAATTAACTTTTTCTATTTCACCGGTTTGTGATATCAGAGTGGAATACCGCATGAGAGATTCTATCCAGTCTCTTGTATCATCACAAATTCCTTCTTCTAAAGATGAAAGGAAATTGATTCCAAAAACAATAACGGATGATACTTTCATATTACATCCTTCAACATAAATATAATTGGAGTCAAAATAAGTATCTGCCAGATAAACAAGAAAGGGCGCTCCTGCTTTTGTATGTCCGGCTGTGATATCTGTTTCCATTTCGTTCAAAAGCAGGTATGTTTCTTCAATCAATGATTTGATTTCTTCTTTCGTAATTAATCCTATATTTGAAAAATAATGAAGATCGCTGATATAAGGGCCGAATAATTCTCTTATCCAAACATTATATGAAGCTATTTGCTGAGCTTCTTTGGAATAAATAGTTTCCAGGTCTCTTATTTTAGGTGAAATTTCTATTTCGGAAAATTTAGGAGGAGTCAAAGAATTCCGGTATTGATAAACCCATTTAAAAAGTCTGAATTTACAAATGTTCGGATAATTGAAAGCACGTGAATTAGGCAACACATTAAGGGCGGAATAAATTTTTGCTTTAGGATCTTTTATCGACCTGAAAAATTTGATATATATTTCTAATGTTTTACAATAGGATTCCATCAAATTTTTTCCATTCATTCGAACTATACTGGAAGTATAGGTTCCTTCCCTTTTTATTTTAAGTAATTCATCAAAAGACAAATTCAACCGGGATACAATACTTTGAGCTTCAACAAGAGTTAATGGGATTTCTCCACGAAGACGGCGATAAGCTGCTTCTTTTTTCATTGGTAAAATTTCAATAAAAAAATCAATCAGGCTCGTACCATTTGGAAGTTTTCGTTTTATTTCTTCAATAATTTCCAAAGAGGGGTTCGTCATAATGTAAAATTTAAGTCAATTGCAATTTAGAGTTTATAGCATACAAATATATTAATTTAAAATGTAAAAATGATGGAGTTTTATAAATGAATAAATTTTGGTAACAGCTTTTCAAATACCGCAGGAAATACTATTTTCGGCGAAGGGCAAAAAGTCTTTTTTACTATTAGCCCTTCGCCTTTTGGGCGGAAAATAATTATACATTCTGAATCATTTCTGCCGGCCTTGAATTCTTAATACAAGCCCAACCCGATATTGTCATGAAAAATGCAATAATATCAAGAATCAATTCAATAGGACTTCCGACAAGAGGGATAAATCCAATAATTGCCCCGATTAAAGAAAGGATCATGGCAGTAAATAGCCTGGATGCACCTGTTTGCCCTTTGGAAGGAAAAGTTTCGGATTTTTTTAATGCAGAATATCCGATCATCATAAAGAAGAAAGCGATGATATCCAGGATTGTGCCGAGCCAACCTAGAAAAGGAATAAAATCGATTACCGTAGCGCTTAATGCCAGAATCACTCCTGTGAATATTTTTCCTACGGCATTGCTGTCGTTGATATTCACGATTTTACGGAAATCGCCCAATCCTTTTAAAAATAAAAAATAGCCGATAATGATGCAGATTAATAAGATATAGCAGAATGTGCTGAATGAGTTGGTCGTAACATTGCCCCCTCCCAGAGAAATAAAACTCATCAAAGTGTTAATAGACCCAAAGATAGAATACAATACATTGGCAATTGAGTACAATAATACTCCGGTGTAAATAGATTTAGTTGTTTCTTGCCAGCTTTTTGCGTTTTGTTCCATAATAAAAATAATTTAGGATTAGTAAATATGAAGTCTGTATAAAAAAAGAACGTGGGTGCTGTATAGTTATATCCGGTCCAAGGTATCTCCAAACACCCTACTGCAAATATAAACAACAGACCCACGCCTATTATGTATATAACAGACGTGAGCGCCCATTGTTATTATCTCTGCAGAAAAAATTTGGAGAATTTTTGAACTCCGAGATAATATCGTAAACGCTTTCGTTATAAAAATCAAATGTATCAATTCGATATTCAACGCTTTGAATTTTCGAAATATCTACAAAAGTATATGAAAGCGTCATTTTTTGCAAATGAATTTCAAAAAAATCTTTACTTTTTAAATGCTTCTATCATATTAATACCATGACATTGAAAAAAGTAACCTGTATTTTGAGATTTTTTAAATTTTTATTATTTTCTTCGTTACAACTCCATCCTGGATTTTTATTTGTAAAAAATAAATGCCCGGAGAAAAGTTGCTGATATCCATTTCTGAAGTATGGTATGCTTCTTTTAGCAATTGTCCCTGTTGGTTGAATAGCGACAGATTTTCGATAATCAAATCATTGGAAGAAACAGTCACTTTATTTGTTGCCGGATTGGGAGATACATTGATTCTATCTACATTGGTTTCTTCTAACTTAACATTTGTATTGTCAAAAAATTGAATGGAATTTAGGATGATTGTTCTAATCGTGTTTCTCATTATTGTTAGTTTCATAATTTGTAGATTTATTTGACAGTTTTTTATTTTTTAGGTTTGATTATCCTTGAAGAACGATTCATTTTATTGGTCAGAAAATTCAAAAGTTCCTGATTCGCTTTCAGATTATTATCGGGTGTGATTGTAACATCGGATTTTCCTTTTTCTTTTGTCGGATAATATGTATAATCAAGTGCATAATTTTTGCATGTATTGAAATCATATAATCCGAAATAGATATCAAAGTTACTTGCACTTCCACCGGTCATATATGCTTCATAGTAGATATAGAGTCTATTTCCGACTTTAGCTAATTGTAGGGAATCAATGGAAGATCCGAGTACAAGTCCACCTAATTCTGTTTCATTGGCAATTTTCCATATGCAATCTTTCTTTTCCAATACAACAGCCCAGCCGGCTTTATCCAGTTCATCACCTCTTTGGGCATAATAAAAAATTCTTTCATTGTTTATCAAATAGACATTTTCAGGAGTTCTGCCGAATTTTTTATAATAAATATCATTAGCTTTTACATTATTCAGTGTTTCGTTACAACCGGAATCTGTTATTGTTTGATTACTTGTTGTTGATTCCTTTTGTATGGGAACATTCTTGAATGATACTTCTCCATCAAAAAGTTTACTGGAATTACTGGTGGTCAGATAACCTTTTGCTGCGATTTTAACCAGATTGATTTGTGTGGCATTGGCATTCACGCCAAATATCCGGGTGTATGTTTTGATAGGAATGTTGGAAGGAAATTCTCCGAGTGTACGGTGATCTAAACCATTATTATTTCCGAATTGGCTTTTAACATTGTACTTATTGCCCAGATTATCATATCCGGAAGCTCTTCCTAATTGATAAGAGTTTTCCATGATAAAACTTTTAAGATCCTGACCGGAATTTGTCAACACATACTCGATAACAACATCATTTCCATAGAATCGGCAGGAAGATATCTGCACCTTGATATCGCTCGTCGGTGTTGTGATTATGATGTTCGCGAAGGGATTTGTATTTTGATCACTTTTTTGTGAAGATGTGGCATCCGTTCCCTGACCCGATACTTTGTTATTTACTTGTTCTAAAGTCTTATTGACCTGATCCAATGCATTATTTATTTTTTT
>JAVBLQ010000041.1:0-5373 GCA_031553435.1 Bacteroidales bacterium | reverse complement strand
AAAAAAGCCTGTAATATTCATTATTACAGGCTTTTTCAGTTGTATATGGTATCTTGTAATTTGTTACCAAACCATTACCTTTGGTAATATAAAACAAGTAAAACCGTTGATTATCCTTTGGTTGGATTGAAAAGTTCACATTCCGTCCATACCGCCAAGTCGCTGCAAACAAAGCGACAAACAACACGAAAAAGCCAAAAACGGACAGTTCTCCGTTACCAATTCATTACCTACGGCGAAAAAATCGTTACCTTTTTGTGGTGACGGAAATCAGGTAACTAATGTCGCAATAAGGCGTTGATTTGTCGAATATTGGCTTAGTACAAATACCTCATTTACGGGAACAAGAAAGTAATTTTGTAACCATTAAAATGAAGTTTTATGCGAAGTACGTTTAAAATTCTCTTCTACATTAAGAAGAATGCGCTAAAAAGTAACGGAAACGCCCCGATTATGGCTCGAATCACCTTGAACAAGGACATGGTGCAGTTCAGCCTGAAATGTGATGTCAATCCCGACGATTGGGAACCAAAAGCAGGTAAAGCCATCGGGCGGTCTGCAAGCATCCAACAGTTAAACGGCTTGTTGGATAACATCAAGGCGGCACTAATCCTGTGTTCCTCTACTGGACATTCCCAAAATGATTATTGAAAAATATAAGGACACGATTCCCGAAGGTGATGTGCTTCCCATATTAAGCAACCAAAAAATGAACGCTTACCTGAAAGAAATCGCCGACCTGTGCGGGATAGATAAGACGCTGACATTTCACGTAGCAAGTCATAGCGTTATGCCTTTTATGCTGAAAACGAACAAGTTGCAAAACAGATTTTTGCAATAGGTAACGATTTAGAAACGAGCTAACCTCGTTTTTTTGTATCGTTTGTCACAATACACACAAAGAACGACTTTCGACCACAAAGATAAGGGTAAAACTTGAATAATTCATATTATCAGTATAGTTATTTCCATCCAATTTTTGTAGCACATTCCCTCCTGAAATAGCTTTAATGTATTAAATTTCTTGGAATCCGGCAAGAACAACTATCCTTGCATGAATTCAAGGAATGATAAGCCGTACCATTAGCCAAAGATGAGATGAGCACACGAACTGTGTGACGGAACAAGAAATAGTTTGTTGTCCACTTAAAATCGAAACAACTTGAGGATAATGAGAACTTATGCCATTTGTTGGAAAATGGGAAATATAAATCCTAATTTTCAGACTGTATTTCCGTATTTTGCCGTTTACGTGCATTTTTATTAAATATAATTTGTTATATTGGATTTTATTTCGTATATTTGCAGAATAATTGCAAAATAATTGCAAAAATGGAAAACAGAATTAATATGGTGCAAATTCATTTTTTAAATGTAGGAGACGGGGATTGTATCTGGATTAGGCATGCCAATGGTGCAAATACAGTTATTGATGTTTGTTTGGCTAAGGCAGATAAGTTAGTCAAAGCACAGGATGCCGCAACCGAAATATTTAGTACATCTAAACCGAACTCTGTTCGAGGAAACTATAATCAAGCGGCTAATCCCGAAAATCCCATTCAATACTTGCAAAAATTTGGAGTGGATTCTGTTTTTAGGTTTATACTTTCCCATCCAGATATGGATCATATGGATGGTATGCAGGATTTTTTTGAGGCTTTTCATCCAACCAATTTTTGGGATACAAAAAACAGTAAACCAAAACCTGAATTTGGAGAGCAATGTAGATATTCTGAAGAGGATTGGGACTTTTATCAGGCGATAAGAGGTTCTAAAAAAAATCCAACTTGTTTGTATCTATATGATGGTTCAAAAGGTAAATATTATAACGAGAATGAAGACGGAACAAGTGGTGGAAATGGTTTGCAGATTTTATCACCAACAGGCTCTCTTGTAACAGGTGCCAATAAATGTGGAGATTATAATGACTGTTCTTATGTTATATTATATAAAACAGGAAAGTTTAAAATTTTATTTTGCGGAGATGCAGGGAATAATACATTTGAGCATTTGATAACAAATCATCGTATAGACATAAGTAATATAGATTTATTGATAGCCCCTCATCATGGCAGAAAAGGAACTATTAATTTTTCCTTTCTTGATGTAATGCAACCTAAGCTGACTTTTTTCGGAAATGCAAGTAGCGACCATTTAGCATATGAAGAATGGAGTAATCGAAAACTTGAAAAAATTACGAATAATCAGACAGGCAGCATCATTGCAGTTTTTGAGGGTGACAATATGAAAGTTTATGCTAGAAATGAAACTTTCGCTAAAAGTTATAATACAACCTCTTTTAAAGAAGATAGTCTGGATGCGTGGTATCTGGGACGTATTTCTAAAAAATAAAAATAATGATAAAATTTGATGCATATTCACTTAAAGCAAGGGTATATCCTTCGGTTATCGTATTGCTTCCTTGTTTCTTATTGGCTATAGTATATGTAACCAATATAGATGCCTATTATCACTATTTCACGTCTGTTGCAATTCTCGGGGTGTTTTCATTCTTGCTGGCTCAAATAGGACGGGATAATGGAAAGAAAAAAGAATCCGGACTGTATGAATTTTGGGGTGGTAAACCGACAAATATGATTTTGAGACATTCTGACAATTATTTAGATACTCATACAAAAAAGCGCTTCCATGCTAAATTAGAACAGATAATTTCTGATATTAAAATCCCAACACAGGAAGAAGAACAAGAAAATCCGCAAGCGGCAGATGATATATATGATAGTTGTACAAGATATTTAATTGCAAAAACAAGGGATGCAAATAAATATTCGTTGTTGCTGAAAGAAAATATTAATTATGGATTTAGAAGAAATCTATGGGGAATGAAAATTTGGGCATTATCAATAATTGCTGCCTGCACAGTGATTCATTCTTTAATGTCGACAGAAAAATTCGCTTCCATTGAAACCATAAATTCAAAAGACTGGATCCTATTTGGAGCTTATACCCTTTTTACCATGTTTTGGCTGTTAATTGTAAATAGAGAATGGGTGAAAACAACAGCTTTTGCTTACGCAGAGAGATTACACGAGACATTGCATGAACAAATATAAAAATAAATAAAGATGATACTCGAATTAAAAATAAAAAATTTCCTATCGTTCAAAGAGGAAGTAACGTTCAGTTTTGAAGCTACAAAAGACAAAGCATTTGAAGATTATCAAGTAGTTGAAATAGCCCCTAATACTAGAATACTTAGATTGGCTATTGTGTATGGAGCAAATGCTTCGGGGAAAAGTAATTTGCTAAATGCTTTTGAATTTCTTAATCATTTTTGGTTTGACATTACGGATAACAAAGATGAAGAGACCGGGGTAATCCCGTTTCTTTTAGACGGGAAAACACCAAATGAGCCTTCTGAATTTTCGCTGATATTTTATGTGAATAATCAGAAATATACCTACAATCTTGAACTTCAAAAAAATAAAGTTCTTACAGAAAAATTATATTGTTATCCGGGAACACAACCTGCTTTGATTTTTGAACGCAAATTGGTAAACAATGTTTCTGAAATAACATTCAATACGAACAGAATAAAGGTTACACAGACAGCCAAGGATGAAATTACTATTAAATGTTTGGCAAATATGTCTGTTTTTGCAGCTTATAATCAAGTGAATGTTAATATTTCAGAAATAGAATCAGTTGTTACATGGATGAAAAATCAGTTTATGAACACTATTGAGCCAGATACTGGCTTAGTAGGTTATGCCGAAAATTTAATTTCACAAGATGACTCCTTCAAACAATACATCCTTGATTTTTTGCATCGAGCCGATTATAATATAGCAGATATCAACACCGAAATCATTGATAGGGATATGCCAGAACGAATGCTTTCTCTGTTTTTGGAAAGCGACATTCCAAATGAGGAAAAGGAACGGTTGAAGCGTGAAAAGACAATAAAGCATGCCAAAACAACCTTTGAACACCGAATCTTGAATGCAACCGGAAAGGAGGATTTCTATAAACTACCCAAGAATTTTCAATCCGAAGGAACTCTACGGACATTTGGGCTAGCGAGTGCTATTAATCAAGTGGTTAAAAACAATGCATTTTTGGCAATTGATGAGATAGAATCGTCATTACACCCGAAGTTGGTAGAATTTATTATTGAAAACTTTTGCAAACAACCAGGGCAATCCCAACTCTTATTGACAACTCATTATGATGGGCTTTTGGAAGAAGATGATTTGCTGCGGAAAGACAGCATCTGGTTCACCAACAAAAAAGAAGATGGTTCGACAGAGTTATATTCTTTAGCCGATTTCAAAGGGGTTAACCGTATCAGTTCTTTGCAAAAGGCATACAAGTATGGCAAATTCGGAGCCACACCAAATATTTAAGAATCATGGGTGGACGAAAACAAAAAATAAGAGAACCCAAATCCGGCATTTACATAGTCGGAGAAGGGATAACAGAGCAATATTATTTCTCGCATATCAAAAAAATACTTGGCTTTCACTGTACCATTAAGCCAAGATTCTTTGGCAATACGAGTATTGCCGAAATGAGAAAGAAAATAGAAGAACTGTTACGCGGAGATATTTTTGTAATCTGTGTATTTGATGCCGATGTTGCTGCACACAACGAAAGTGAACGTAAAAAATTAGAGCAACTTCAAAACAAGTATCGGAAGAATAAGAATCTTCTTTTCTGCAATAGTTTGCCTTCTATTGAATATTGGTTTTTGCTTCATCACGAACATACAAACCGTTATTTCAAAGATGCAAAGGCAGTGGAAGTGGCATTGAAGAAATATATCAATGAGTATGAAAAGACAGCCCAATTTCTTGAAAAAGAAAAATGGGTATGGGATTTATGTTCGAATGATAAATTAAATCAGGCTATTGAACGCTCCAAGCGCTTTGACCCGGAACATGGTTCATACACAAACGTGCACGAAGCATTTGACGTTTTGCTGAACGACATACGAGACTAAGTAAATATTAATTAAAAACAAAAATATGAGAACACGTCAACCTAAGCACCAATTTTATGTTAATTCCTGATGGAAGGTTGTTTTTTTGTTTCGTTATATCGTTTCTCTTTTCCATGACTTTTTTTTTCTGCGGCATCCGTCAGATCGGCTATTTTTTGTTTCGTATTGGCAGCAAAAGGTCAGAGATGAGATAAAGAGAAATTTTGTGCAAAAAATACTCTCAAACGTAGTGCAGCAGGAAGATTTTTTGCGCAAAATTTATCGTTTCACATCTCTGGGATACCTTTGCCAATCGAACTAAAAATAGCCGGTCAGGATGCCTCCGATAATGAGGAATGGAAAAGAGAAATGATGTTGAGAATGGAAATAACTGTGGCAACAGTGGAATTAAAAATCGGTCAGATACGAGA
>JAVBLQ010000011.1:0-37016 GCA_031553435.1 Bacteroidales bacterium | reverse complement strand
GGGAAGCATTGATTCCAAAATGGTTTATCGCTAATTTTTCAAGTAAACTATCTGTTATTAAATATTCAAAAGAACTTGAACTTATTTTTTTTGTGACTTCGCTATTGTGTTGGCGGTAATAATAAATTGCATCAGTAAATGCAACTTTACCGGCATTGAGCAATAGTTCACGGGTATCATATTCGTCTGCGCGTAAAAAATTAATTCCTGTATTAAATTGTGTCAGATGGTTGAAAATTGCACGCTTTTTCAAAGCACCATTTGTACCGATTTTCACATCAAAAAAAGTCAGTGGAAATGCATCCTCTCCGGTTATAATTTGATTTCTATCAAAATCTTTCAACGGAAGAATATGTAATGGCTTTAGCGTCCGGCTGTCTTTAAAAAAGTACATTTGAGGAAAAACAATATCGGCATTGGTTTCCTGGGCACGAGAAAGTAATTTCTCAATATAGTCTTCATCTATTTTATCATCTGCATCAATTGGGAGTATCCATTCTCCTTTTGCTTTAGATATTGCTAAATCGCGTGGTGTTTTTGGAGCTCCGCTATTTGGAATGGTAAAGTACGAAAATCGAGCATCGTTATTGGCGTATTTTTCAATAATTGTCAATGTATTATCGGTTGAACCATCATTTACGATAATACATTCCCAATTCAGAAAAGTTTGTGCAAGAATACTTTCAAGATATTCTTCAATAAATGCTTCTCCATTATAGATGGGGGTAACTATGGAAACTTCCGGAAACATATTATTAAACTTCTACTAATTCTGATACCACTATCTTGTCTGTCTCAAAAGCAACTGTTCCCCACGATAAGCCAACGCCGAAGCCACAAGCCAACATACTCAGTTTTTTACTTTCCAATTGCTTTTTCAGTTCTGTTGCCATAGTCAAAGGAATTGTAGCCGAACTGGTATTGCCAAAATCTTTCAACGAATAAGGAACTTTTTCTTGAGGAAGTTGCAATTTTTTCCTTATTTTTTCATTCAAGAATTTATTGGCCTGATGAAAAATAAAAAAATTTACTTTTTCTTTCTTTAAAGAAAAATATTCTATGGTTTCATCTACCGTTTCGGGCACTTTGGTTATGCCAAATGAAAAAACATCCATTCCATCCAAAATAGTGCTCAAACGATTTCGTTCTATTCCGGGTTCAACCTTTTCCATTGTAAAAGAATTGACATTTACAGGATTTCGACCGGCTAAGCATCCATCAGGCACATAAATAGCCTTATGCCCGGAACCATCTGTTCCTAAATGAAACTTGAAACCATCCGCACCTTGAACAAATTCCAAAGCTGTAGCAGATCCGGCATCTCCAAACAGAGGATAAGTACTTTTATCTTTAGGAGAGCATCCGGCTAAAGTAATATCTCCAACCAAAAGGAGTCCTTTTTTCATGTTTCCACTCGACAGTAGAGAAGACAATGCGCTTAAACCATATACCCAGCCGGAACAACCAAGAGAGATATCTAAAGTGTAACATTCCTCACTCAAACCCAGTCGGTCTTGCAAAATACAAGAAGTTGCTGGCGTAAAATAATCAGGTGTTTGGGTAACAAAAATCAGGCAATCAATATCATTTTTATTCCATGATAGATCTGCTATTAACTGTTCAGCTGCTTTAAAGCATAAATCAGAAGTACACATACCTTTATCCGCAACCCTACGGCGCTCAATTCCGGTCGATACTATTAATTTTTCTGCTTCATTCTCCTGCAAAATCGAAAGTGAAGCAATTTCTTCCGACTTTTTAGGAACGCAAGCAGATAATCCTGTTATACGAACATTTTTTACATCAAGAAATGCCATAAATTATATTTTTGATTCCACTATGTGAAATAAATCTTCAATTGTTGAAGAAGAACGAATATCCTGTCCTTTTATTTTCACACCACATTCTTCGTCAACCATGGCAATAATATTTAATGCCATCAAAGATGACCATTCTTCTAAATTTTTAAACTCGGTTGTCGAATTGAACGAAGAACGCGGGGTTTCATCAAATTGTTCAGCAAAATGCTCAATAAAATCTGTTATGTTCATAACATTATTTTTTAACTTAATAAATTCAATATATATTCTCGTTGTTTGAGATACGAATCTCTTCTTATATAATATTTTTGTTTTTCTGCTTTTTCTTGATTTTCTATTAATTTATAACCAAGCGCTTTATTATATTTCGCAGCTTTTTTGTTTGCACTAAGAACATGAATGTATGTTCCTTTTAGATTTAATAAATAGGTAGTGAAATCTCCCATACACAATGATGCTCGAAAAGAAATATCACTGTTCAAACACGAATCATCATAGATAAAAAGACCGGTTTCACCTTCTTTTTTATTAAAAGTAATCTCTTTCGTATTAATTAACCCAACTTCTTTTTCTTTAAATTTAATAATAAAATAATAATTATTAGGATTATTAATGTTTTCGAACCATTTTTGCTGCATTCCCGGAGTAATATATTTGCGATATTCCATGTGTTGGGAAATTTTCGGATCATTTCGCCATTGACGCACCATTTCAAGTTTATCTCTTGTTAAAGGAGTCAGTTTTACTCCATAATCTTCTATTGTAATATTTTTTGTTTCTTCTATCACATAAAGAGGATTTTTAGCTTGCTTTTTAACTGTACTCAACAAAAAAAAAGCTAATCGGAAAAGTTTGAATAATGTATAACTCGATTTTCCTCTTTGTGAAACATCATGTTCAACACCAATTGTTGCAAAACTGTAATTTTCAATCAAATTTAAGACAGAAAAAGCCTTATTTTTATGATTGGCATAATACTCCTCTATCACTTTATGGTTATACATCGCAAAATTGGCAATAGCCGGGTCTGTCTTTTTCCCTCTTTTTAATGATAAGATTTGATGAAAACTCCACGAGAGGAATTGTTTCCAATACCCGTCTTTACGCAGTGTGCGTCTGGCCATTACAATATCATAACCTTCTTGCGATTTTGCCCATAATTTTGGTAAGTCTTCAGGCAGATCCTGTAAATCGCAATCCATTATTACGATTTTTTCTCCAAAAGCATATTTCAATCCGGCGCTTATCGCTGCATGTTGCCCAAAGTTACGACTTAGATTGATACCCTTTATTTGGTTATTATTTTGGCAAAGAGATTCTATTTTTTTCCATGAATTGTCA
The DNA here is from genome assembly GCA_031553435.1 of Bacteroidales bacterium. Taxonomy (GTDB): domain Bacteria; phylum Bacteroidota; class Bacteroidia; order Bacteroidales; family Azobacteroidaceae; genus JAVBLQ01. Next base: position 33,855 of record JAVBLQ010000011.1, on the reverse strand, counting down.
GGAGAGGCATCATTTACTAAAATGATTTCGTAATTAGGTGTAATGGGTTGTAATACATGTATTAATCTTTTTGTAAGATCGTCAACCGTTTTTTCTCCAATGTAAACAGGTACAACAATAGAAACTTTCTTTAAATAAGAATTCACAATTATATAAAAATTATGATGATTGAATTATTTTATCTTAACAATGCCATTTGTTGAGTGCAAAGATAATAAATGTATGGGAATAATCTAACAAATTACCATTATTCAATAAAAAAACCTAAAATGTAAAGTTCAGGCTGGTATATTGTCCAAATCGGCAATATGCATGATGAACTGGTACGCAATCTTGGTGGATATAAAGGCGAAAATTTTGATTTTGTTCACATTACATTCTTTTGATTTGTTTCTCTCAAACTGCCGGGGTTTCAATCAAAACACCTATTTTTGTACGTTTAATTTTTAAAATATCAGTTAAATGAAACAAAAACTATTGATTAAAAACAAAGCTTTTCGATTCAAACGATTTGCCAGAAAAACTTACAGTGCATTCAACAGTATGCATAAAATGGTTAACATCGGAGTTTTATCAGGTGCAATGCTTACATTTGCCAGTGTAACCGAAACAGCAGCACAAACGTCCAAAAACAAAAATCAACAGGATTCTATTCCTGAACAAAAACTGGAAGAAGTCATCGTAACAAGTTCGAAGGGCAGTTTAACACAGAGTCAAATGGCTCAGATAGTTACGGTGATTACCCGAACAGAAATAGAGCAGGCGCCCGTTCAAAGTATCCAGGATTTGTTAAAGTATATTTCCGGGATAGACGTCAGACAAAGAGGACCCAACGGGGTTCAATCAGATATTTCTCTTCGAGGCAGTACACAAGACCAAACCGCAATTCTTCTCAACGGAGCAAACCTATGCAACCCACAAACCGGACATTATAGTTTTGATTTTCCTATCAACCTTTCTGATATCGAACGTATTGAAATCATACAAGGAGCTTCTTCCTTATTCTATGGAGCCGGCGCTTTTTCCGGAGGAATCAATATCATTACTAAAAAACAATCGGATTCAAAAGCATACCTGAATATTGAAGGCGGAATGCATGAATTGTTTAACATTGGAACAAGAGGAAGTATCCAATCCGGTTCCTGGAATCACCACCTCTCCGCCGGATATAATTATTCCGCCGGATACATGAACAATAGCGATTACAAAATTTTTAATACATTATGGCAAAGCAATTGGAAGGGAAATGACTCTGGACTTGATTTTCAATTAGGATTTAATGACAAAAAATATGGAGCCAATATTTTTTATTCTGTTTTATATCCGAACCAATTTGATGATACTCAATCATTATTTGCCTCAGTTCGAGGAGAAACCGGAAAACAATTCAAGATAAAACCTCAAATTTATTGGAATCGTCACTGGGATTGTTTTCAACTTTTCAGAGATGGTACCGGAGATATCCCTTCCTGGTACACAGGACATAACTATCATCGTAGCGATGTATACGGTTTCAATCTCAATATGCAATACACATCCCGATTGGGAATCTCCAGTTTCGGCGGAGAGTTCCGGAATGAAGGTATATTAAGCAATGTTTTAGGAAAACCAATGGACAACCCACAGGGAAAATACACGAAATCGGATAACAGAAACAATATCAGTTATTTTGCTGAACAAAATTTCTTATGGAAGAAAATTTCTCTATCTATTGGAATTTTAGCCAACTACAATACCTCTTTCGATAAAAAAATTAAATTTTATCCCTCTGTAAGCCTGAGTTACCAGATGCTTGATGATATCAAATTATACAGCTCCTGGAGTAAAGCTACAAGGATGCCAACATTCACCGATCTTTATTATACAACCCAGACACATATTGGAAATTCGGATTTATCTCCTGAAGAATCACAATCTTATGAAGCAGGATTGAAGTATAACAACAAATATTTTTCTTCCTGTTTATCCGGATTTTACATGCAGGGAAAAAATATTATAGATTGGATAAAAGAAAATCTGGATGACCGTTGGGAATCAAGAAACTTAACCGAACTAAACAAGATCGGGTTTGAAACTTCTATAAGCCTCAGACTGAATTCGATTTTTAAGCAAATACCTACCGAAAGTAAATTTGAATTAGGTTATACCTACATTCATCAAACGAAAAGTGCATCAGACTTATATTCCAAATATGCACTGGATTATCTCAAGCATAAATTGGTTGCACAACTGAATCATCCGGTCTGGAAAAATATTTCAGTTGATTGGCAATTCCGTTGGCAAGACAGAGGTAGTTATGATCACTATGATGGGAAAAAAGCGCCTGTGGAAATTGATTATCCGGCCTACTCCATATTAGATTTGAAGATTAATTGGAAGCAAAAAAAATTGAATGTCTATGCTTCTGTCAATAATCTTTTTGATACGAAATATTATGATTTGATGGATATTCACCAACCTGGTTTTTGGTTGAGTGGGGGAGTAGTTGTAAATTTAAACAGTTTCTAAATTAATTCATAAAAATCACAAAAAAAATTATACCTTTAAACTTTTCTATAAATTATTAGTCGAATTATACTATTATTTTTGAGTCGAAAAAATAAGCACCATATGAATAAAAAAACAAAAATAACATTAGTCGTTGTTATTGTGTTACTTATTGCCGGAATGGCGTTTTATCCCACAATTAAAAGGAATTTTTTTTCGAAAACAATTGATGAGACCCCTGCAAAAACCGGAGGAGGTAAAGGTAATCCTTTAAACGTTAACATTCAAGTTGTTAAATATGGAAATCTGGATGATGCTTTCAAAACCATCGGAAGTTTAATTCCCGATGAAGAAGTCGATCTTTCTTTTGAGACTTCCGGAAAAATTACCAATATCTACTTTCAGGAAGGCTCATACATAAAAAAAGGAACTTTATTGGCTAAAGTCAACGATAGCCCTTTACAGGCAGAGCTGAAAAAGCTTCAGGCTCAAATTCCTTTGGCGGAAGATCGTGTTTACCGGCAAAAAGCTTTATTGGCCAAAGATGCCGTTAGTCAGGAAGCATATGAACAAGTAACTACCGAACTCGAAAAATTAAAAGCAGATATCGAATTAGTTAAGTCGCGTATTGCACAAACAGAACTGCGAGCTCCGTTCGATGGTGTAATCGGATTAAGATTAGTCAGTGAAGGGACATATGCCTCCCCAACCACGATTATTGTCAATTTAACTAAAATAACTCCGTTAAAAATAGAATTTTCAATCAATGAACGGCAGGCAAATGAAATAGGAAAAGGAACCAATCTGAGTTTTACAATTCAGGATGATCTGAATACCTATCATGCAACTGTTTATGCTGTCGAATCAAAAGTTGATTTAAAAACCCGTACATTGAAAGCCAGAGCTATTTACCCCAATGCCAACGGAAAATTAAAACCCGGACGCTCTGCAAGCATTGAAATCAAACTTCATGAAATTAAAAATGCATTAACCATTCCTAGTCAGGCAATTATTGCTGAAATGGGACGGGATATAGCTTATCTATACAAAGGAGGAAAAGCGCATCAGGTTGAATTAAAGAAAGGATTACGGACAGCCTCTGATGTTCAGATCTTGTCAGGAATCAGTCCGGGAGATACTTTAATAACCACCGGTGTAATGCAGATCAGAGATGGAATGCAAGTAGTAATTAACAATTGATAATTGACAATAGGAAACAAAGTGCTTCTTAATTTTCAATTTTAAATTTTCAACTTTCAATTTTTCAAAAAGTGAATATTTCAGAACTCAGTATACACAGACCTGTTCTTTCAACAGTTTTTGTTCTGATGATCTTCCTGCTTGGGATGATCGGCTATACGTATTTGGGAGTCAGGGAGTTTCCCAATGTTGATAATCCCATCATCACAGTCAATGTAAGTTATCCGGGAGCCAATGCCGAAATTATTGAAAATCAGATAACAGAACCACTGGAACAAAATATCAATGGTATTCCGGGCATTCGATCTCTTACCAGTACCAGTAGTCAGGGATATTCTCAGATAACTGTTGAATTTGAGCTGAGTGTCGATCTGGAAACTGCAGCCAATGATGTTCGTGATAAAGTATCCAGAGCACAACGGTTGTTGCCCAGAGATTGCGATCCTCCCACAGTTTCCAAATCCGATGCCGATGCCAGTCCCATTATACAAGTCACCGTTCAGAGTGAAAAACGCTCATTACTGGAATTAAGCGAAATTGCAGACTTGACGATCAAAGAGCGTTTGCAAACAATTCCCAATGTAAGTTCTGTAAGTATTTGGGGAGAAAAACGTTATTCCATGAGGCTTTGGTTGGATCCGGTAAAAATGGCCGGTTACGGCATAACTCCGATCGACATTAAAAATGCGATTGACAAAGAAAATGTAGAATTGCCATCCGGAAGTATCGAAGGCGACAGGACTGAACTAACCATCCGAACCTTGGGTTTGATGCAAACTCCGGAAGAATTCAACAATCTGATTATTAAGGAAAATAATAATAATATCATCCGTTTCGGAGATGTAGGATATGCCGAATTAGGTCCGGAAGATGTACGGAGTATCATGCGCAGAAACGGAGTTCCGATGGTTGGAGTTGTAATTATTCCTCAACCCGGCGCCAATCAAATCGATATTTCAGACGAAGTTAGTGTGAGATTGGAACAGATGAAAAAAGACCTTCCTGAAGATGTTATTCTGGATACTGCATTCGATAATACCAGATTTATCAGGGCTTCTATTGCTGAAGTGGAAGAAACCATTTACATTGCCTTTGCATTGGTTGTTATCATCATTTTCCTGTTTCTTCGTGATTGGCGTGTGACTTTGGTGCCTTGTGTCGTAATTCCGGTTTCGTTGGTTGGTGCATTTTTCGTTATGTATCTTGCCAACTTTTCTATCAATGTGTTATCCATGCTCGCTGTAGTTTTAGCTGTTGGATTGGTGGTAGATGATGCCATTGTTGTAGCCGAAAACATTTATGTGAAAATAGAAAAAGGAATGTCGCCTAAAGAAGCCGGAATCGAAGGTTCCAAAGAAATATTCTTTGCCGTCATTTCAACCACAATCACACTTGTCGCCGTATTTTTTCCGATCGTATTCCTTCAGGGGATGACAGGTCGTTTGTTTCAGGAATTTAGTATTGTAGTTTCAGGAGCGGTATTAATTTCAGCCTTTGTTGCATTGACATTCACACCGATGTTGTCGACCAAATTATTGAAAAAAAGGGAAAAACAAAGTTGGTTTTACCGAAAAACCGAACCGTTTTTTACCGGACTGAATCATTATTACGGTAAGGGATTGAATTATTTCCTTACTCACCGGTGGATTGTATTTCCTATAGTAGCAGTGACCCTGTTTCTTATTATTATCCTTTGGAAACAAATACCTTCGGAAATGGCTCCGCTGGAAGACCGTTCGCAAATCACCATCAATACAAGTGTCCCGGAAGGATCAACATATGAATTCTATCGCGACTATACTGATAAAATAGCAGAAGTTGCAGATTCCGTTTATCCCGAAAGATTGATCAACCTTGAAATGGTTAGATCTAACCGGGGATTTGTAAGGCTTGTACTACCTGATATCAGCGACCGTAAATTAAGCCAGATGGAAATCGCCGACGAACTTTCATCTGCCGTTCGCAAAGAAACGGAAGCGAGAGCCTTTGTCCAACAACAATCCACTTTTGGAGGACGACGTTCCAGTATGCCCATACAATACGTATTACAAGCTCCTAATCTGGAAAAATTGCGGGAATTTATCCCCAAATTTATGGAAAAAATAAATGCAAGTCCTAAATTCCAGATGGCAGATGTGAACTTGAAATTCACCAAACCGGAAGCCCGTATAGAAATTGACCGTGATAAAGCAGGATTATTGGGCGTAAGCACCCGCGAAATCGGTCAAACATTGCAATACGCTTTAAGCGGTCAACGCATGGGGTATTTTTATATGAATGGCAAACAATACCAGATACTGGCGGAAATCAACCGTCAGCAAAGAAATTCTCCTCTTGATCTGAGATCTATTTATGTAAAAAATTCATTGGGAGATTTGATGCAACTTGATAATCTGGTTGATTTGAAAGAAAGTGTGGCCCCTCCTCAATTATATCGCTACAATCGTTTTAATTCGGCAACAGTATCATCTGGTTTAGCCAAAGGAGTCACTATCGGACAAGGTCTGGACGAAATGGATAAAATCGCCAAAGAAGTTCTGGATGACACTTTCAGAACCGCGCTTGCAGGAGAATCCAAAGAATTCAGAGAAAGCTCTTCCAGTTTGTTGTTCGCTTTCATTTTAGCATTGATTCTGATTTTCCTCATTCTTGCGGCACAATTCGAAAGTTTCAAAGATCCGCTCGTAATCATGTTTACGGTACCTTTGGCCATAGCAGGAGCGCTGATTTTTATGCATTTCGGAGATATTACCATGAATATTTTCAGCCAGATCGGGATTATTATGTTGATAGGTCTGGTAGCCAAAAACGGAATTCTGATTGTTGAATTTGCCAACCAGCGCCAGAATGCGGGTATAAAAAAACTGGATGCGATCAAAGACGCCGCCATTCAACGTTTGCGTCCGATTCTCATGACTAGTTTTGCCACTATCTTAGGAATTTTACCATTGATGTTTGCTACAGCCGAAGGTTCCAACAGCCGCGTTGCAATGGGGACAGCCGTCGTCGGAGGGATGATCATTTCAACATTCCTGACCATGTTTATCGTTCCCGTAATATATATGTTTATTTCAACAAAAAGAAAATGAATGCAAAATTTTATACTCTCGCCATACTATGCCTGTTGGCAACACTTTCCCTTCAGGGACAAGAAAATATTCTTGACCTGAGACAATGCCTTGAAATTGGATTGAAACAAAATTACGATATCCGTATTATCCGTAATGAACAACAAATTTCGGATAACAATTATACAGTCGGGAATGCGGGTTATTTACCTGTGGCCGATTTGCTTGCGGGGTTTTCGGGTACAAATAACAATACAAAACAATATCCGGCTGATGGGAGCGGGGTGATAGAAAATAATGGGGTCAATAATACAACTGCCAATGCAGGAGTCAACCTGAACTGGACTATTTTCGACGGATTGAAAATCCAGGCGCAATATAGTCGACTCAAAGAACTCAAACAAATGGGGGAACTGAACACCCGGCTCACTATTGAAGATTTTATCGCCGGACTGTCAGCCGAATATTTCAATTATGTCAGACAAAACCTCCGTTTGAACAACCTGAAATATGCCGTTGGACTTTCACGCGAACGCCTACGGATTGTCGAAGCACGCTACAATATGGGGTCTATGTCGCGTTTGGATTTGCAACAGGCCAAAGTGGATTTCAATGCCGACAGCTCGAAATTGATCAAACACTATGAAGTGCTGCATACTTCCCGCATTCGCCTGAATGAGATGATGGCTTTGGACGAAATAAATCATCCTTTATTGGTTAAAGATACGGCCATTTATTCAGATATGTTTTTGATGGAAAAAGATTTATCCCAAAAAATGTTGCAATCGAACTCTTCACTTTTATTATCTGAAAAAAATAAAAACCTGAGTAACCTGGATTATAAAATCGTCAAAAGCAGGAATTATCCTTATCTAAAGTTGAATGCCGGATACGGATACACAGATTATCGCTACGGATCAGGAACTTATGACCGGCAGCAGGTTGCCGGACTTAATTACGGAATTACCTTGGGATTCAACCTTTTTGACGGATTGAACCGTAAACGGGAACAAAAAAATGCCCGCCTTCAGATAGAAAACCGGGAATTGCAATATGAACAATTATCATTGGGATTAAAAGCCGACCTTTCCAATATTTACATGGCTTACCAAAATAACCTGGAACTGCTGGATCTGGAAAAACAAAACCTGGTAGCTGCCAGGCAAAACCACGAAATCGCTATCGAACGCTATAAACTGGGAGAACTTTCGGGTATTGAATTACGAGAAGCTCAAAACAGCCTTTTAGAAGCCGAAGAACGATTACTGGAAGCCGAATACAATACCAAATTATGCGAAATATCTTTGATGCAAATCAGCGGACAAGTGACAAATTATCTGGAATGAACTAATTTTTGTATATTTGCCATTATTTGATTTGCAAATATGATTTTAGATAAGATCGCCCTGTTTTTATTTTCTTCCCGAACGAAAAGTCTCCGGAATTTTGAAAAATATCCGGATATTATTCAGAAAGAGCAATTTAAAAGGTTAATAAATACTGCAAAAAGTACCGAATGGGGAATGACCTATGACTATTCTTCGATAAAAAACTATACAGACTTTTCATCCCGGGTTCCCATTCAAAGTTATGATGATGCCAAACCATTCGTTGAAAAAATGATGAAGGGAGAAAAAAATGTACTTTGGCCCGGGAAAATCAATTGGTTTGCCAAATCATCCGGAACGACCAATGATAAAAGTAAATTCTTACCCGTCACAAAAGACGCATTGCGCGAGTGTCATTACCGTGGAGGCATGGATGTTGTGGCCTCTTATCTTTCCAACAATCCCGCAAGCAGATTCTTTTCAGGAAAAAATCTGGTTCTTGGGGGAAGTCACAAACCCGTCACATTCAATGAAAATATCCAGGCAGGAGATTTATCTGCCGTATTAATAGAAAATATCAATCCGATAGCCAATCTTTTTCGCACACCGAACAAGAAAATTATTCTGATGGACGAATGGGAAGCCAAACTCGAAGCCATCAGCAATGCCACCATCAACCAAAATATTACCGGACTTTCAGGTGTTCCCTCATGGTTTATGGTACTGATAAAGAAAATATTGGAGAAGACAGGAAAACAAAATTTGTTGGAAGTCTGGCCCAATCTGGAAGTATTTTTCCATGGAGGAATCAATTTTACTCCTTATTCCGAGCAATATAAAAAACTGATTCCCTCCGGCAAGATGAATTATCTGGAATCATATAATGCTTCCGAAGGCTTTTTTTCTTTGCAAAATGATTTATCCGACAATTCCATGCTGCTTTTATTGGATTATGGAATCTTTTACGAATTCATTCCGATGGAAGAGATCGAATCCGATAACCCCAAAGCAATACCATTGGAAGATGTGGAACTTAACCGCAATTATGCACTGATTATCAGTACTTCAAGCGGATTATGGAGATACAAGATCGGAGATACGGTTAAATTTACAAGCAAATATCCTTATAAAATTATTATCACAGGAAGAACCAAACACTACATCAATACTTTCGGAGAAGAACTGATGGTCGATAATGCGGAAAAAGCACTGGCTAAAGCCTGTTTATCCACCAAAGCCAAAGTCAGGGAATACACCGCCGCCCCGGTCTTCATGTCAACAAACTCCAAAGGAAGGCATCAATGGTTGATTGAATTCGAGCAGGAACCCGATTCCCTCAAAAATTTCACCATTGAATTAGATAATGCTTTGAAAAGCCTCAATTCAGACTATGAAGCCAAACGTTATAAAAATATGACGCTGGATGTTCCCGAAATAATCCTTGCCAGGAAAGACCTCTTTTATGATTGGTTGAAAGAAAAAGGAAAACTGGGAGGACAACACAAAATTCCCCGTCTTTGCAATACCCGGGAATATATGGTAGAGTTGATTCCATTGAATAATAGAGAATTATGATGTGCACATCCCGATTTTTTTACTAAAACTTGCAACAAATGACTATAATTTCTTACCTTTGTGCCCTAAATTAAAGTTGTTCTTTGCTTAAATAATGATTAATCGTATTATTATTCGTTCTAAGGTTCTCCAAATCGTATATGCTCAATATCAACGGGAGAATGTCGATCTTAAACTTGCAGAAAAAGAGTTATTGTTCAGTCTACAAAAGTCTTACGACTTATATCATGATCTTCTTTTGCTTATTCCCCACATAACTAATGTTCACCAAAAAAGGGTAGATCTTCGAAAACATAAATACCTGCCTTCGGAAGAAGAAAAAAACCCGAACACCCGTTTCATCAAGAATCGCTTTTCGGAACAATTAAAGAGAAATTATCCATTGAGCAAGTTTTTTAATGAAAAAGGTTCTTTCTGGACGGAAGAATCCGAATTCGTTAAAAAATTATTGGACCAGATCATCGAATCACAAGAATATACAGATTATCTTCAAACGCCTGACGATTACGAATCCGATCGTGAATTCTGGAGAAAAATATTCAAACAATTTATTTGTGGCAACGAATCGCTGGAAGAATTGCTGGAAGATCGTAGCTTGTATTGGAATGATGATATTGAAATCATCGAAACCTTTGTTCTTAAAACAATCAAACGCTTTGAAGAACAAAACGGAATGCATCAGGATCTTCTTCCCATGTACAAAGAAATCGAAGATCAGACATTTGCCATCAATCTGCTGAAACAAACTTTCTTACAGGGAGAAGACCATCGTAAGCGGATCATGAAACATATAGACAATTGGGATGTTGAACGGGTTGCCAATATAGATATGTATATCATGCAAATGGCCATCGCCGAATTTTTAACATTTCCATCTATTCCGGTCAATGTAACATTAAACGAATACATCGACCTGGCAAAATATTACAGTACTCCCAAAAGCGGAATGTTCATCAATGGCATTCTGGATGCAATTGCATCGGATCTGAAGGAGGAGAAGATCTTGCTTAAATAGGTGAATGGTGAGGATCGCTTCACTATTCACTATTCACATTTTGCAATTCCCAATAATTTTCGTAAACTTGTAGTCTAAATTTATAAAAAATATAACCATGGATTTGTTGTATATCATTTTACAAGCCGCTCCGAAACAAGATTGGTCATTCATTTACATGATGGTGGCCATCGTTGCTATTTTTTATTTCTTCATCATTCGTCCTCAACAAAAAAAGCAAAAGGAGATCAAGCAGGCCAGAGAATCTATGAAAGTAGGAGATTCAGTTGTTACATCAGGCGGTATTTATGGCAAAATCAAAGAAATTACCGACAGGCACATAATTCTGGAAATTGCCGATGGTGTGAAGATCAAAGTTGATAAATCTTGTGTATTTGCTACGATCGATGATACACAAGCGAAATAATTTGTGTGATACGTTTTAAGTTTTACGTTATACGTTGACTGATGTGTTACAAAACGTAAAATGTATAACGTAAAACTTAAAACATATATCAATGAATTATCAGGATCAGATAAAAGAAAAGATTAAAGTTTTCTTTCAAAACAAAAAATGGAAAGAAACTTTAGTCTTTTGTTTTTTTCTGGCCCTTTCCGCCGGATTCTGGTTACTCCAAACCTTACAGGGAGAAACGGAAATGTCGTTCAACGTTTCGCTTAAATACGCCAATATTCCGCCAAAAATAGCTTTCAATCAGGAACTTCCACCAAAAATAAAAGTCACACTAAAAGATAAAGGGATCGTATTACTCAGCTATTTATTTGGGAAAAAGATCGCACCCATAAACATTGATCTGAAAGACTTGGATATAAAAGAAAATAGATTCGTGATTTCCGATTATTTTCTGGCGAAAGAATTAAATAAGGCATTGATTCCGACCACCATATTATTGGCGGTCACACCTCCCGAATTAAATATTCAATATGATGTTTTAAAAGAAAAAAAACTTCCGGTTATTTTCAACGGTTTTTTATTGCCGGCATCCGGCTTCATGCTATTCGATGATGTCCGGTTCAATCCATCCGAAATTGAGGTTTACGGGCCGGAAAACATATTAGACACCTTAACCGGTATTTATACCCAAAGAGTTGAATTTGAAAATCTTAACGAACCGCTGAAAACAGAAATAAAATTAAAACCCATTGAAGGAGTGAAAATGGAGCTCAATGGAGTTGAGCTATTGGCCAATGTGGAAGAATTTACGGAAAAAAATTTCAATCTTCCCATCATTCCTGTAAATGCTCCTCAAAAATTAATATTGAGAACATTTCCGGCTACAGTCATTGTTACATGCTTATTGCCTCTTTCTCAATATAATGAATTGAAAGGTTCGGATCTGGAAGTCACTGTGAATTATCAGGAATTAGATACGATCAATTCGTCGACCATCCCTGTGAATATTACAAAAAAACCAACATGGCTCAAGAATTTTCGTTTAAATCCGGACAAAGTAGAATACCTTCTTGAGCAAAAAAACGAAACCCCATGATTAAAATAGGAATCACAGGTGGAATCGGTAGCGGGAAATCCCTGGTCACTTCCCTGTTCCGGATGCTGAATATTCCCGTTTATATTGCCGACGAAGAAAGTAAGCGATTGACAAACTCAGATGAAAAAATCAGGCGTTCGCTGACCTTTTCTTTCGGAGAAAAATTGTATGAATACGGATATTTGAACAAGCAAATGCTTGCTACCCTGATTTTTAATGATGAAAAAAATCTCCGATTGGTCAACTCCATTATTCATCCTGTTGTGCTGGACGATTTTTTGAAATGGATAAATAAACACAACCACCATCCTATTGTAGCAATGGAATCAGCCATATTATTCGAATCTTCTTTCAATAATTATGTTGATAAAATAATTGCAGTTACAGCCCCCTTGGACACAAGAATCAATCGTGTTATAGCAAGAGATAAGGTGACTACAGAATCTGTTTTACAACGAATGACCAAACAAATGCCGGAAGAAGAAAAATGCAAACTGGCTGATTTTACGATCTTTAATGATGATGAGCAAGCCATTATTCCTCAATTTGAATTTTTTTTTACTACTTTAGCAAAATAATTAATTGAAAATGGAGAATTGAAAATGTAAGGTGTTAAATTCATTTTCAATTTTCAATTTTCAATTTTCAATTCCCTTATCATGAAGTCTAAAATTTTTCTCCTTATCTTTTGCCTCTTACTGGCAAGCGGAAATAATTTTATTTTTTCCCAGAAAAAAAACAATCCCACGATGGTAAATAATGGTTTAAGCTATACGGCATTATGGACAGATGTCGATAAATTCGAACAACAGTCCCTCCCCAAATCCGCATTGGAAAAAGTAGAACAGATTTATCAAAAAGCATTGAATGAAAAAAACAGTCCGGAACTCTTGAAATCTTTGATTTTCAGGTTAAAATATAATTTGGTGTTAGACAAAGATAAATTTCCGCAAATAATCGGCGAAATGGAACAATATACGACAAACAATCCGGATGTTGTGGAAAAAAGTGTGCTGTATTCCATGCTTGCGAATTTGTATGGTCAATATTATCGTACAAATAGTTATCTGATTGATCGACGCACTGCCCTTGTTGACTTTGTTCCGGAAGATATCCGCGAATGGTCGGGAAATATTTTTTATCAAAAGGTAAAAGACTATGTAGATTTATCTATCCGGGCGAAAAAAGAACTTCAGGTAACAGACGCTCTGCAATATGCAACAATTTTAACACAAGGGAAAGCCTCCAGAAATCTTCGTCCCACACTATACGATTTCCTTGTCTGTCAGGGGATTCATATATTTACAATTGGAAGCGATTTTTATGCAATGTCACCATTTTTCAAACAAACGGTTTTGTCTGACAAAAATTATTTTTCTCCTGCCGATAAATTTGTAAAACTCTCTGTACAATCTGATCCGTATGATTTTACACTGCAAGCGATCAAATTGTATCAGGAATTACTTGCTTTCCGTTTGCAAAGCAACAATCAGGAAGCATTGTTGATGGCAGACCTCGACCGTTTGAAATTTGTTTATCAAAAAACACAAACCGGTGATAAAGGAACTTATTATATCGACGCTCTGTCATTGTTGGAAAAACAATTTGAAAAAAACGATATCTGTGTAGAAATTCTTTTCTCCCAGGTTGATTATTATAACCTGACAGCTTATGAGAAACCGGTTCCACTCAACAAACGGAGACCTGAAATTACTCAGCCAAACACAGAAAATCTGAAAAAAATATACGAAATTTGTCAAAAAGGTATTCAAAAATATCCCAAATATGACCGTATCGGATTGTTGAAAAATCAATTGAATGAACTTACATCGACTACAATTAATGTACAATCAGATAGAACAACCTATCCGGACAAAGATTTACAACTAAAAATAAACAGTTATAAAAATGTAAATTCTTTGACAGTAGAAGTTTATAAAATCAATGCCCCAGTTTCATCCTATGAAAATTCCTGGGAACTTTCAGGTTTATACAAAACGAAAGGGACATTGGTCGATAAAAAAACATTCCAACTAAATAATCCTGCTCCTTATATTCAATCAGATACCGTATTGAATATTCCGGTGAAAGATTTGGGTTGTTATGAATATGTTGTTTATACGGATCAAAAAACTTCGGAAAAAGCCAATCAACAATTTTCGGTAAGCCGCCTGGCAAGTATCAACCGTTCATATGACGGAATGCGCGAATTTCTTGTAACCGACCGGATTACCGGAAAGCCTATCGAAGGTGCAAAAATCAATTTTTACAGAAATACAAATAGTAAGAATACCCTGGTTTCCTCTATCATTACCGACAAAAATGGTTTGGCAACGGCTAAAGACGATAAAAATATATCATTCTACAATGCAACTTTCAATAATGACGATGCTTTGATTCTATCATCTGTACCCTGGGTTTCTACTTATCAGGAATCTACCGGGTCACGGGCGAAAATCAGTTTATTTACAGACAGAAGCATTTATCGTCCGGGACAAACCGTTAATTTCAAAGGAATTGCCGTACAGACAAAAGAAAATAAGACAGAAATAATGGTAAATCGAATGACCATGGTCAGACTTCGTGATGCCAATTACAAAGAAGTTTCCCAAAAAACATTTTATACCAATGAATTCGGTTCGTTCAACGGTGAGTTCGTTCTTCCGCAAAACGGGTTGAGTGGTAATTTCACACTGGAAACAGATCTTGGTTCTGTTTCATTCAAGGTGGAAGAATACAAACGTCCGACATTCGACATCAAATTTTTACCTGTCGACAAAACATATAATTTCGGAGATAAAGTTACTGCAAAAGGCGAAGCCAAAACATTTTCGGGAGTAAACTTGCAGGATGTGACAGTAAAATACCGTATCGTGCAACGTTCGCACTGGTTTTGGCGCTGGATTTACCGTGCAGACAACCAGATTGCCGAAGGTTCCGTTCAAACCGATGAAAACGGACAATTCCAGATCACTTTTCCTGCCGAAAAACAATCGGATGATAAAAACTTGAAAAAAGAAGTTTATTACACTTACGAAATACGGGCAACTGTTACCAACACCAACGGAGAATCACAGGAATCTACTGCATACATCTCCGTGGGCGATAAATCCATGATTCTGCAACTAGATGGTTTAGACGAAAAAATCAGCAAAGAAAATCTTCCTCAACCCACTGTGAACGCC
Organism: Bacteroidales bacterium; assembly: GCA_031553435.1. Classification (GTDB taxonomy): domain Bacteria; phylum Bacteroidota; class Bacteroidia; order Bacteroidales; family Azobacteroidaceae; genus JAVBLQ01. Next base: position 18,507 of record JAVBLQ010000011.1, on the reverse strand, counting down.
ATTAATCTGAATGACAATACTATCAATTGCAAGGGAACTTTTGAAATTTATAACCTTCAGGGAGAACAATCTTTGGAAAAAACGATGAATCCCGAAGATTGGAAAAAAGACAAACTGATAACTTCCGGCAATTTCATCTCTGGAGAAAAGATCAATTTAGATGCTTTGAAAAAGGTAAATCCGGGAAAATACAGGATCTATCTGAAAACCAAAGACGATCAGGGACATGAAGTAACTGCCGAAAATGATTTCATCCTTTATTCCAATAATGATAAACAACCGCCCGTAACAGTATATGAATGGTTGCTTACACCTAAAACAACCTGTGCTGTAGGAGAAAAGGCGGAAATTGTTTACGGATCATCCGCCAAAGACGTGTCTGTTTTGTACGAAATTTTCAAAGATGACAAAAAGCTATCTGCCAGCCGGTTTGAACTGAATAATAATTGCCGAAAGCTGGAAATTCCTTTCCTCGAATCATATGGAGACAAAATAACCGCCAGTCTGACTTTTATTAAAGATGGAAATGTGTTTACCCAAAACATTGATATTCGTCGCAAACAACCGGATAAAAAGTTGGATATCACGTTGGATATTTTCCGTGACAAATTACTCCCCGGACAAAAAGAAGAATGGAAAATTTCTATCAAAGATGCAGACAAGAAGCCGGTATTGGCCGAAGTTTTAAGCGGCATGTACGATGCTTCGCTCGATAAAATCTATACACATAGCTGGAATTTCAGTCCTGTGTATCATTCAAGCTCACGATATCCATCTTTTACGAATGGAAATGATTTTCAACAATCTTACGGCAATATCCTTGTTCAGGGAAAATATTCGGAGATTCCGGTATTCACATTTGATTCTTTCAATTGGTTCGGATTGGATTTTTACAGTCAGACCGTAAGAATGAGAGGAGCATCTTCTTTAGGAGGAAAAGTTCCTCCAATAGCTGTTGAAGCTGCAGAAGACAAGGTATATGCCCCTGCTACAAAAAATAAAGCATTAGTAAATGAAGGTTACATGAAATCTGAAGCAGTTACAGATTATGCACAAGCTTCGGCGCCAGCGGCCGGTGAAACCCAGGAACCGATACAAATCCGCCAAAACTTCAATGAAACCGCGTTCTTCTATCCCCAACTTCGCACCAATGCAGCCGGTGAAACCGTAATTGCATTCACCGTACCGGAAAGCAATACAACCTGGAAATTTATGGCGCTGGCGCATACCCAGGATTTGAAATACGGACAGATCATTAAAGAAGCTGTTAGCCGGAAAAAACTGATGGTAGCGCCTAACTTGCCCCGTTTCATAAGGCAAGGCGATAAGACCACCATCGTAACCAACATTTCCAATCTATCGGACGAAACGATCAACGGAACCGTAAGCATTGAATTTTTCGATCCAGGTGCGGAAAAAGCGCAGATTATTGTTGCCAACAATCAACAGAATTTCTCTGTAGAAGCCGGCAAAACGACTTCTGCCTCCTGGACTTTCGATGTTCCGTCGGGTATTGATTTAACAGCCTGCCGCATTGTGGCAAAATCAGCTAATTTCAGCGATGGTGAACAGCATTTGCTTCCCGTGCTGACCAATCGTATGTTGGTGACGGAAAGTAAACCATTGAATATCAGCGGTATTCAAACCAAACAATTCAGTTTGGATAAATTGGTTAATAATTCATCCCAATCACTGGAAAATTATCGACTGACACTTGAATTTGCAAGTAATCCGGCATGGTACGCTGTACAAGCTTTGCCGTCTATTACTCATCCGGTAAACGAAAATGTGATCGAATGGTTCGGTTCCTATTATTCCAATACGTTGGCCGGTTATATAGCCAATAGCACACCTAAAATCAAACAAATCATAGATGTGTGGACAAAACAGGGTGGAACCAAAGAAACATTATTGTCAAACCTGGAGAAAAATCAGGAACTCAAAGCCATCCTGCTGGAAGAAACTCCCTGGGTATTGGAAGCAGAAAATGAAAGTGAGCAAAAGCAAAAATTGTCATTATTGTTCGATATCAACCGTTTATCCAACTATTCCTCCACTGCGCTGCAAAAATTAAAAGAATTGCAGACTCCTGATGGCGGATGGAGTTGGTTCAAGGGTATGAATGCTTCACCTTCAATGACCCAATGGATTTTGTATTGCTTCTCCGGATTAAAAGAAATGAATGCATTGCAAGCTGATAATGAGATCAAGGAAATGCAAAAGAAAGCCATTACTTATATTGACAATGTATTCCAGAAGAATTTCGAACAAATGAAGAAATACAACAAAGACTGGGCTAAACTGGATAATATCAGCACCTACGACTTGGAATATTTGCTTGTTCGCAGTTCATATCTGAACGAAATACCTTTGGACAAATCCAAAGAAGCTTTCCAATTCTATCTGAATATTGCCGATAAATATTGGACAAAAAATACCTCGTTGTATGCACGCGCCATCAATGCTATCGTACAAAATAAAAACGGACAAAAGGCAACAGCTGAGTCTATTATCCGTTCTCTAAAAGAACATGCCTCCAACAATGTAGAAATGGGCATGTATTGGGCAAACAATAATACTTCAGCTTTTGCTTTCCAGAGCGCAACATTCACCCATACATTTATCATGCAGGCCTTCAAAGAAATCGGAACCGTTTCCGATAAAGATATGGATGCCATGAAACTCTGGTTGCTAAAACAAAAGCAAACGCAACAATGGGAAAATGTGCCTGCCACAGTCAATTCCATCGCGACCTTACTCCAAGCTGGAAGTAATTGGCTGGAAAATCAAGGTATCATAGATATTCAATTAGGAAAAGAAAAAGTCAATGTAACCGGTAAAGAAGCCGGAACCGGATATTTCAAAAAAGTATATCCTGCTTCGGAAATTAAGCCTGAAATGGGGAAAATATCTGTTAGCAAACAAGATGCCGGCCCTGCATGGGGAAGTCTTTACTGGCAATATTTCGAAGACCTGGATAAAATCACTCAAGCTAAAACAGATCTGAATGTAGAGAAAAAACTATTTGTCGAAAAAATTTCCACTTCAGGAAAAACATTGGAAGCCGTTACTCCTGATAATCCGTTGAAAGTAGGAGATAAAGTCATTGTTCGCCTGACCATCCGCAACAATCGCGATATGGAATATGTAATGCTAAAAGATATGCGCGCCGCATGCTTTGAACCTGCTGAACAACTTTCCGGATCCAAATGGAGGGAACGGGTGATTTATTATCAGACCACCAAAGATGCCTCTACCAATTTCTTCTTTGAAGGACTTCCCAAAGGCACTTACGTATTCGAATATCCTGTTTACGTAAATCGTCAGGGAGATTACTCCGGAGGAATCACAACCATACAATGTATGTATGCACCTGAATTTGTATCGCATACGGCAGGAGGAAGAATCGTTGTGAAGTGAAAAATGGAAAATTGAAAATAATTACGGAAATTTTTCTTTATTCAAATCCTCCGTTGTACCTTTGTGCTTCATTGTTTAAGGTTGAAAGTTTGTGGTTTAATTTTTTTCAGCCTTAGACTATAAACATTAAACTATTAATAAAATATTTATGGCAAAAGTAACGGTGGTAGGCGCAGGAAATGTAGGCGCAACTTGTGCAAATGTACTCGCATTCAACAAAATTGCTGATGAAGTTGTAATGCTCGATGTGAAAGAAGGAGTTGCTGAAGGAAAAGCAATGGACATGATGCAAACAGCTCAGACTTTGGCTTTTGAAACCAATATTGTAGGTGTTACAAATGATTATTCAAAAACAGCCAATTCGGATGTTGTGATTATTACTTCCGGAATTCCCCGCAAACCGGGAATGACTCGTGAAGAATTGATCGGTGTAAATGCCAATATTGTTAAAAGTGTTGCAGAAAATGTGCTTAAATATTCGCCTGATACCATCATTGTCGTGATTTCCAATCCGATGGATACAATGACTTACCTGACATTAAAAGCCACTGGCCTTCCCAAAAACAGAGTAATTGGTATGGGAGGAACTTTGGACAGCTCCCGCTTCAAATATTATTTGAGTAAAGCACTGAATGTAAATCCGGCGCAAGTGGAAGGAACAGTAATTGGCGGACATGGTGACACAACAATGATTCCGTTAAAAAGACTTGCCACTTACAATGGAACTCCGGTATCCGAATTGCTGGATGCTCAGGCATTAGATAAAGTTGTAGCTGATACAATGGTAGGCGGAGCGACTCTGACCGGTTTATTGGGAACTTCTGCCTGGTATGCACCCGGAGCAGCCGGAGCTTATGTGGCTGAATCCATCATCCGTGACTATAAAAGATTGATTCCTTGCTGTGTTTATCTGGAAGGTGAATATGATCAAAAAGATATTTGCATTGGAGTTCCTGCAATTTTAGGCCGCAATGGTGTTGAAAAAATTGTGGATGTTAAATTGAATGCAGAAGAAAAAGCATTGTTTGAAAAAAGTGCGAATGCTGTTCGTACAACAAATGATGTTTTGAAAGAATTGAAAGCAATATAAAAGTGAATGGTGAAGTTCGCTTTGCTCACTGTGAATAGTACTTACAATTCACAAAGAGCAAAGTGACCTTCGCTATTCACCATTCACATTCATAATTTTTATCTTCTGGAACCGGAAGAAGATCTGCCTCCACCATTACCATTCGAACCGGAAGAACTTCTTGCAGAACTATTTGAACCATCCGATCTGGAAGAAGAAGATCTTCCCGAGTAATTAGAATCGGATGAACTCCTTGTGGAAGTTGTAACTACTCTTGCAGATCCGCCGGAACTTCTATTTTCTGAACGATTTACAGAACCTTCATTTTGACTCCTGCTTCTTCCTGACTGATTGTTGTAAGTAGAATTGCTATTGTCTCTTCTTTCATTATTACGTTGAGAAGAAGTCCTTGTATTCTCGTTGTTATTATTATTGTTTGAAACAGATTCTCTATTCCTGGAATTGTTATTATTATTTACATTTGATTGTGAACGATTATCCTCAGTTCTTGTGTAATTGGAGGAACGGTTGGATTGTTCGTTAGAATTCCTTTGATTATATCTTTCATTATTGTTACTTCTTGAATTATTGTCGGAATAATTTCTGCTATTATTCCTGTCATTGTAATTATTATTGTAATTCCTATCATTAGAATTCCTGCGTTCATTATAATGAGCAGAGCTGGAATAACCTTTTGAGCGATGATTAGGAGAATGATCATAACTGTAAGCATAGCAATGTCCATGTCCGTAATGTTGCGGTTGAGCGTAATAAACAGGGCGACCATAATAATCATAGCGACCACTGTAGTATCCGTATTTCGGGATATAATTGCGGGGAATCCAGCAAGCATCTACCCAAAAATATCCGCGAGGGCTATATTCCCAATATCCGGGAACCCAATAAGAATCAACATATGGAGGCTGCGCCCAATATCCTTGCACCCATGTGTAAGTTCCCAACCTTACATCCCAGGCCCAGTATCCGTCAACCCAAATATAATTGGATGCCGGCATAGGAGTTTGAGCTCCGACTGTTAATACTACATTGGGAGCAATCGGTATGCTCGCATATACTGATACACTTACTTGTGCGGAAGTTTGGCAGCTTATAAATGTAAATACTGTTACAATAAGTGCGAAAAATAATTTTTTTGTTTTCATGATTGTATGGTTAAAATTTGACATCTTGGTATATTGACGAAAAAAGAAAGGGAATGTTTAATTGGGGGTGGTTAATGATTGTTAAAGAATTCCGAATTGAAAATTAGAAATTACAAATTATTGCTCAATGTAATTACATTGGTTGATACCAAAAACTCGTAATTTCTAATTCTTAATTCGTAATCAAATTTGCTTACTCTTCAAGTAATATTTCCAAAATCTGGCAGGCAGCTTTAGCTACGGAAGTTCCCGGTCCAAAGATTGCTGCTACTCCGGATTTGTAAAGATAGTCGTAATCTTGCGCAGGAATTACCCCTCCAGCAATAACCAAAATATCTTCCCGTCCCAGTGTTTTCAATTCTGCTATTACCTGAGGAACCAGTGTTTTGTGTCCGGCTGCCAGAGAAGAAACTCCGAGTATATGCACATCGTTTTCAACGGCTTGACGGGCGGCTTCTTCCGGTGTTTGGAACAACGGACCCATATCCACGTCAAATCCACAGTCGGCATAACCGGTTGCCACAACTTTAGCACCACGGTCGTGTCCGTCCTGACCCATTTTGGCGATCATGATACGTGGTTGACGACCTTCTTTTTTGGCAAATTTTTCTGCTAATTCACAAGCATGTTGGAATGTAGCATCTTTTTTTGTTTCTGATGAATACACGCCTGAAATTGTTCTGATGATTGCTTTATAACGTCCGCAAACAGCTTCGCAAGCATCGGATATTTCTCCCAAAGATGCACGTAAATGAGCTGCTTCAACGGCTAATTCCAATAAGTTACCATTACCGGTTTTTGCACATTCGGTAATAGCTTCCAAGGCCTTTTTCACTGCTGCTTCGTCACGGTTGGCGCGAAGTTCTTTCAATCGTTCGATTTGTTGAATACGGACAGACGTATTGTCAACTTCCAGAATATCAATCGGATCTTCTTTTTCTAAACGATATTTATTTACACCAATAATGGTTTGAGAGCCTGAGTCTATTTTCGCTTGTGTACGGGCGGCTGCTTCTTCGATACGCATTTTGGGAAGACCGGTTTCGATGGCTTTAGCCATTCCGCCTAACTGCTCAACTTCCTGAATCAAAGCCCATGCTTTATGTGCTAATTCATTTGTTAAACTTTCCACATAGTAAGAACCTGCCCAAGGATCGACTTCTTTACAAACAGAAGTTTCTTCCTGAATGTAAATTTGAGTATTACGGGCAATACGAGCGGAAAAGTCGGTGGGAAGAGCAATTGCTTCGTCCAGTGCATTGGTGTGTAATGATTGTGTATGTCCTAATACAGAAGCCATTGCCTCAATACAAGTACGTCCCACATTATTGAAAGGATCTTGTTCGGTTAGCGACCATCCTGATGTTTGCGAGTGAGTGCGTAATGCCAGTGATTTAGGATTTTTAGCTCCGAAGCTTTTTACGATTTTAGCCCAAAGTAAACGTGCTGCACGCATTTTGGCAATTTCCATGAAATGGTTCATACCGATCGCCCAGAAGAATGACAAACGGGGAGCAAAAGCATCGACATCGATTCCTGCATTGATTCCGGCGCGGAGATATTCCATTCCGTCGGCCAAAGTATAAGCTAATTCGATATCGGCAGTGGCTCCTGCTTCCTGCATATGATAACCGGAAATAGAAATAGAGTTGAATTTCGGCATTTTTTGAGAAGTATATTCAAAAATGTCGGCGATGATACGCATAGAGAATTCTGGAGGATAAATATATGTATTACGTACCATGAATTCTTTCAGGATATCGTTTTGGATGGTTCCGGCCATTTCTTCCAGTTTCGCACCTTGTTCCAATCCTGCATTGATATAAAATGCCAATACCGGGAGTACAGCGCCGTTCATTGTCATAGAGACAGACATTTGTTTTAACGGAATTCCGTTGAACAAAACCTTCATATCTTCCAATGAGCAAATGGAAACTCCGGCTTTACCCACATCGCCTACTACACGTGGATGATCAGCATCATAGCCACGATGAGTAGCCAAGTCGAATGCGACTGAAAGGCCTTTTTGCCCGGAAGCTAAGTTTCTACGATAGAAAGCATTGGATTCGTCTGCTGTGGAAAATCCGGCGTATTGGCGGATTGTCCAGGGTTGCATGGCATACATACCGGAATATGGGCCACGTAGATATGGTGGAAGTCCGGCGGCATAGTTCAGATGTTCCATTCCTTCCAGATCTTCCTTTGTATAAACCGGTTTCACGGGGATGTGTTCCGGAGTAAGCCAATCAGCTTTGATGTTATTGGCTTTCGACCATTCTGCTGCGTTGTATGCTGCAAAACCGTCGTTGTTAATATTTATGTTTCTAAAATTTGGTTTCATTGTTTTACTTTTTAAGATTTAAGAACAAAGATTATAGAAGAAAGAATTAGACAAAAGATATTTAAGACAACTGATTCATGAAAGCTTTTATCTAAAAAATCTTTATCTATCTTCTTAATTCTTTGTTCTTTGATCTAATTAAATATTCAACATTTTATTAAATGATTTCAATGTTTCAAGTATATTGCTGCGAACATTGATGAAATATTCGATACCTTGAGCTTTCAATTCATCCATACTGGCAGGAGCTCCGGCAACAACAAGGATTTCTTTGCCTTTAGTCAGATTGTAGGCTTCAGGAGCAAATGTTGCATATTCATCATCGCTTGAACAAACTACAATGATGTCGGCTTTTGCTTCACGGGCAGCTTTTATTCCGGCCTCTACGGTTTCAAATCCTAAATTATCGATTACCTGATAACCTGCACAGGCAAAGAAATTGCAGGAGAATTGCGAACGGGCCAGACGCATAGCCAGATTACCGATAGTCAGCATAAACACTTTGGGTGTTTTTCCTGATTTTTCGGTAGCTAAACGCAAAACTTCGAAATCTTCTGATAGACGTTTGTTGTTCAGGGTTTCAATTCCTGAATTTTCATCGTTTCCACATCCGCAGTTGCAATCACATTCCTGGATTTTCTGAACAGCTTTTTCTGTGAAATTGGGGAATTGATTGGTTCCCAACAATATCTCACGACGTTGTGCAACTGCATTGAATCTTGCAGTAGCAGAAGCATTAACGGCTTTTTGCACTTTACTGCTTGTAACTGCTTCGAAGAAATTTTCATTATCAAGGAAAATTTTCCAAGCTTCGTTGGCAATAGAAACCGTCAGATTTTCAATATAGTAAGAGCCTCCAGACGGATCAATAATTTTGCTGAGATGCGCTTCTTCTTTCAACAGTAATTGTTGATTACGGGCAATACGTTCTGAAAAATCGTCCGGCGTTTTGTATGTTTCATCAAAAGGATTAACCATCATAGAATCTACACCTGCAATACCGGCCGACATTGCTTCTGTTTGCGTACGAAGCATATTAACATGTGCATCGTAGATTGTTTGATTGAAGTATGAGGTTTGCGCAAAAATATTCATTTTGGCAGCGCAACGGCAAATGCCTTCCGGAGTTTTGTTGGTACAAACCGGACTCGGGCAAATGGGGTTGTATGCGTTTACAATTTCAGCCCACAGCCAACGTGCTGCACGGAATTTTGCAATTTCCATGAAATAATTGGAACTGATTCCGAAATTGAATTTGATTTTTTTAGCAGCCAAAGCAGGATCAACTCCGGCTTCAACTAGTTTGCTGAGAATTTCATTTCCCCAGGCTAATGCATATCCTAATTCCTGAGTAATATATGAACCTGCGTTATTGAATAAACAGGCGTTAACTCCCAATACACGGAAACGGGGTAAAGATTTAGCAGCATTAACAGCTTCAACCATTTGAGATACCCAATCTTCTTTTATTTTTCCTTTGCGAAGAGTTATTCCAACCAAATCGAAGTTTATGGAACCGAAACATTTCATCGGATCGTAGCCTTTAACATGGTAATAGTTGACGAGAATCTGAATCAACTCAACAGAGCGGCAAGAGCAGGTTTTGAAGTTCAATTCCACACATTCGGCCTGAATGCCTTCCAACAAAATTGCAATGTTTTCGGCCTTCACTTCTTCACGTGGAATGATGAACCCCAAAGAGTTGACTCCTTTATTCAGGATATCCAACGCTTTTTTGTTGGCTTTACAGAAATCTGCTACTTCAATGTCCTGGCGAACATACCAGTCATTGTCTTCTCTTTTGGTACCACGTACATAGGGAAACTCTCCCGGCAATGATTCTGTTGTTTTCATTCCGGCAATATCCTCTTCACGGTAGAAGGGCTGTACATTAAAACCTTCGTTTGTTTTCCAAACAAGTTTTTTCTCAAAATCAGCGCCTTTCAGGTCGGTTACAATTTTTTCCTTCCATTGTTCGGTTGTAACCGGGGCAAATTCCGAGAAAAGTTTTTCTTTAGAATTACTCATAGATTAATAATTTGTATGTCGTTAGTTTGAGCACAAAAGTATAATAATTTAAATATATGGTGAAATGTTTATTGTTTAATGTTGAAGGTTTAATGTTGAATATTTGAAAAACTTGTTAAACATTCGTCCTTAAATCTTCGACAATTTTCATTTTTTGTTTGTATTTTTGTGTTTCATTTTTTAATTAAAAATATACTTATGGATTTATTTGATCAAATCAGCAACGACATCAAATCTGCGATGTTAGCTAAAGAAAAGATAAAATTGGAAGCTTTAAGAGGTGTGAAAAAAGAGTTTCTGGAAGCCAAAACAGCCAAGGGATCGGATGGCGAATTATCTGATGAAACTGCTATTAAGATCCTTCAGAAGATGGTAAAACAGCGGAAAGACAGCGCTGAAATTTATAATACGCAAAATCGTCCTGAACTGGCGGAAAAAGAATTGGCCGAAGTCAGCGTAATTGAATGTTACCTTCCGAAACAAATGTCTCAGGAAGAATTAGACACAGAAATAAAGGCTATTATCGCAGAAACCGGAGCTTCATCAGCCAAAGATATGGGTAAAGTAATGGGTTTGGCAGCCAAGAAATTAGCAGGAAAAGCAGAGGGAAGAATTATTTCAGAAACAGTAAAAAGGTTATTGGCTTAAAAAACTTTATTGCCACTTTACTTGTTTTTAAATGTAAGGAAAAGAAAAAAATTTTATCTTTGCATCTCGAAATAAAAATACGGAGAATTTTATACATGAAACCGAAAGTTCATTTACTCTCGATTGGTAATAAGTTTATGTCTGATTTGGGTATTGCTTTGAAAGAGCAAAACTACGATGTGAGCGGGTCAGACGGTGATTTGCCGGAAACCTTACACCAAAAACTTACAGATGCCGGATTATATGTCAACTCAAAATGGGATGTTGAAGAGCCATCCAAAAATGTCGATTATATTGTTCCAACTAATGGTGTTGCAGCAGATAATGTTGTTATACAGAAAATTAGAGAACAAAATCTGAATATTATGTCCATTCCGGAATTTATCTATGATTGGACAAAAAATAAGACAAGGTTAGTTGTTGCCGGAAATAAAGGAAAAAAGAGTGTACTTTCAATTATTATGTATGTATTGCAAAAACAAAATATACGTTTTGATTATTTATTAACACAACCTGTTCCATTTACGGATAAGGCGGTCAGTCTGGCTCTTGATACACGGATTGCACTTATTGAAGGAGATGAACATTTTTCATCTTCTATCAATAAAAAATATAATATAGAATTTTATCGCCCTCATATTGCTCTTGTTACCAATATGATTTGGAAAAAATCGCAGGAATATCCTTTGAAAGAGGATTATTTAAACGTCTTCCTGAATTTTATTAAAGTCATAGAACGCGATGGAAAGTTGATTTATAACGAAAAAGATGAAAATATCAATCAGATAGTTTCCAATGGCATCAGGGAAGATATAACTGCAATTCCATTTTCCGATCACGAAACTGAGAAAAATAAGGAAGTTGTGACCCTTAAAACACGTTATGGGGCTTTTCCCATCAAGATGGTCAATGCTTATTTCTTACAAAATCTGAATAGCGCCCGCTACGCATGCCGTCAGTTAGGAGTGCAGGATAAAGAATTTTATAATGCTGTTTCGGAATACAGCCTTCAATTCTAAAATATCCATCGCTTTTCGATCCTTTTTTTAATATATATGATAAAAAATATACTTGTAACCGGATCTAACGGTCAATTGGGGAGTGAATTAAGTAAATTGTTTGATTCATATCCTCAATTTCATTTTTTCCCGACAGATATAGATACGCTTGATCTTTGTAATCGAACGGAAGTTAAAAATTTCGTAGAAAAAAATGATATTGCTTACATAGTCAACTGTGCTGCCTATACAGCAGTAGATAAAGCGGAAGACGAAGTGGAAATATCCTATAAAGTGAACAGAGATGCTGTTGAAAATTTAGGTTTAGTAGCTAATGGACAAGCTAAAGTTATCCATGTTTCTACAGATTATGTTTTTGATGGGAGAGGAGATCTCCCATACAAAGAAACGAATCAGACCAATCCTCAATCTGTTTACGGAAAAAGTAAAAGAGAAGGGGAGGAGATATTATTAAAAACCTGTCCTGACAGCATCATTATTCGTACAGCCTGGCTATATTCCACATTTGGAAATAATTTTGTCAAGACAATGATTCGTTTGGGAAAAGAACGCGAATCCTTGAATGTAGTGGCTGATCAGATAGGAACACCTACTTGTGCGGAAGATTTGGCCAGAGCAATCATGCACATCATTGATTGGTCGGAAAAACAAAACAAATTCGAATCCGGCATTTATCATTACAGTAATGAAGGAATTTGCTCCTGGTACGATTTCACAGTGAAAATCTTTGAAACAGAAAATATTACTTGTAAAGTAAATCCGATTACAACAAAAGAATATCCAACCAAAGCGGTGCGCCCTGCTTACAGTGTGTTGGATAAGACCAAAATTAAGACTACATTTCAATTGACTATTCCTCAATGGGAAGATAGTTTGAAGAAGGCATTAGAATCAATGAAATAAGGTTACAGGTTATGGGTTACAAGTTACAGGAATAAATAGTCTTGTAACCTGTAACTTGTAACCTGTAACTCGTCACTAAATATTATGAGCGAATTAGAATCCGAAATTCATCGTCGCAGGACATTTGCGATCATCAGCCATCCCGATGCCGGTAAAACTACATTAACCGAAAAATTATTGCTCTTTGGAGGAGCTATCCATGTGGCCGGAGCTGTTAAATCAAACAAGATCAAAAAAACAGCTACATCCGACTGGATGGAGATCGAAAAACAAAGAGGTATTTCTGTAGCTACTTCCGTAATGGCCTTTGATTACGAAGGTTATAAAGTAAATATTCTGGATACTCCCGGTCACCAGGATTTTGCGGAAGATACATACAGAACTTTAACCGCTGTTGATAGCGTAATCATTGTGATCGATGTGGCCAAAGGTGTTGAAACTCAAACCCGTAAATTGATGGAAGTCTGCCGGATGCGCAAAACTCCGGTAATTGTATTCATCAATAAGATGGATAGAGACGGTAAAGACCCTTTTGACTTATTGGATGAAGTGGAACAGGAACTCCAAATCAAAGTCCGTCCCTTAAGTTGGCCGATTGATATGGGACAACAATTTAAAGGAGTCTATAATATTTATGAACAAAAATTAGATTTATATTCTCCAAGTAAACAATATGTAACTGAAAAAGTCGAATTCAAAGATCTGAACAGTCCTGATTTGGAAACTCATATCGGTGACAGATTGTCTCAAAAACTTCGTGCAGATGTAGAACTAATTGAAGGAGTTTATCCTGAATTTGATGTAAAAACATACCTTGCCGGAGATATTGCTCCTGTTTTTTTTGGTTCTGCACTTAATAACTTCGGAGTTAAAGAGTTATTGGATTGTTTTGTAAAAATAGCGCCTTCCCCCCGTCCGGTTAAAACAGAAGAAAGAATTATTGAACCGGAAGAAGAAAACTTTTCCGGATTCATTTTCAAAATTCATGCTAACATGGATCCCAATCACAGAAGCTGTATCGCTTTTGTGAAAATATGTTCCGGTAAATTCGAACGAAATACCAATTATAAACATATCCGTCAGGGAAAATTTATGAAATTTTCATCTCCCACAGCTTTTATGGCCCAAAAGAAAGAAGTGGTAGACGATGCATATGCCGGAGATATTATCGGACTTCCGGATACCGGAAACTTCAAAATCGGAGATACTTTGACTTCTGGTGAAGAACTGCATTTCAAAGGTTTGCCCAGTTTTTCACCTGAAATGTTCAAATACATCGAAAATGCCGATCCGATGAAAACTAAGCAATTGAATAAAGGTATCGAGCAATTGATGGATGAAGGTGTAGCCCAATTATTTACTAATCAATTTAATGGAAGAAAAATCATTGGTACGGTCGGACAACTCCAATTTGAAGTAATCCAATATCGCTTATTACATGAATATGGCGCTCAATGTAAATGGGAGCCAATCAACTTATACAAAGCCTGTTGGATTGAAAGTGATGATGCTATAGAATTGGAAAATTTCAAAAAAAGAAAATATCAATTCATAGCTAAAGATAAGGAAGGTCGCGATGTTTTCCTTGCCGATTCAAACTATGTGTTGCAAATGGCGCAACAGGATTTTCAGCATATCAAATTTCATTTCAGTTCGGAGTTTTGAAATAAATACAATGAGGTAAAAGGTGAAGTTCACTTCGTTCTCTTGTGAAATGTGAATTGTGTTTGTTGTCTTTCTCCAGAGAGTGGAGAAAACCAATAAGTTAAAGTTGTAGTTACGGTTCCGATAATCATTCCCATATACACGTCAGTAATAAAGTGTTGGGACAAATAAATACGGGAATAACCCACCAAAATGGCAATGATTGCTAAAATCGGGTGCCATTCTTTTTTAGATAAAAATAAGGCTAGAAATGTCGCGATAGCAAATGCTTCCGTGGTATGTCCGGACGGAAAACTTTCTGTTTGTAACTGTTCGACACCATTTATCAATCGCAATGATATTTCCCGGCTTTTGAAATAAGGAACCGGACGTAATGATCCGGGAAATAAAACAAATTTTACAAATAAAGTAACTAAAGAAGAGATGCCCAAGCAAATACAGGCATTGACCGCAACTCTCCATTTTTTCCAGATAAATAATATCAATACAATAACCAGACTAAACCAAAGAGAACCCAATTCGGTCATCATTAGAAAAAAAGAGTCTAAAACTGAGGAATAATGTGAATTTACCCATAATGTTACATTCTCTTTACCAACAGTAAATAATAAAGCTGTTCCGGCTACGACAAATAATAAAAAAGTGGAAAAATAGTAAATATTTTCACGAATTAATTTTTTCATGTCGCAAAGATAATTGATATTCAGAAAATAAAGCGTACATTTGCGCCGATTTTCAAAAGACAACATAAAGTCTAACTAATTAAATTATTATTTTATTAACAAATGAGTGAAGAATTAAAAACAGTTGCACCTAATCAGGATTTTGATTGGGATGCGTATGAAAAAGGGGATACTTACAGCACTGTAAGTAAAGAAGATCTTATTAAAACTTATGACCAATCATTGAGCAAAATCAATGATCGTGAGGTCGTTATGGGCCGTGTGACTTCTTTGAATAAAAGAGAAGTTGTTGTAAACATCGGTTACAAATCAGACGGAGTCGTTTCTATGGCTGAATTCCGTTACAATCCGGACTTAAAAATCGGAGATGAAGTAGAAGTTTATATTGAAAGTCAGGAAGACAAAAAAGGACAATTGATCCTTTCCCACAAAAAAGCCCGTGCTACCCGTTCTTGGGATCGCGTAAACGAGGCTTTGGAAAAAGACGAAGTAATCAAAGGATTCATCAAATGCAGAACAAAAGGTGGTATGATCGTGGATGTATTCGGTATTGAGGCATTCTTACCCGGTTCTCAGATCGATGTTAAACCTATCCGTGATTACGATGTATTTGTTGGAAAAACAATGGAATTCAAAGTTGTTAAAATCAATCAGGAATTCAAAAATGTGGTTGTTTCCCACAAAGCGCTTATCGAAGCAGAACTTGAACAACAAAAGAAAGATATCAGTGCCAAACTCGAAAAAGGACAAGTACTCGAAGGTGTTGTCAAAAACATCACTTCTTACGGGGTATTTATCGATTTGGGTGGCGTAGATGGTTTGATCCACATCACAGACCTTTCATGGGGACGTGTTACACATCCTGAAGAAGTAGTGAAACTGGATGAAAAAATTAATGTAGTTATCCTTGATTTTGATGACGAAAAGAAACGTATCGCTCTTGGTTTGAAACAATTAACACCTCATCCTTGGGATGCTTTGGATGTTAACCTGAAAGTGGGCGACAAAGTAAAAGGTAAAGTTGTTGTGATGGCTGATTACGGTGCATTCATCGAAATCGCTCCGGGAGTAGAAGGTGTGATCCACGTTTCTGAAATGAGCTGGACTCAACACTTGAGAAGCGCTCAGGACTTCATGAAAGTAGGTGACGAAGTTGAAGCCGTTATTCTTACACTTGATCGCGACGAAAGAAAAATGTCTCTGGGTATCAAACAATTGAAAGATGATCCATGGGAAAATATCGAAACTAAATATGCAATCGGCAGCAAACATACAGCTAAAGTACGTAACTTCACTAACTTTGGTGTGTTTGTAGAAATCGCAGAAGGCGTTGAAGGTTTGATCCACATTTCTGACCTTTCATGGACAAAAAAAATCAAACACCCAAGCGAATTTACTTCAATCGGTGCGGAAGTAGAAGTTCAGGTATTGGAAATCGACAAAGAAAACCGTCGTTTAAGCCTTGGACACAAACAATTGGAAGAAAATCCATGGGATGTATTCGAAACAATTTTTACAGTCGGTTCCGTACACGAAGGTACAATCATCGAAATGTTAGACAAAGGAGCAGTAATCTCTCTTCCTTATGGAGTAGAAGGATTTGCAACTCCTAAACATTTGGTGAAAGAAGACGGAGCTTCTGCTCAATTAGATGAAAAATTAGAATTCAAAGTAATCGAATTCAACAAAGATTCTAAGAGAATTATCCTTTCTCACAGCCGCATTTTCGAAGATGAACAAAAAGCAGCAGAACGAAAAGAAGCAGGAGAAAAGAAAGCCGCTAAAAGAGCTAAAAAAGAAGAGTCTGTAAATACAACATCTACAATGGAAAAAACTACATTGGGAGACATTGAAGAACTTGCAGCTTTGAAAGATAAACTCTCAGGTAAATAAACTAAGAGTGAAGAATTAAGAGTGAAGAATTTAATGTGCAAAAGCCAAGTTCTTCACTCTTAGCTTTTTAATCCTTCACTGGAAAATTGTATCTTAACTTAATCCCAAACTCATTATTGTACGATCTGTTTTTTAATAACGGTTGAATAAATTCTACAGATAGAACCAGACTGGAAACAATATTATAACCAACCTCAATATCAACCGGAATATCCAGTATCTCATTTTCTAAATCATATGTCCAAGTGGCGTAATACCCGACATACCATTTTTTGAACCACCAATCCACATTAGGAGCCCAAGCCAATATTTTGATATCCGGACGATCTTTATCTCCTGCAAAAGAAAAGCGGTATTCGAAAGATAAAGAGTAAGTTCCGGTTGTATTTTCACCTTCTCCTTTGAAATAAATTAAACCCAATCCCGGCCAAAGTTGCCATTTTCCGCTTCCCAAATTTTCGTGACTGGCGGTAGGAAGTACCATTTCAAATCCGTAAGCGCCGTATAAGCGATTATTCATCTTGTGAGTTGGAATGGTGTGCATGAATTTAATATTCATATCGGCAAATCCAAACTGATTTTCGCCTGAAGCATTTGAACTTGCAAACGGTAAATCTACCCGAAAATGGTATGTCTGATCTAGCGTGAGAACTGTTCGTAATAAATATGTATCATAATAATTGCCATATTTCTGGTTTTGCCGGTCAAAACGAGGGCTTACAAAGAAAAGTTCCTTATACGGATAACTATAGAGCTCGATATTTCGGCCATAAGTTCGAGTCTGAGCAATACTTATTGAAGGAAAAAGTACTGTAATTGCAAAAATAAAGGATATGATGGTTTTCATGAAAATGGGATTTTTTATAAAACAAATGAAATGGAATAATGTTTTTCTTTTTTAGCTCACAAGCATCGCTTCACCCTTCACAAAAAAAATAAGGTTATGAAATCAACAAGTATCCGTCTCAAGTTCCGTCCTTCCACCCTTCCCGGCTGTGAAGGTTCACTTTTCTTCCAGTTCATCCGCAACCGGGAGGTCAAGGGTCTCACTACCCAGTATAAACTTTTTCCTGAGGAATGGAATCCCCTTTTGGAAAAAGTTAAACTTGGGTGTTCTACTTCTCTGCAGGAAGCTCATTTACAAAAAACATCACCGCTAAGGATACTTTGTCCCATTTGGTTGGTAACTAAACCCGAGAGGGTATAAAAACTTTTGCGCATGTCGGCCGGATAGGGATAAATCCAGTAACGCATCGTTCGATCCAGACTGAACATGGCTAATCCTGTAAAGAGAGTAAGGAACGAAGCAAACTCAAATCCAAACTCCCGGGTGAAAACTTTAGCCGGGTACCGTTCGGATAACTAATTTCAAAGCTTGATTCTACGATCCGCTGCCCTGGTTCTCCCATTGGAAGACTTCCTCCTGATGAATCCCGGATAACCAGCGGAACAAAACCCGCAATACCTTCGCCGGTTAAAAGCTGTTTCATCTTTTTCTTCCAGTAGTAAAACATAGCTTCGCTGATACCTTCATTCTGGCAGAAGGAACGGATGCTTAACCCTGAGGATACGTAACGCGAATGAATCTCCGAAAATTGTTGTTCTGTTAACATGGCTTTTTTTACGCAAAAATAACGGAGAAAGAAATATCCAAAAACACGGGGAGCGGCGGATG
>JAVBLQ010000126.1:0-8588 GCA_031553435.1 Bacteroidales bacterium | reverse complement strand
ATCAAAAATTCAGGAACAACTATACAAAGATGATATTGTCTCTGATTTGACTCCCGAACAACGCTCAATCATCAATAACACAGTCCTGGAAAGAGATAAAAAATTGTTACAAATAAATAATGCACTTTCTGAGAAAAAAGCTCATCTGAAAACGCTGGAATCAGCCGAAAATGCAGATATGAAAGCAATCAATAAAACCATCGAAGAAATTGGAGTATTGATTACCAACCGTATGAAAGCTGAGGCTGAATGTAAACAGAAAATTCGTCAGATACTGACGGAGAAACAACGGGTTGAGTTTGACCTTAGAAAATGAAAAATTAAGAACTAAGAAGCTGTCTCGAAAGTAAAATTAGAACACGAAATATCATGCTCATATTCAGTTGAAAATAAAAAAGCAATCCGTGCTTTTCTGTGTCATCCGTGTTCTATTGATTTGCTTTTAAGACAGCTCTCTTCACTCCCCAAAAAGTTTATCCCACTCATCAAACCGGTCAACACAATGTTGTCCGTATTTTGATAAGCCGCTTCTGATTTTATCAACGGATTTTTCTTTTCCAAGTCTGGTTTTTGAAAAAAACTTATCGGCAAAACAAATAATCTGTTCTTCCAAACTTACCGGTTGCATATCGCGATGAGGAAGAGGCAGATTTTTTGAAATAATATACTCCAGACTTAACCCTACGCCCGTATGTCTTTCGCATACCAATGCATGAAGCGGAAATCCTTCTTTTTTCACCAGATCACTACCCAGATAACCGTGGCAAATATAAGGTTTGTCGCCGTAACATTCGATGTCCGAAGAATCGGTCATGAATATCCCAATATCATGTAGCATAGCAGCTTCATAGACAAAATTTTCATCAATATTAAATTCAGGATGATTACGTACAATCGACAATGACTTGTCTGCAACATCTTTGGAATGTTCTACTAAAATGTTATACAAATCAGTATTTTCCTGATAATATTTATTTATTATTTCGAACGGATTCATTGTGTAATAAAATTAATGGTCGCTATTCACTAAAAATTCAAACAGTTTATAAGAATAAACAACGTAAAACGCCTCAATTTGTTGACGGCAAAGTTAAAAATAATATCTTTGTATCATATTTCAATTTTAAGACCTAAAAATATGAACAGATTTTTATGTGCTTTATCGATATTTTTATTGTCGTTTTCGGGAATATTTGCACAGGTAAAAGTCGGAGCTGAAGACATGTCGTCTTTACTTCCATTGTTAAAAGGAAAAAAAGTCGGATTAGTTGTAAATCATACTTCAATAATCGGGAAAAATCAGGTACATTTATTGGATACGTTGTTATCGGCAGGAGTAAATGTGTGTAAAATATATGCTCCGGAACACGGTTTCCGTGGAACTGCAGATGCCGGGGAAAAAATTAAAGACGGGAAAGATCTTAAAACCGGTCTTCCCATTGTTTCCATTTATGGCGCCAATAGAAAGCCGACTCCTGAACAACTAAAGGATATAGATGTTATTATTTTTGATATACAAGATGTAGGAGCACGTTTTTATACCTACATCAGTACAATGCATTATTTGATGGAAGCTTGCGCCGAAAATAATAAACATCTCATTATCGGTGATCGTCCCAATCCGAATGATTATGTAGATGGGCCTGTGATGCAGGATGATTGTAAATCTTTTGTCGGAATGCATTCCATCCCCATTTTGCATGGACTCACAGTGGGAGAATTAGCATTGATGATCAATGGCGAAAAATGGTTGAAAAACGGGATAAAATGCTCCTTGGATATTGTTAAAAATCAAGGTTGGAAACATGGAGATAAATATGTTCTTCCCGTAAAACCATCCCCTAATTTGCCGAATGAACAATCGATCCTCCTTTATCCTTCACTATGTTTTTTCGAAGCGACAAATATTAGTGTCGGAAGAGGGACTACTTATCCGTTTCAAGTTTTGGGAGCTCCTGATCCTAAATATGGAAAATTCACTTTTACTCCGGTCAGTCTGGAGGGATGGGATAAAAATCCACTAAACATGAATAAAAAATGTTATGGAGTGGATCTGAGAAATATCCCTTTCCAGGGAGGGTTGTCTTTGAAATTCTTTATAGATTTCATGAAATTATCCGGAGACAATGAAAAATTTATTACCCGTGGACGTTGGTTTGAATTGCTGGCCGGAAATAAAATTCTTGCTAAACAAATTACATCCGGGATGTCGGAACAGGCAATTCGTGCATCGTGGGAACAGGAACTGTCAAAGTATAAGAAAATGCGTGAAAAATATTTGTTATATTTGCAGCTGTAAATTTGGTAGACATGATTTTTATATCTCAAAAAAAATGCTTGGGTTTACTGATTTTTCTGTTTTCTATTTTTATTTTTAATATACAAGGTCAGAATTCAGGTAAAATGTTTGTAGTGGTCATTGACCCCGGACATGGAGGAAAGGATAATGGTGCAAAAGGTGCGATTTCCAAAGAGAAAAATATCAACCTGAAAGTAGCATTGTTGCTTGGCGACTATATTAAGGCTGAACATTCGGATGTAAAAGTAGTTTATACCCGGACAACAGATAAATTTATAGCTTTGGATCAACGTTCCAGAATTGCCAACAAAGCTAAAGCCGATTTATTTATTTCCATTCATACAAATTCGAATAAGGCAAGGTCACCTTATGGAGCGGAAACATATACATTGGGTTTGGCCAGGACTGACGAAAATCTGGAAGTAGCCAAACGTGAAAACTCGGTTATTACATTGGAAGATGATTATAAGCAAAAATATGAAGGCTTTGATCCCAACTCTTCGGAGTCATACATCATTTTTGAATTTATGCAAAACAAGCATATGGCTCAAAGTGTTACGTTGGCATCTTCCATACAGAAAGAATTCTCCAAAAGATCAGGACGAAAAGATCGGGGAGTGCGTCAGGCCGGTTTTCTTGTTTTGAGAGCCAGCAGTATGCCGAGTGTTTTGGTTGAATTAGGATTTATTTCAAATAGAAATGAAGAAAAATATCTGAATAGCGACTCCGGTCAAAAGAGTTTGGCAAAGTCGATCAGTGCAGCTTTTACTCAATATAAAAAGGAACATGACCGAAAATCCGGACAATTGGCAACACCCCGGTCTTCCTATAATAAAAATGTAGTATTGGAAGATAATGTGAAGATTGCTAATCCGCAATTGATGGATTCGGACAAGATCTATAAAATTCAATTGTTGGCTTCAGATAAAAGGCTATCTTCCAGATCTGCGGAATTGAAAGGTTATAAAGCCGATTTTTATGTTGAAAACGGAATGTATAAATATACATATGGCGAGAGTTCCGACTGGGATGAAATATGTGAATTATGGAGGTCTGTGCAAAAAAGATTTAATGATGCTTTTATCATAACATATCAAAACGGGAAAAAAATAAAATAAACATAGAATGAAGAAATATTTTACACGGGAAGCAAAAATTGGAATCATTACAATAATCAGTATTTTTTTATTATACTTCGGAATCAACTATTTAAGAGGAATTGATATTTTTAATCCGGTCAACAATTACTATGTGAAATTTGCTAATGTAACAGAGCTTCAGGCTTCATCACCTATTTATGTGGAAGGTTTTAAAGTCGGAGTTGTAAAGTCTATCAGCTATGAACAGGATAAGAACGATTTTGTTGTGCAGATGGATCTCGAAAAAGGCATGAAGATGAAAAGAGGTAGTTATGTGAAACTTGTTTCCAGTTTTACCGCCGGTTCAAGTTTACACCTGGTTCTGAATCAATTGGTTGATAATTATTATGAGATAGGGGATACTTTGGAAGGACGGAATACAACAGGAATGATGGATGTTGTTTCAGATAAGCTTCTTCCGCAAGTTGAAGGTATGTTGCCTAAAATAGATTCAATTTTAACGGGTTTGCAAACAATTGTTAATCATCCGGCTTTAGCTCAATCATTGGAACATGTCGAACGAACTACTGCAAGTTTGGAACAGTCAACAGCCCGATTGAATGTTATGATGAACCGGGATCTCCCTGCCATTGTTTCAAATTTTAAAACAATTTCATCTGACTTTACTGTTGTTTCTTCGCAACTGAAAACTGTTGATGTTAACACTCCGATGAAGTCGCTGGATGCCACTCTGAAGAATTTTGAACAAGTTACTCAAAAGATGAACAGTAAAGACAACTCCCTGGGTTTGTTGTTGAATGATAAGGATTTATATAGTAATTTAGATTCAACGGCCAGAAATGCTTCATTGCTTATGTTGGATTTACGTGAGAATCCTAAGCGTTATGTTCATTTTTCTATTTTTGGTAAAAAGTAATTTCTTATTTAGAATAGTTCTAAATATTCTCTGTTTTGATAAAAAAATGAGAATCTCATTTAACACCCTTTTAATCTAAGTTTAATGAGTTGTTAAATAAATATTTTTTTTGTAGATGCTTTTTATCCTTAGAATTAATCTGTTGATTTGTATTTGTTTAATATTTTTTGATGCACCATTTTTATTGAAAATCAGACATTTTATAAGTCTTTGATAGTAAATACAATATATTCTGATCCTGAAAAGCAAGTGAAAGCAGGTTTTTTTTATCATTTTTTTTTTACAAATTTTGCAATCCCAATGATTTTGTTTGAAATTTAGTGTTGAGGTTTTAAACCTGCGACATTGGATTTTAAATCCTAAACGAAAAATTGGGATAACAAATAAAAGGCTTAGAGAAAGTGGAATCTAATCATCAAACTTTATGGAATGAATGTTTAAAAGTAATCGGAGACAATGTCTCTGAAAATGCTTTTAATACATGGTTCTTGCCGATAGTTCCTTTGCATTATAAATCTAAGGAATTAACGATTCAGGTGCCAAGTCAGTTCTTCTATGAATATCTCGAAGAAAAATATGTAGACCTGCTACATGCAACTCTGACAAGAGTGGTAGGCAAAGGCACTATTTTGAATTACAGAGTGATTGTAGATAATTCGTCCAAGGCCCATACAACTCTTCAAAGCGATGTTAAAACATTATTTTCGGAGAGAAAAACGCCCAAAGGAGCCAACAAGGCGCCACAATTATTTGCAGAACCCGTGATTCAGGATTGGAATCCCAATTTGAATCCCCGCTATAATTTTAATAATTTTTTTGAAGGAGATAGCAATAAGCTCGCAAGAACTGTAGGTGATTCTATTACTCTGAATCCGGGAAAAACAGCGTTTAATCCTCTTTACATACATGGAGGATCGGGAGTTGGAAAAACGCATTTGTGTCATGCTATCGGTTCCAGGATAAGAGAATTATTCCCGGAGAAAAAAGTGTTATATATTTCTTCCCATCTTTTTAAAGTTCAATACACAGATGCTACGCGTAATAATACGTCTAATGACTTTATTAATTTTTATCAAAGCGTAGATGTATTGATAATAGATGATATACAGGAATTTGTGGGATGGGAGAGAACGCAGACCGCATATTTTCATATATTTAATCATTTACATCAGTTAGGAAAGCAAATTATTCTCACATCGGATAAACCTCCGGTTGAATTACAAGGCCTGGAAGAACGCTTGATTTCCCGTCTAAAATGGGGAATGACCGCTGAATTAGGAAAGCCGGATTTGCCGCTCCGTAAAAAAATCCTTACTCACAAAATTTTGCATGACGGGTTGAATATTTCGGAAGAGATCGTTGATTTTATTGCAGAAAATGTAACTGAACATGTAAGAGATTTGGAAGGAATTATCACTTCATTGGTTGCTTATTCTTTGGTTTACAATAAAGAGGTTGATATAGATCTTGCCAGGAGAGTGGTAAGTCAATCGATTAAGTTGGAGAAAAAGCAAATTACCATTGAAAAAATACAGGATGTGGTAAGTACCTATTTCAATATTGATTTGAGTGAAATACAATCTAAATCAAGAAAAAGGGAAATAGTGCAGGCTCGTCAGGTATCCATGTTTTTATCCAAGAAATACACGGATTCATCTTATTCGCACATTGGTCTTGTGATAGGAAAGAGAGATCATGCTACTGTATTGCATGCCTGTAAAACTGTTCAGGATTCTATTGATGTAGATAAAGCATTTAATTCGGCTATTAAAGATATTGAAGATCTACTTCATAAATAAGTGAAAAATTAAAAGTGAAAAGTGACTTTTTTATTTCATAATTTATTTTTCACTTTTCACTTTTAATTTTTCACTTTTCACTTACAACACTCCCTGCGCCATCATCGCTCTCGCCACTTTCATGAACCCGGCAATATTAGCGCCTTTTACGTAATTGATATATCCGCTTTTTTCTTTTCCGTGAATAACACATTGGCTGTGAATATTATTCATGATTTGAAGTAATTGAGCATCCACTTCTTTTGCTCCCCACATCAAATGCATGGCATTTTGAGTCATTTCAAGACCGGAAGTTGCAACCCCACCGGCATTTACAGCTTTTCCGGGAGCGAATAATATTTTTTTATCAATAAATAAATCGACGGCTTCTGCGGTACAGCCCATGTTGGAAATTTCGGCTACACATTGAACCTTATTGTCGATCAACATTTGTGCGTCTATCTCATTCAATTCGTTTTGAGTAGCACAAGGCAGTGCGATATCTGCTTTTTGTTCCCATGGACGTTTTCCCGGGAAGAACCGGGCATTGAATTTTTCTGCGTACGGGGCAACAATATCTTCACCTGTTGCACGAAGATCCAGCATATAATTTATTTTTTCACCACTGATACCGTCAGGATCATAGATATATCCGTCAGGACCGGAGATAGTGATGACTTTTCCTCCTAATTCTGTTGCTTTCAAAGCAGCTCCCCAGGCGACATTTCCGAATCCGGACAGTGCTATCGTTTTTCCTTTGATATCGATTCCCTGATTTTTTAACATTTCGTGGACGAAATATAATCCTCCAAATCCCGTTGCTTCCGGACGAATTAGAGACCCTCCGTATTCTAAACCTTTTCCGGTAAAAGTGCCTGTATTTTCACCGGCTAATTTTCTATACATTCCATAAAGATAACCTATTTCACGGGCTCCTACGCCAATATCTCCGGCAGGGACATCTGTATTGGGGCCGATATGTTTCCAAAGTTCCAGCATGAATGCCTGGCAGAATCTCATGACCTCTCCGTTTGATTTACCTCTCAAACTGAAATCGGAACCTCCTTTGGCTCCACCCATAGGCAGTGTAGTCAAAGCATTCTTAAAGGTTTGTTCAAACCCTAAAAATTTTAAGATGGATAAGTTGACTGATGCATGAAAACGGATTCCCCCTTTGTATGGACCTATAGCATTGTTAAATTGAACACGGTAGCCCAGATTGACCTGAACATTGCCCTGATCATCTACCCAGGGTACTTTAAATGTAAAGATACGATCCGGCTCAACAAGCCTTTCGATAATTTTTAATTTCTCGAATTCAGGGTGCTGATTGTAAACGTCTTCGATAGAAATTAATACTTCCTTGACTGCTTGCAGGTATTCGTTTTCACCAGGGTGTTTAGCTGTAAGAGCTGACAAAATGTTATCTGTTTTCATGTTAATAGAATTAAAATGTACCTCACAAACTTACATATTATTTTTTTGAAAGAGAAATTATATCTTCTCAAATTTATCAAATCACTGAATTCGTGTTTTAAAACCTTTCCCCACTTCTTAGCGTTGTAACCTTTATTAATTACAGTGAAAGGTGAGGGTCGCTTTGCTCCCTGTGAAAGGGGAAAGTCGCTTTGCTCCTTCGTGAACTCGCTATGCTCGTAGTGAAGGGGAAAAATAATTCACCTTTCACAAGATAGCGAAGCTATCTCCCCCTTTCACAAAAAAACTAAGGTTATGAAATCAACAAGCATTAAGCTCAAGTTCCGTCCTTCCACCCTTCCCGGCTGTGAAGGTTCGCTTTTCTTCCAGTTCATCCGCAACCGGGAGGTCAAGGTATTAACTACCCAGTATAAACTTTTTCCCGAGGAATGGAATCCCCGCTTGGAAAAAGTCAAGCTCGGGTGTTCTACTCCTTTGCGTGAAGCTCATTTACAAAAACTTTCTTCCGATCTTTCCCGCGAGCGTGAAAATCTGGAAAGTAATATTCGCTATTTGGAAAGATCCGAAAATTTCAATCTTTCAATGTTTGTTGAGCATTATCGTCAGAACAACAGTTGTTGTCTGCTCTCGATCCTTGCTTTGGAGTTGGAGCAAATGCTCCTGCAATCCGGCCGTATCCGTACCGCCCGTGCTTACCGGGATGCCGCGCGCAATTTCATCCGGTTCAATGGTGGTCAGGATTTTCCTTTGGAACAACTCGATAGTAGCCGTATCAAGGAATATGAAACCTGGATGAAATTCAAAGGCAATAAACAGAACACCACATCCTTGTACATGCGCAACTTGCGTATGATCCATAAAGCAGCCGTTGAAAGACGATTGATCGCCTCTCCGGGTGAAGATATCTTCGCCCATGTTTTTACCGGTGTAGCCAAAACAAAAAAACGTGCAGTGAAACAGGAAGTATTCAAGGAACTTGCAGCAATGGATCTTAGCATGTCTTCATCCATAAATAAAAAGAATGAGAAAAAAGAAAAGGAGATCAACAAACTCGAATT
>JAVBLQ010000116.1:0-59382 GCA_031553435.1 Bacteroidales bacterium | reverse complement strand
GCTGTAAGATGGGGAGTAACGATCAATTTGCTTTGGGCATGGATACTTACTATTCCTGTCAGTGCAGCATTGGCTTCCATCATTTATTTGATTATCAATGCGATTGGAATAAAATAGATGTGACAAGGTGACAAAATGAATTACAAAATCATCAATACCGGATTCTTCTATGCAGATGGCGGCGCCATGTTCGGCGCAATTCCTAAAAGAGCGTGGAAAAGAAAACTTCCGTCTGATGATGATAATTGTTGCCGGTTGACTATGAGATGTGTTTTAGCATGGAACGAAAATCATTTGATTCTTTTAGACACCGGAGTTGGAACTAAAGCTTTGGAAAGGCTATCCTATTATCGTTTTCATGATTTGCTTGATTTAAAAGAAGAAATAATTCGTTTGGGCTTTTCACCGGAGCAAATAACTGATGTAGTTCTCTCTCATCTGCATTTTGATCATTGCGGAGGATGTACTTATATAGAAAATGATGAATTGAAAATAACTTTTCCTCATGTCCGTCATTGGGTTTCCCGAAAGCAATGGGAAAATTATATTCATCCTAATCAATTGGAAATAGATTCATACCGGGCGATGGATATGGTTCCGGTATTTGAATCAGGACAAATATTTTTAGTAGATGAAGCAATGGATATCTGCCCGGATTTTCATATAGAATTGTACGATGGACATACTTTTGGACAGATTGTTTCTTTTATCAATACAAATGATAAACTGCTGGTTTTTCCCGCAGATGTGATTCCCACTAAAGCACATCTTTCCCTGGATTGGATTTCTGCTTACGATATTCAACCATTAGAATCAATTCTTTCCAAAGAAAGGTTATTACAGAAACTGGAAGGTAAAAACTTTGAGATGATACATTACCATTAAACTATAAGGGTGGTGCTTCGTAAAAAGAGAAAATTAAACCGACAACCGATAAGACAATAATGATTACTCCCAATGTACGATTCATAATCCACAAACCTCTCACATTGAAATTACTTCTCAATTTTCCTACAAGATAAGTGACTAAAAACCACCAGGAAAGCGCTCCAATGGCAATTGCTATTAATCCCAATGCCAAGGCAAATATTGTTTCTTCCGGAATAATAAAATTGAAGCGGGCAAATAATCCTAAAAACAAAAATATAATGAAAGGATTGGATAGCGTCAGAAAAAATGAAGTGAGAGTATCTTGGGTATATGTGTTTTCTTGTTGATCTTCAGGTTTTTTCAGGCTTTTGGAAGGATTTGTTTTGTAGGTGTAAAATCCAAATAACATTAACAAAATACTTCCGGATATTTGTAACAGAATTTGGTTTTTTTCTATAAAATCAACCACAAATCCCATCCCGAATCCTGTAATTGTAGCATAAAAAAGATCGGAAAATGTGGCACCTATACCGGTACAAAAGCCATGCCAACGGCCCTTATTCAAAGTCCGTTGTATACACAATATACCAATAGGACCCATAGGAGCCGAAACGAGTATTCCAATCAATATCCCTTTGATAACAATGCTTAGCATGCTGCAAAGATAAGAAAATCCTGGAAAATTAATTAACCACTAGTTTATACCCTTCTTTCTGAATGGTAATGATTGAAATATTGCTTTCTTCCGCCAGTTTAGACCGGAGTGAAGATATAATATTGTTTAAAGAATCGTCTTTGAGTCTGGAGTCATGTTCATCCCAAACCCCAAGAGTAATAATATTTCTGGAAACCAGTTGGTTTTTGTTTTCAAATAATAGTTTTAAAACAATATTTTCACGGTTAGTTAAATGTATCCTTTGATTTTTTATTGTCAATAAATGTTCCGATGGGACAAAGTGCAATTGTCCGATTTGAAAAACCTCTTCTTCCTTTTGCTGGATTATGTTTTTAGATAAAAGTTCGTGTATGCGTAAAACAAGCTCCGAAATTGCATAAGGTTTCTTCAGATAATCAATATTACCAAGCTGAAATCCCTTTTTCAGATCTTCCAACTGATTTCTTGCTGTTACAAAAATGATAGGTACATTGCTGATATCTCTTATTTGTTTTCCGACTGTAAAACCATCCAATTCATCTTCCAAATTTACATCAAGCAAGATAATATCAGATTCCTGAGACTTAAATAATGGTAAAACTTCGTTTCCTTTTGAAGTACATAATACTTCAAAACCTTCGATTTCCAGTTGGTCTTTGATCATAAAAGCAAGTTGGAAATCATCTTCGGTTAATAATACTTTTTTCATAATCTTCGAATTTTAAAAATGTAAGGTTTTTAACTAATACCTATACCTTTTGGTAAAATTAGAACAAATTCACTGCCTTCCCCTAATTTGCTGGTTATGGATATTTTCCCATGATGCTTTTCAATAATTGTTTTTACATAAAATAAACCGATACCAAATCCATTTACTTTGCCGATAGAAGCCCGGTTAAACTTTTCAAATATATGAGGAATTTTATTTTTATCGATACCCAGTCCATTATCTTTTACCGCAATGGATAACTGACTTCCGGTCTGATTCAATGTGATTTTGATAGCTACAGATTCTTCCGAATATTTGATTGCATTTTCGATCAGGTTAGCAATACATTGTGTTATATGTCCTTCGTCAGCAATTAAGCGATTGTCATTCAGCTTGTTTTCTATTTCAATTTCCACGGGCTTGGTAGCAGTGGAAGTACACTCATCTTTCAGGTTGAAAATAGTTTTACTTAAATCAAATTCTGTTTTGTTGAGTTTAAAGACACCTTCTTCTTCTTTTGCTATTGCCAGTATGATGTCTATTTTTTCAGATATATTTTTAGAGGCATTCTTGGATATGGATAAATATCTTTGTCTCTTTGATTCGTCAAAAACTATTTTAGGATTCCATAATGCATTGACTGACATGAATATCTGACTAACGGGCCTTTTCAATTCATGAGATACAGTATTAAAGAAATTGTTTTTAACCTCAATCAATTTACGTTTTTTGGAAAGCGTCTGTTGCAACGACCAAATACAATAAATACAGAAAAGTGAAAAAAGTAATGATGCTATAAGCATAAACGACATACGCTTGAAAATATTTTGCTGAGGATTGAGTAAAACAATTTGCAAAGATTTTTCTTTTTCAAAATCAAGGAATAAAGGATTAGAGTAAACAAAAGATGTAGAATCTTTAAGATTATATGATCTTGATTTTTGAGTTTCTCCTGTATTTAAATTTAAGAGTTCTGTACAATATTCGGAATTAATATTATGTTCCTTCAGTAAGTTTCCTACAATACTATCAGCTACCTGCAGGTTGAATGGAATTTTTTCATTTGCATATACACTGATGGCCGAATTTAACAGAAGAATAATATCCTTCTTATCAATTTTCATTTTATCTATATCATATGTTGAGTTTGGAATTTTATTTTCTTGTGATATTTTTTGTTCAATATTTGCTTCTATTTTATTTGTTCTGATAGAATTTAATCGATTGTTTAATTCCATACGATAAGCCTCATTCGTAATCAAATTTATCTCTTTTCTTAAAAGCTCTTTACTTAAATTGAAATAGTCGTAAACGAGATATGCTTGAGAAAAAAATATCAAAACAATCAATATGCCTGATATTGAGGCTAAAATGCGATATTTCATAGCGATAATTTAAAACATGACAGATTTATTATGCAAAGATTAGAAAAAAATGAGAAAAAAATGAGAAAAAAATTAGATACTTATCAAATAAAAAGCTATACTATTGTGGAGTTTTTTAATTATTTACATAAAACATTATGAAAACAGTAAAATTCAATTCTGAAAAACTCAAAAAGTTGAACATTTCCGAAATGAACCGGATAAAAGGGGGAGACACTATCGTTGTTATTATTGATGGGGTTAGGTATATACTTACCTTCTAGTGATACAGAAATTTATATTCAGTATTATTTTTTACAAGAATCATCTCAAAAATCAAAAATTAGTTGTTTCATTAGCATTGAGTTCCCTTAATTTTTATCTTGAGTTGGTTCTCTTGAAACTGGAATACGGCATTTAGTTTAATTGATTATGGAGATTTCTAATCATTTGAAGGCTAAATGCCAAATCTGGAAAGTTTAGACAGAATTGGTTCTTTATTTTTGAATCAAATTATGAAAAAGATATATTGTTTAAAGTTTATGAGTTTCATAAATCTGGGAATAAGTTGTTTTTATCGTATGTTAATAAAATTTTAGAAATGGAACATTGCAAAAAAGTCTAGTCTTCTTGATCTTACCCATGATATTACTAGCAACTTCTAATCCTTCATCTATTTCGTTCTAAAATTGTTTATTAAAGTATCTTAGCAGGAAAGGGTCTGTACAAATGAGTATAGACTCTTTTCCTTTATATAGAATTTCCTTTTCTGTTTCCTATTTTTCGATTTGAAAAAGCTTCAAAAACTATTATCTTTGTACCGGATGCCATCTCTTCCCTTTCCCTTGTGAAGAGGGTGGGTGAGGAATAATATTGGTCATCATTTAAAATAACGCAAACGATTTAATAAATTCTTTATGATTTTTTTCTTTCAAACACAGGAAAACAAAGTGATTGCAGTGCAAACACAACAACCTTTGACAAAGGAAGATATTCAGAAATTACAATGGTTGTTCGGTGATGCTAAGCAAAAAGAGTCTTCGGTAATCAACTCATCTTTTATTGGTCCCAGGAAAGAAATGATTACTCCCTGGAGTACTAATGCTGTTGAAATTACTCAAAACATGGGTTTGAAGGGTATAGAAAGAATCGAAGAATATACTCCATTTAAAAAAGGTATGGAAATAGATCCGATGCTTCAACGTGTCTACGAAAAACTGGACCAGGATATTTTTACCATCAATAAAAAACCGGATCCGATCGTATATATTGAAGATATTGAAACATATAATGAAAAAGAAGGATTGGCATTAAGTCCCGACGAGATCGATTACCTGAAAAGTATCAGCAAAAAGTTAAAAAGAAACCTGACCGATAGTGAAGTGTTTGGTTTTTCGCAAGTCAATTCGGAACATTGTCGCCATAAAATTTTCAACGGACAATTTGTTATCGACGGAGAAAAGAAAGAAGAGTCTCTTTTCAAATTGATAAAAAAAACATCTACTTGTAATCCCAATAAGTTAGTTTCTGCCTATAAAGATAATGTGGCATTCAATCAAGGGTCTGTTGTCGAACAATTTGCCCCTGTTTCCGGAGATAAACCGGATTTTTTTGAAGTGAAAAAGATTGAAACTGTTATTTCCCTGAAAGCTGAAACACATAACTTCCCTACAACAGTCGAACCTTTCAACGGCGCTGCAACCGGAACCGGAGGTGAAATCCGTGACCGTTTAGGAGGAGGAAAAGCTTCTTTACCGATAGCAGGAACAGCCGTTTATATGACTTCTTATCCCAGAACGCATGATGATCGAAAATGGGAAAAAGGAATGAAAGAGCGTAAATGGTTATATCAAACTCCCGAACAAATTCTGATCAAAGCTTCTAATGGAGCGTCTGATTTCGGGAATAAATTCGGACAGCCATTAATTTGCGGTTCTTTACTTACTTTCGAACATCAGGAAAATACCAAGAAATTTGCATACGATAAAGTAATTATGCTTGCCGGAGGTGTCGGTTATGGTAACAAACGGGATGCTTTGAAAGGAAATCCTGAGCCACATGAAAAAGTAGTTATTCTGGGTGGAGACAACTATCGGATCGGTATGGGTGGTGGAGCCGTTTCTTCAGTAGATACCGGACAATATGCCAGTGGAATTGAATTGAATGCTGTACAACGTGCAAATCCTGAAATGCAGAAACGCGCTTCCAATGTAATTCGCACTTTGTCAGAATCAGATGATAATCCGATTATTTCAATTCATGATCATGGTGCCGGCGGCCATTTGAATTGTCTTTCCGAATTGGTTGAAGCAACCGGAGGAAAGATTGATATGTCAAAATTGCCGGTTGGAGATCCGACTCTTTCTGCTAAAGAAATTATTGGCAATGAAAGCCAGGAACGCATGGGAATTCTGGTCAAAGAAAAAGATATCGAACGTATTCAACATATTGCGGAAAGAGAACGCGCCCCGATGTATGTGGTTGGAGAAACAACCGGTGATATGAACTTCGTTTTCGAACAAGCCGACGGTCTCAAGCCAATTGACATGCCTTTGGATTATATGTTCGGGAAAGCTCCTCAAACAGTTATGACTGATGAGAGTGTTGATGAAACTTTCAAGCCTGTTTCTTATGAAGTTTCCAAATTACATGAATATTTGCAGCAAGTGCTACAATTAGAAGCAGTTGCCTGTAAAGATTGGTTGACAAACAAAGTGGATCGTTCTGTGACCGGTAAAGTTGCCCGTCAACAATGCCAGGGAGAGATTCAATTGCCTTTGAGTGATTTAGGTGCTGTTGCCCTTGATTACAGGGGGAAATCGGGAATTGCAACTTCCATCGGGCATGCTCCGCAAGTGGCTTTGGTTGATCCTGAAGCCGGTTCTGTAATGGCTATTGCCGAAGCGTTGACCAATATTATTTTTGCTCCGCTTACCGATAAATTATCCGGAGTTTCTTTGAGCGCCAACTGGATGTGGCCTTGTAAGAATAAGGGAGAAGATGCCCGTTTGTATAAAGCTGTAGATGCTTGTTCTGCATTCGCCTGTGAATTAGGAATTAACATTCCTACCGGAAAAGATTCATTGTCTATGACACAAAAATATGGAGAAGATAAAGTTTTTTCTCCGGGAACAGTCATTATCTCAGCCGGAGCAGAAGTTTCCGATATCAGGAAAATAGTTTCTCCTGTTCTTGTAAATGATAAAAATTCTGCGATTTATTATATTGATTTTTCTTTTGACTCATTCAAGTTAGGAGGCTCTGCATTTGCTCAAATCCTGAATAAGTTAGGTGATGAAGTTCCTACGGTACAAGATGCGGAATATTTCAAAACCACATTCAACACCATTCAGGAATTGATAGAGGAAGGTTTGATTCTTGCCGGACACGATATTTCTGCCGGAGGAATGATTACTGCTCTATTAGAAATGTGTTTCGCAAACGTAGAAAATGGTCTGGAAGTCAATTTGAATTCCATCAAAGAAAAAGACCTGATTAAAATACTTTTCAGCGAAAATCCCGGAATCCTGGTGCAAGTCAGTGGAAAAAAGCTTTTTGAAAGTGTGTTGAAGGAAAATGGCGTAGCTTTTGCACGTATTGCCAGGTTGACCAAAGAACGTCATTTGCTTATTTCTAAAGATGATGCTCAATATCATATTGGTGTTGATCACATGCGCGATGTCTGGTATTATTCATCTTATTTGTTGGATACCAAACAAAGCGGGGAGGAGAGGGCTAAAGATCGTTTTGAAAATTACAAACAGCAACCATTACAGTTCAAATATCCGAAAAATTTCACCGGATTGCTTTCTCAATATGATCTTTCTTTTGACCGGAAGGGTAGGAGTGGGGTTACTGCTGCAATTGTCCGTGAAAAAGGAACCAATGGGGAGCGGGAAATGGCTTATTCCCTTTATTTAGCCGGATTTGATGTAAAAGATGTTCACATGACTGACCTTTCTTCCGGTCGTGAGACATTGGAAGATGTACAAATGGTTGTCTTCTGCGGAGGATTTTCCAATTCCGATGTCTTGGGTTCAGCCAAAGGTTGGGCTGGTGGTTTCCTTTATAATGAAAAAGCGAAAAAAGCATTGGATAATTTTTATGCCCGTCCCGATACTTTGAGTTTAGGCATTTGTAATGGCTGCCAATTGATGATGGAATTGGGATTGATTAATCCTGAGTACAAGGCGAAAGGAAAAATGTTGCATAATGATTCCCATAAATTTGAATCCGAATTTGTGACTTTGACTATTCCGAAGAATAATTCTGTGATGTTCAATTCTCTATCCGGAAGTAAATTAGGAATCTGGGTTGCTCACGGAGAAGGTAAGTTCAGTTTGCCGTATAAAGAAAATAAATATAAGATTGTAGCCAAATATGCTTATTCCGGATATCCGGGCAATCCTAACGGATCGAATTATGACATTGCCGGAATTTGTTCCGAAGATGGCCGTCATCTGGCTATGATGCCTCACTTGGAAAGGGCTTTATTCCCTTGGCAATGTGGATACTATCCGCAAAAAAGAAAATTTGTTGACGAAGTAACTCCTTGGATAGAAGCATTTGTGAATGCAAGAAAATGGATTGAGGGAGTAAAATAATAGTGGTAAATGAGGCTTAATTAGCACACAGAATATATAGACTAAACAGAATAACAATGCTATTATCTGTATATTCCGTGTGTTTTGTGTGCTAATCGGACTCATACAATGCAACCTCTGTATTCAGAGATACAAAGTTGAACGAATCCGGATAACTTATAATGGCCTTTTCTGTTTGTTCTCTGAGAATGTTTGCCCATGAATGGCGAGTGACAAAAGTACTCAGTTTTTGCTCTAATCCCATTATCTGAGAGATAACATTCAAACGGCGATTCTGTACCCTAAGCGCTAAATCGTAAGATCTGTAACTGTCATCCAAATGTAAGATAGGAAGCAGATAATCCGAAGCTTTGCATTGTTCGGCATATCGATCGATTATTTCCTTCATTTCGGGAGTCAAGTCAATTTTAAAAATCTCTCCTTTTTTCTCTTGTCGATAGGTGATAACTCCGTTTTTTACATTATTCTTCTTTAAATAAGCCAAATCGAAAAAAGAAATGCCTCTCATATAAAAACTTAAAAAGAAAAGATCACGGGCAAACTCGATGGCAACGATCCGTTTTTTTTCCTTAACTCGTTTTATATAATCTGATGTTGAGAAATCCAGGGATGCTAGTTTTGTCAGCACATCCTTTTCTATTGCATATTCTCCGGTTTTGGCTACACCGGTAAAGACTGTGGAAAACAGAGCAGTGGTGTGTGTATGTATCAATCCGCGGTCAAATGCACTTCTGTGAATCATCCGCAGGTTTCGCAGATAAAAGGCTGAAGTGTTGATATGTATGCCTTTGTCCAGCATATGTTTTTCATACTTCTCCAGAATGGATGTGTTGAGGCGTTCAAGTGCAAAATCATGTCCCTCATTGAACTGGATGAAGTTGCGGGCGGCATCACGGTAAGCGCGTGCCGTCCTGGTATTGCCGGATTGTATGAGTGACTGTTCCAATTCGGCAGCTATGACGGTGAGCAAACAGCCACCGATGTTCATACGATATTGTTTGATGAATTCCTCCAAAGAAAAACCATCGAGATTTCCCTGACGCATGATATTATTTTTAATCGCCTCGTAATCACGGTGGAGATTGAAAAAAACTTTTAAGAGATAGGGTTTGCGTTGTGGCGAAGAACAACCGGGTTTGACATTTTCGAGACCGGAATCCCACTCTTCGGGATAGACTTTGTAGGGAGTGACTAGTATCTTGAGTTTACGATTCCTGATAAACTGGAAGAAAATGCTTCCTTCTTTATTGGGGATTGTAGATGGACGGTATTTAATTTTAATGCTGGTTTTATGCATGATTTTGATGATTTGCTTAGAAATAACGTTTGAGAGGAAAGAAAGTTTTTCTTTATATCGTTTATATTTGTAAGTACTAAATAATGTTTGGTTTAAGGTTGAAAATTAACAAATTAAAATTCAACCTTAAACAAATTTACCAATATGTTAGCTCATAATTATCTGTCTTTCATCGGAATAAACGGTCTGTTTTCCGACACATTTTTATATGCAGGACGAATAATCCGTTTACTGTCAAAATTCAATTCCTCGATGCGATGAGCCGCCCATCCGACGATACGGGACATTGCAAATAATGGGGTAAAGACTTCCTGCGGCAAACCAATCATTTCATATACAAATCCGGAATAGAAATCAACATTGGCGCAAACCTGTTTATTGACTTTGTTTCCTTTGAAGTTCATGAATTCATCAACAGCCTTGCTTTCAAGTTTTTCCAAAAAGGCAAATTCTTTTTCCCTGCCTTTTTCTTTGGCTAATTCGCGGGCCATATCACGAAGTAACAGGGCGCGTGGATCAGATACGGTATAAACAGCATGTCCGATGCCGTATAACAAACCTGTGCCATTGTAACCTTCACGGTTCAATATTTTTTTGAGGTAAGATTCTATTTCCTTATCACTTTCCCAGTTTTTGATATTTTCTTTCAGATGATTGAACATATCGATTACTTTCAGATTGGCTCCACCATGCAACGGGCCTTTCAAAGAACCGATTCCGGCTGCGATGGATGAATAAGTATCTGTTCCGGAAGAACTTGTCACACGAACGGTAAAGGTAGAGTTGTTTCCTCCGCCGTGTTCTGCATGCAAAACTAAGGCTAAATCTAATATTTTAATATCCAAATCGGTATATCTGCCTGGGCCTTTCAACATAAAAAGAAAGTTTTCGGCAAGAGATGCTCCTTCGCGTGGGTGACGAATATGCAAGGAACGTCCAAACGAACTGTGACGCATAATGTTATATGCATACGCAATGATGGTCGGAAATTTGGCAATCAGGTCAATGGATTGACGCATCAGGTTATCCCTGGAATTATCATCCGGATTCGGATCAAAAGTGTACATTTCCAGTACGCTACGTGAAAGGATATTCATGATATTATTTCCTTCCAGATCCAGGATGTTCATTTTTACTTTTTGCTCCAAAGGCATGGCAGAGTTCAGCATTTGAGAAAAAATATCCAATTCTTCTCTGTCAGGAAGATTCCCGGAAAGTATCAGATAGGCTGTTTCTTCAAAGCCTACACGACCTTCGGCCTGAAGGCCATGTACCAGATCTTCCACATCGATTCCGCGATAGAGTAATTTTCCCGGAATGGCTTTGAGAGTGCTGTCATCAGCACGTTCATAACCAACTACATCTCCGATTCTGGTTAATCCAACCAATACTCCGGAGTGATCTTCGTTACGCAACCCTCGTTTCACATTGTATTTCTTAAATAGTTCGTTGTCTATTTTGCTGGTTGTCTTGATTGATTCAGACAACTTGTAAATCATGAATTCGTTTTTCTTGTCCATAATCTTTACTTTATAGTGAAAGGTGAAAGTCGCTGCGCTTCTTTGTGAATCTTCGCTTGTGAAATTGTTTCACAGTAAACGAAGTGAACTTCACCTTTTACGAGCGAAGCTTCTCCTTTCACATATTATTAATAATTTCTTCTGTAAAATCAGTAGTTGAAAGTGTTTGTCCATTATCCATGAAGCGGGCCAGGTCAACGGTGGCTTTACCTTCTGTGAAACTCTTTTCCATGGCTTCTTCAATCAAATGAGCGGGCTCTTTCCAGCCGATATATTCAAGCATCATTACGGCGGAAAGGAGTAATGATGACGGATTTGCAATGTTTTTCCCCGCAATATCGGGAGCTGTGCCATGTGTCGCTTCAAAAATGGCATATCCGGTTTGATAATTGATGTTGGCTCCGGGAGCGATGCCGATACCACCCACCATTGCTGCCAACTGATCGGAAACATAATCTCCGTTC
Organism: Bacteroidales bacterium; assembly: GCA_031553435.1. Taxonomy (GTDB): domain Bacteria; phylum Bacteroidota; class Bacteroidia; order Bacteroidales; family Azobacteroidaceae; genus JAVBLQ01. The sequence continues at coordinate 47,899 of JAVBLQ010000116.1, read as the reverse complement.
AGGTTCAGAGTGGCAATGACTGAATATTCTTCCGGCTTCAGCAAGGTATTTTGCAGGAATGCATCGGCGATTACGTCTTTGATCACAATTTTTCCTGATTTGATTTCGTTTCCGAATTCCCGTTCAGCCAGTGCATATCCCCAGGTTTTGAATCCACCTTCGGTAAATTTCATGATATTTCCTTTGTGGACGAGCGTAACTGATGGTAAATTATGCGTCAAAGCATATTGTATTGCCGAACGGATCAAACGTTCGGAGCCTTCTACAGAAACCGGTTTTACTCCAAAAGAAGAAGTCTCGGGAAAGCGGACTTTTTTCACTCCCATTTCTTCTTTCAGAAAACGATAGAATTTTTTAGCTTCTTCCGTTCCCTGCATCCACTCGATGCCGGCATAGATATCTTCGGTGTTTTCCCGGAAAATGATCATATTAACCTTTTGAGGTTCTTTGATGGGCGAAATCACTCCTTTGTACCAACGAACAGGACGAAGACATACGTATAAATCCAAATCCTGACGCAGGGCAACATTCAGGGAGCGTATTCCTCCTCCGACCGGCGTTGTCAAAGGTCCTTTGATTCCTACCAGATATTCACGGAATGCCGACATGGTTTCGTCCGGAAGCCAGGAACCATTCAGGTTGAATGATTTTTCGCCGGCAAGGACTTCTTTCCATTCAATCCGGCGATTTCCGTGATAGGCTTTATTTATTGCCGAATCAATAACTTTCTGAGCGACTTTCCAAATATCTTTTCCGATTCCATCGCCTTCAATAAAGGGGATAATGGGATTGTCGGGAACGTTGAGTTGGTTATTTTGCAGTATTATTTTTTGTTGCATGGATGTTGTTTCAAATTGTGATCTATTTGGTGCACGGTACGCGGTGCACGGTGCACGAATTGCTTACGCCAGATAATGCACTGCGTCTAATAAACCGACCGTGCACCGTGCACCTTGTACCGTGCACCCAAAAGTATTCACACCGATTTCATTAGCAATTAAAAGAATTATCATTATCAATTGCAGATTCCATATTTTTCATGTAATTCAATGCGCTTCCGGCTTTAAACCATTCAATCTGCAAATCATTATAAGAATGCATTGCTTCAAACAAGTCAACGGTTTCATCTGCATGTTGAAGTTTAACGATCAAATTCTTATGAGGTTTAAAATCTCCCAAATCCAGCACACTGATTTTATCATCTTCCCTGATTTTATCATAATCATTTTTATCGGCAAAAGTCAAAGCCAGCATTCCTTGTTTTTTCAGATTGGTTTCATGTATCCGGGCAAATGATTTGGCAATGATTACTTTCACATTCAGGAAACGAGGTTCCATCGCCGCATGTTCACGGGAAGATCCTTCTCCGTAATTTTCTTCGGCAATAACGATCGAATCGATTTTTTCTTTTTTATATTGTTTGGCCAATGCGGAAATTCCTTCATATTTTCCGGTCTTCGGATTGAGTACCGAGTTGGTTTTCCCATTGAACGTATTGATTGCTCCGATCAACATATTATCGGAAATATTTTCGAGGTGTCCTCTGAATTTCAGCCAGGGACCGGCCATCGAAATATGATCGGTTGTGCATTTTCCTTGTGTTTTAATCAATAAAGTTAAATCTTCGAAGTCTTTACCATTCCAAGGCGCAAATGGTTCCAATTTTTGCAATCGTTGTGAATCCGGTTGGATAATTACATCGTCTCCAGCTCCTTTTTCAGGAGCCATGTATCCGGCATCTTCTACAGCATAACCTTCTGGCGGCAATTCAAATCCGGCCGGTTCATCCAGTTTTACCTTTTCCCCTTTTTCGTTGACTAAAGTATCTTTCAAAGGATTGAAACATAAATCTCCGGCTATAGTCATGGCTGTAACCATTTCGGGAGAAGCAATGAACGAATGTGTATTGGGATTGCCGTCGTTACGCTTGGCAAAATTACGGTTGAATGAATTGATGATGGAGTTGGGACGATCCGGATCATCCATATCACGCTTCCATTGTCCGATACAAGGACCGCAAGCATTGGCAATCAGGACTGCTCCGATGGCTTCAAAATCATTCAGGATTCCATCTCTTTCTGCTGTGTAGCGAATTTGTTCCGAACCGGGATTGATCAGAAATTGTGTATTAACCTTCAATCTTTTGCTCTTTGCCTGACGGGCAACGGATGCCGCACGACTTAAATCTTCATAAGAAGAATTGGTGCAGGAACCAACGAGTCCGGCTTCTATCTTTTGAGGATAACCTTTTTCTTTTACAACCTGAGCAAATTCAGAAACAGGATAAGCTGCATCCGGAGTAAAAGGCCCGTTGATATAGGGTTCCAATGTATTTAAATCGATTTCAATGATTCTGTTGTAATGAGCTGATGGATTGGCATATATTTCAGGATCGGCTTGCAAATCTTGTTTGATAGTTTCACATAAAGAAGCTATTTCTTGTCGTCCGGTAGCTTCTAAGTAGATTTTCGCTTTATCATCATAAGGAAAAAGAGAAGTTGTTGCTCCGACTTCGGCTCCCATGTTACAAATCGTGCCTTTTCCGGTGGCGGACAGGGTTGAGCATCCGTCGCCAAAATATTCTATAATGGCGTTAGTTCCCCCTTTTACCGTAAGTATTCCGGCTAATTTCAGTATTACATCTTTAGGAGAAGTCCAGCCACTCATTTTTCCGGTCAATTTTACTCCGATGATCTCAGGCATTTTCAATTCCCAGGGCATTCCTGCCATCACATCCATTGCATCCGAACCGCCAACGCCTATGGCAATCATTCCTAATCCTCCGGCGTTGGGTGTATGCGAATCGGTTCCGATCATCATCCCTCCGGGGAAAGCATAATTTTCCAATACTACCTGATGGATGATTCCAGCTCCCGGTTTCCAAAAACCGATACCGTATTTATTGGATACGGAACGTAGAAAATCATACACTTCTTTATTGGCTTTTTCAGCCTGGGGCAAATCTACAATTGCCGATTTATATGCTTGTATCAAATGATCGCAATGAACCGTTGTAGGAACTGCTGTTGTCTCTTTTCCTGCAATCATAAATTGCAATAAAGCCATTTGGGCTGTTGCATCCTGCATAGCCACACGATCGGGCGAGAAGTTGACATAATCTTCTCCTCTTTTATAATCTCTTAAATCTTTTGTGTCAAAAAGATGCGCATACAAGATTTTCTCAGCAAGTGTCAGGGGACGATTCAATGTGTTCCTCGCTTCTTGTATCCGGCTTACATACGATTGATACATCGATTGTATCATTGCCAAATCAAATACCATAATTATCTTCCAAATAATTTTTTCTTTACTTTTTTCAAAACAAAACCTATGATAAGCGGTTTCATAAAATCAACAACCACAGGAGCAACAGTAGTAACTGTTCTCAATAATGGAGATGAAGACTTTTCTATTTTTTTTAATTTACTTTCCTGTGGTTTTTGTGTAATAAAACCCAGGACGGGTGATAAAAGACTTCTTACTCCGGATGGTAATTTAGATTCAACCCCTTGAACTGTTGAATTAACAATCAGGGATCCAATATTGTTTTGCATATAAGAAAAATGGTTGTTAATCAATTCTGTTTGTTTCGCAATTTGCTCCCGTAAATACTTCTTTTCCAGTTGCAATCTGTCTAACTCCGACATTTTATGGTTCTTGGTTTCCATTGTCTTTTTCATTTTTTTCGTTCACATCCGTAGAAAATAGTTCCGATATAAATAGTCCCAGTATTTTATCAGTGAAATTTTTACGATAAATAATTACCAATGCCAGTATAATCAGATAGAGGATACCTATGGAGGCCATTCCCAAAGCCAGATTTCCAAACAAATCTCCTAAGTATATCCCTAATCCCAGAAATAAAAACAATACTGCAAAGAAAACGATGAAAAGTATCAGAAAAGTATATGACAAGGCTGCCGATATCAAACCTATCTTCTCATACGTTTCTATTTTAAGCAGCTTTAATTGAAGATTCACATAAGTAGTGATATCTTCTTTTATTTCATTAAAAATTATTTGAAAGTTTTTCTCCATTGTATGATTGTTATTAAGTTACTAGTTAGGGGTTACAAGTCACAGATAATGATTTTGTAACTTGTCATTTGTCACTCGTCACCATTTTATTATGCCCTGGAAATGAGTCCGTACAACGATGTATTTACTTTGTCGACCGTTGTTTCTATTTCCTCTTTACCTTTGGTAAGTATGTCTTCTAACTTGTCTTTGACTTCTCCGACTGTATCATTTATAGTATTCAGCCACTCATCTTTCTTCCCTGAAGTTAAGACATAAGCTACAGCGGCGCCCACAGCAGCGCCGATTGCTATTCCCAATAAAAAATTAGATTTTTGAGTTTTCATAGAAATATTCTTTAGACTTTACTTTCACTAACCATTAAACAAATATAACGAGTTTTTGGTTCTTAAAAACTTAATATCTGTAAAAAAATGGAAGATGGAAACAGGAAAATTTCGTAACTTTGGCGACTTTAAGTATTAAAATTCAAAACACACACACAACTTATGAAACCAACATTATTTGTTCTCGCTGCCGGAATGGGTAGCCGTTATGGAGGATTGAAACAATTGGACGGATTGGGTCCGAATGGCGAAACTATCATGGATTATTCCATTTTCGATGCTGTCCGTGGAGGATTCGGCAAAATTGTTTTCGTTATTCGTCACAGTTTTGAAGCCGATTTTCGTGAAAAAATCATCACAAAGTATCAAAATAAAGTTCCGGTAGAATTGGTATTCCAGGAACTCGATTATTTGCCATCCGGTTTTACTCCCCATCCTGAAAGAGTTAAACCTTGGGGAACTAATCATGCCGTTCTGATGGGTAAAGATGTTATCAAAGAACCTTTTGCAGTAATCAATGCCGATGATTTTTACGGACGGGAAAGTTATAAAATCCTGGCCGATTACCTTCAGGGATTGAACGGAAAGAAAAACGATTATTGTATGGTGGGTTACCGTTTGGGAAATACTCTTTCTGAAAGTGGTTCTGTTGCCCGCGGTATTTGCGAAACAGATAAAGACGGATTTTTAACAACAGTTGTGGAACGTACTTATATCGTCCGTGACACCGACGGAGTCATTAAATATAAAGATGACAACGAAAAAATGATTCCTGTTGCAGAAAATGCGCCGGTTTCTATGAATATGTGGGGTTTTACTCCTGAATATTTTGAATATTCCGAAGACTATTTTATTGATTTTCTGAAGAAAAATGCAGACAATATTAAAGCTGAATATTTTATTCCATTAATGGTCAATCATTTGATTGTAAATAATATTGCCCGTGTAAAAGTTCTTGATACACCTTCCAGATGGTTTGGAGTAACTTATGCGGAAGATCGTCCTTCGGTAGTTGCTAAAATCCAGGGATTGGTGGAGATGGGGGAATATCCTTCTACGCTTTGGAGCTAAGATTAATTGAAAGTTGTTATGATTTCAGTAGAAAATCTCAGCGTTTCGTTTGGTGGCTTCAACTTACTCGATGATATTACTTATGTGATCGACAAGAAAGACCGTATTGCACTGGTTGGTAAAAACGGGGCAGGTAAATCGACCATGCTCAAAATATTGGCCGGATTGCAGGAGCCTACCGGCGGAAGCGTCTCTATGCCTAAAGACATTACCATCGGTTATTTGCCCCAACAAATGAAGTTGACTGATAACAAGACTGTATTTCAGGAAGCTGAGATGGCTTTCGGACATATTCGTCAAATGGAAAGTCAACTGGCGAAATTCAATCAGGAATTGTCAGACAGAACCGATTATGATTCGGATGATTATCATCAACTGATTGATAAAATGACTCTGCTTAACGAACGATTCCTGATGTTGGGAGGAACCAATTATCACGCAGAAATAGAGAGGACCCTGATGGGATTGGGATTTCTCCGTTCAGACTTCGAAAGACCAACAACCGAATTCAGCGGAGGTTGGCGTATGCGTATCGAGTTGGCCAAGTTATTGCTGAAAAGACCGGATGTGTTGCTACTGGATGAGCCGACCAATCACTTGGATATCGAATCTATTCAATGGTTGGAAAACTTCCTGGCAACCAGAGCCAATGCTGTTGTCCTGGTTTCGCACGACAGGGCATTTATTGATGCGGTCACGCAACGAACCATTGAAATTTCTCTTGGAAAAGTTTACGATTATCGTGTTAACTATTCCAGATATGTTGAATTAAGGAAAGAGCGCCGGGAGCAACAACTCCGTGCTTTCGAAAATCAACAAAAACAAATACAGGATACGGAAGATTTTATTGAAAGATTCCGTTACAAAGCAACCAAAGCCGTTCAGGTACAAAGCCGCATCAAACAACTGGAAAAATTAGACAGGTTAGAAGTTGACGATGAAGATAATTCGGCGCTGAGATTGAAATTTCCACCTGCTCCACGTTCCGGTTCTTATCCTGTGATCATGGAAGATGTGGAAAAAAGCTACGATAGTCACCTTATTTTCAAAAATGTAACTTTAACCATTAATCGCGGAGAAAAAATTGCTTTTGTCGGAAAAAACGGAGAAGGAAAATCCACCCTCGTCAAATGTATCATGGAACAGATTCCATACTCCGGCAAATTACAATTAGGACATAATGTGAAAATCGGTTATTTTGCTCAAAACCAAGCCGATTTATTGGACGAAAAATTAAGCGTTTTCGAAACAATCGATTATGTTGCAGTCGGCGATATCCGTACAAAAATCCGGGACATATTGGGCGCTTTCATGTTTGGGGGAGAAGCTTCCGACAAAAAAGTTGCTGTGCTATCTGGTGGAGAAAGAAGCCGCCTGGCAATGATCAAATTATTGCTTGAACCTGTCAATTTGTTGATTCTCGACGAGCCTACCAATCATTTGGACATGCGTTCCAAAGATGTATTGAAAGATGCTCTGAAAGAATTCGACGGAACTGTTATACTTGTTTCCCATGACCGCGAATTTCTCTCCGGTTTGGTCGATAAAGTTTATGAATTCGGTAACCAACAAGTCAAAGAACATTTAGGAGGTATTTACGAATTTCTGGAGAAAAAGAAACTGGATAATTTACGGGAACTGGAACGAAACACATCTTCCATACAAAGTCAGGAATCAATTGCATCAAAAAATGCTCCTTCCGAAAACAAACTTTCTTATGAGGAAAGAAAAGAACAAAGCCGTATCCGGAAAAAAATAGAAAAAAACATTATCGATGCCGAACAAAAAATAGAACAATTGGAAAAAGAAATTGCAGCATTGGAAGTCAAACTTGCAACTCCGGAAGGAGCTTCCGATACAAATCTTTATGTCAAACACGGAGAACTCCAGCAAAAACTCAATGAAGCGATGGAGTATTGGACGGAACAGACGATGGAGTTAGAGGCTTTAAATTAAATCCGGACTAATAAATCAAAATCTTATCATACAACTATAACCCTGATGAAGAAACTTCCTTATTATGTGGTTTTCCTGAAAATTTATTCCGGTTTTTATCCTGCCTTTATGCGTAAAGTGCTGTTCCATAGTTTCTGCAAGTCTCCCGCTGAGCAAATTTACGTTTGCAGAACTTCTGCAAGTCTGAGCCTGAGCAAATTTATGTTTGCAGAACTTCTGCAAGTCTGCGCCTGAGCAAATTTATATTTGCAGAACTTCTGCAAGTCTGCGCCTGAGCAAATTTACATTTGCAGAATCTTTCGGTAACCTATTTCTTTAACAAAACCATCTTGCGGAGTAGAATAAGTGATAGTTTTTATATTGAGTATGTGATATAACCGGCCTTTGAGAGCACCCTTCTATGCCAGAAGCTTTTTGAAAAAATTGAAAATGATAACTTAAGCACGAAAAATCATTTTCAATTTTCAACTTTCAATTTTCATTTAATTACCTTTGTCCTACAAAACACATAAAAATATAAACCATGAAACAGTTTCTATTTGCTTTGTTATTTATTTTTACGGTTTGGTGGGGAGCATCAGCTCAAATTACAGCTAAAAGGGAGTTTCGGGGTGCCTGGATTCATGTTATCGGGCAATCACAGTACAAAGACATGTCGGTCGATCAAATGAAAACCTATTTTAACGATATGCTTGATTCATTGCAGGAAGATGGTATCAATGCTGTTGTTTTTCAGGTAAGGCCGAGTGCAGATTCCTTTTATTATTCTACTTATGAACCTTGGAGTCGTTATTTTAGCGGAGAGCAAGGCCGGTATCCCAAATCATATTTCGATCCGATGTCTTTTATGATAGAAGCCTGTCATGCAAGAAACATGGAATTTCATGCCTGGCTCAATCCATACCGGGTAACTGCGGGAGAAAGTGAAGTGTTACACAATTCACATGTCTATCATGAACATCCGGAGTGGTTTGTTAAATATGGAAAACAAATTTACTTTGATCCGGGATTACCCGAATGTCGCGATTTTATTTGCAAAGTGGTAAAAGATATTGTACTGAGATATGATGTGGATGCCATCCATATGGACGATTATTTTTATCCGTACCCCGTTGCCGGAGAAAATTTTCCGGATGATAACAGCTTTGCCCGTTATGCTTCCAGACAAGGTTTTTCTAAAAATCAACGGGGAGACTGGAGGCGCAATAATGTCAATCTTTTAATAGAACAAATTAAAAAGACAATTCTGTCGACCAAATCCTGGGTGCGTTTCGGAGTCAGTCCTTTTGGTATTTACAGGAATAAAAAAAATACGCCCGACGGTTCGGGAAGCGATACCAACGGTTTGCAAAACTATGACGAATTATATGCCGACATCAAACTTTGGGTAGAAAAAGGCTGGGTCGATTATAATGTTCCCCAGATTTATTGGAATATAGGAAATAAATCAGCCGACTATGATGTATTAGTCAAATGGTGGAGTGTAAATAATTACGGAGCTCATTTATATATCGGTCAGGATGTAAGCAGGACAATGAACGCTAGTCCGTCCGAAAGACAATTAGCACGTAAAATGGAGTTGGAAAGAACAACTCCGGCTATCTACGGCAACTGTTTCTGGCCAGGTTATTCATTGATCAAAAATATAGGAGGCATTGCCGATAGTCTCAGAAATAATTATCATAAATATCCGGCATTGATACCAGCCTATCTGCATATGTATCATAAAAGTCCGAAAGATGTGAAAAAGCTGAAAACCGAATGGACTGCCGATGGTTATTTGTTGCATTGGAAAAGAAACGGAGAACTCAGTAATCCTAAAACAGGACAATATTTTGTTGTTTATCGTTTTGATGAGAAAGAAAAAGAGAATCTGGAAGATCCCTCAAAGATCGTTAAGATCACACGGGAAACAAGTTGTCTTCTCCCTTACAAAAATGGGAAGACAAAGTATAAATATGTGGTAACCTCGGTGGATCGTTTTCATAATGAAACGAAAAAAGGGAAGAGTAAAAAGATAAAACTCTAGTCTTAAATTCCATAAAACTTTTAATTTTGTAAAAAATCTCATTGCGATTCTTCCATTTACATAAGAATATATCGGATTATACCGATGAAGAGCTGTTGCTTCATTACAGGAAGACGGGTGATCCGGAATATTTCGGAAAGCTCTATAATCGGTATATCCCGTTGGTTTATGGACTTTGCCTGAAATATTTGCAACATGCCGATCAATCCGAAGATGCAACTATGCAACTATTCGAAGATTTACTTCCTAAAATTTCGGATTATGAAATTAAAATATTTAGAACATGGTTGTATAGTGTTGTCAAAAACCATTGCCTGCAAATCTTAAGAAAAAAAGAACGTGAAATTATTGTAGATTTTAATTCTCAACTTATGGAATCCGACGATATTTTGCATCTATTAATAGAAGATGAAAATAAAGATCGTTTGGATGCGTTGAAAAATTGTATGAGGAAATTGCCTGAACCACAACGCATAACGATAACTCATTTTTTTATCAATGAAATGTCGTATGCAGATATTGTTGAAACAACAGGATATCAGTTGAAAAGCGTAAAAAGTTATATCCAAAACGGGAAACGTAATCTTAAAATTTGCATTGAAAATAAAGCATGAACCTGCTGGATTACATAAAAGGACTCAGAAAAGGGAAAAATGCCCGGAAGATTGAACTGGACGCCATGCACGATCCCTTTTTGTCGGAAGCCATTGAAGGATATGATTCCGTGCACGACGATCATGTGGAAAGAATTTTACGCATGCAAAATAAGATTGCTGATCGTTCCGGGAAAAATAAAAATCGGACAGTTCCCTGGAGTGTAGCTGCCGGCTTGTTGATCTGTATTTCGATCGGTGGATATTTTTGGATGAACCATCAACCTCAGAATGAATATATTGCCGGAAGTAAAATTGAGAAAAAACAACCGGAAATAGAAACAGGTATCTCAACAGAAAAAATAATCGAACAAGTTGTAACACCGGAAGTTGTTGTAAAAGAGAAAAAAAACTTGCCGGATGTACAAATGAAGGCAGAAGATGATATGAGAACAATGGACGAAATTTACGTTTCAGAACTGCCCCAACCGATAGTCAAATCGCAAATACAGGAGAAGCCATTTCCAACAGAAATAGATATTCCGGAAAAAACAGTATCCATAATATTAGAAGGAAAAGTTGCCGGAGTTTCTGTTCATGAAGCAGAAATAACCGGTGATATATATAATTTTACCTCAAAGCATAAATATAATGTAACCGGAAAAGTTGTCGATTCATCGGGAGAACCATTAATCGGAGCCTCAGTGAATGTAAAAGGAAAAACAGATGGTACAATTACCGATACATCCGGATATTTCAATTTGTCTGTAGATAAAAAAGATAAAGATCTGGTTGTGCAATATCTTGGCTATGAACCTCTGGTTCTACCTAAAGATACTGTAGAACCTATGCTGTTTGCCTTGAATGAAAGTCGCCAGGCATTGAGTGAAGTTGTTGTAATTGGTTATGGTACTACAAAAAAATCGACCATAACAGGATCAGTTGCCCAAATCGATGAAAAATCCGTCAAAGCAACAAAACCGGAACCCCTGATCGGGAAAAAGCTTTATGATAAGTATCTGAAAAATAATTTGATACAACCTTCGGATTCTATCTGTAAAGATAAAAAAGGAAATGTAGTCGTTGAGTTTTTTGTCGATGCAAGCGGGAATCCGTATAATTTCACTATAAAGAAAAGTCTTTGCCAAACAGCAGATTCAGAAGCTATAAGGATCATCAAAGAAGGTTCCCGGTGGACAACCGGCGGCAGCAAACCGGTGGAAATTACTGTAAAGTTTAAATAATTATTTACAAAGCTTTAGCAATTCCTCTCCCGATTTTTTATCATAACCTAAAGCCATTGCCTGTTCAATATCTTTTCGGGCAGATGCTTTTTCGTATTGACGAAGTTTGATTTGAGCCCTCAGAATATAAGCAAAAGGATCTTTATTGTTGGCTTCGGTTTGTAAACTGATAGCTTTATTAATGTCATTCAAAGCACGACTATTCTTGTTATTCAACAAATAAAGTTCTGCACGTCCCACGTAAATATCAGGATTGTCGGGGATTTTGTCGATCAGGAAAGTATAAATTCTTTCGGATTCTTCGTATTGTCCACGAAGCTTGGAGATGGTAGCAAGTCCCATTCTACCATCAAATGTATTGGGATTTAGTTCCAATATTTTTTGAAAATCGGCTTCGGCAGAAATATAATCCCTGGTGCTGAGATAAAGTAAACCCCTCTGGTACAAAGCATCCTCATTCGTATTGTCAACCAGAAGGAGGGCGGTGTAATCTGCAACAGCATTCTCTGTTTGTCCCATTTCCGCATACAAAGATGCACGATTGGCAAGCAGAGTCGTACTTTTGGGCGTTTGCGACAACGCACTGCTATACGAGATCAAAGCCTCTTCTTTTTTTCCTTCTCTTCGCTGAACCGTTCCCAGATTAGTAAGTAGAAAAACGTTGCGGGGATTATCCGGTTCTTTTCGCATAGCCTCTTTCAAAGCCTGTTCTGCTGCCGGTAAATCATTCTGATCGATATATTTGAATGAAACATCAATAAGTTCGTCGTAAGTTTGAGCAGATATAAAGGCGATTGGCAGAAATAAAAAAGAAATAATTACAGCTAATAATCTCATAGAATTACATTTAATTTTCGGTGCAAACATACGGATTTTAGCCAGACAAAATTTGAAAAAAATGTTATATCTTTGGAAGTTAAAAATTAAAAATGAAAAGTTAAGAATGACTTCTCTCAAAAACATTGATTTCAGCAGATATTCTTTGGAAAGCGCAATAGAAATGCTGTTGCAAATGTCAACAAAGTTCGCGATCCGGATAGCTATTGCTATCCTAGTTCTTATTATAGGCCGTTGGATTATATCCTGGATAAAAACCATTTTTGTTAAAATATTAGAAAGAAGAGATACGGATCCCTCTTTAAAATCTTTTCTGAGGAGCGTGATCAATATAACCCTAACAGTAATCCTTGCAATAATCATTGTTGGCATCTTGGGAATCGAAACAACTTCGCTTGTAGCTTTGATGGCTTCTGCCGGTGTTGCATTGGGTATGGCGCTTAGCGGAACATTGCAAAATTTTGCAGGCGGAGTGATGATCCTACTTTTCAGACCTTATCGTATCGGCGATTTTATTGAAGCTCAAAATCAAAGCGGAACTGTTAAAGAAATTCAGATTTTCAGCACAGTACTAACTACGCCTGATAATAAAGTGATTTATATTCCCAACGGAGGACTTTCTACAAGTGTTGTGATCAATTATTCTAATCAGGCAACCCGGCGTTTTGAAATTATTGTCGGGATTGCTTACGGTGAAGATTATGACAAAGCCCGGAATACCGTGATTGATCTGTTGGAGAGTGATAAAAGAATCCTCAAAGATCCGGCCTATCTTGTTGCGTTAAATAAACTGAATAATAATTCGGTAGATTTGGTGATTCGTGGTTGGGTTGCCAAAGATGATTATTGGGATGTGTATTTTCATGTGAATGAAGCTATTTATAAAATCTTTGCCGAAAAAGGCATTGATATTCCGTTCCCGCAATTGACGGTACATATGGCGAAATGAAACCTAAACAGTTTCACAGTTCTTCACTCTTCACTCATATATTACAACAAAGACCAATAAAGTCCGTTTTAGAGTCAAGTTGTAAGTATTAAATTCATCTGTTATGAATCTTAACAAAAATTTCCTTGAAAAAAGTATTTCTCTTGTACTTTGTCTGATCATTAGTCTGAATCTTGAAGCTCAAACATTTCATGAAGGTGACCTTATTAACAGAATTGGAAGTTTTTGTATGTGCCTTTAATACCCATGTAACATCATTGAAATGTTTAATGGAGGAGGGCATGTAACTCTATCTCCCATCACCGTAAATACTCCAGTAGGAATAGATCCCAAAGAAGTATCTGATATCCATATCTATCCCAATCCCGTAAGTGATATATTATATATTGAAGGTGATTTGTCTATTCAAAATATTACCATTTTTAACACCACAGGACAATTACAATATAAAGGAAAAGAAACTGTTATTCCGGTTTCCGATTGGAACAAAGGAACTTATTTCATAAAAATAGAAACTCCGGAAAAGGCATTGACGAAGAAATTTATAGTCAAATAATTATTGGGCTAAAGGCGGAAGGCAAAGGGCAAAAGATTAGCTTACGTGCTATTTCTTTTGCCCTTTGCCTTCCGCCCTTAGCCTGAAATTTACATTACAGATTTAATTGCACTTCCGATCTCTTCCACAATGTCGCCGGCAATTATGCCCGGTTGAGATTTTTTCTCAGCAGCGATATCTCCGGCCAATCCATGCAAATATACGCCTAAGATGGCAGCTTCTTTCGGTTCATAACCTTGATTCAGGAAAGATAAAATCATTCCCGTAAGTACGTCACCGCTTCCGGCAGTTGCCATCCCCGGATTACCTGTTGAATTGAAAAAACATTCGTTATCCGGAGTGCAAATGATTGTAAAAGCGCCTTTCAGAACAATATAGCATCTTAATCTTGCTGCAAGGGAAATTGCTTTCTGCAATCGCTCACAATCTGAATTGGAAGATCCGGCCAAACGATCGAATTCCTTCGGATGAGGAGTCAGGATACTTTCCACAGGAATAGATTGAAGCATTTCCTTATGATTGGCAATGATGTTCAATGCGTCTGCATCCAAAACCATTGGTTTGGAAAATTCCTGAAATAAGAAATTTAAAGTTGTGGCAGTCTCTTCATTGCGACCGATTCCGGGACCAATACCAACGAAATTGTAATCCTTTAATTGGTTTACAGATGTCAGATATTGATTATTTTCATCTTCGGAAACCATTGCTTCCGGAACGGAAATTTGCATGATATCAGTTCCACATTTGGGAACATGAACGGTCAATAACCCGACTCCGCTTCGCAAACAAGCTTTGGAAGATAGCACGGCAGCTCCCATTTTTCCATGACTACCGGCAAGCAACAATGCATGCCCGAAATCTCCTTTGTGATTGAAGCGATTACGCGGTTTGATAATTTTTGAAATATCATCTTTTTCCAATAAATGAAAAGGAGTGGAAGCTGAGTTGATCGTTTCTTTATGAAGATTGATATCCAGTACTATCCATTCTCCTACAAATGGCTGATTATCGCGAAAAAAGAATGCTATTTTAGGGAATTGGAATGTATATGTGTAATCTGCTTGAATGATGGAGCTTTTGTCATTGTCAGTATTATCTTCACCGAACAAACCCGAAGGAAGATCGATGGAAACGATTTGTGCCGGAGTCTTGTTGATATATTTTATCAAAGATGAGAACCCTCCGGTCAATGGCTGGGTTAATCCGGAACCAAACAGCCCGTCAATAATAACATGTTCTTCCGAAAGCACCGGAGGAGTGAATGCTCCTCTGATTTCGGTGAAAACAATGCCTTCTATTGCTTCCAAACGTTCTTTGTTAATGCTACAATCGGCTGAAACTTTATCTTTAGGATTGAATAAAAATGTTTCCACCTGATAACCGGCTTCAATTAACAATCGGGCGATGGCCAATGCATCACCTCCGTTATTTCCTGTTCCGGCAAAAACAACGACCTTTTTGTCTGTCGAAAAATGTGATTTAAATGCTTCGGCAAAAGCCAAAGCAGCCCTTTCCATCAAATCAATCGATGAAATAGGTTCTTTTTCAATTGTATGTTTATCCAGCTCCCTGATTTGAGCGATAGTAAGTAATTTCATTTTTTCTTGGGAGTTTTTGATTTAACTAATTCGTAATAATGCAGATTGATAAATTTTCCATTCTTAAAAGCAGCTTTATGCAGGATTGCCAGTTTTCTGAAACCTGCATTTTCCAATGCTTTCATCGAAGCCTTGTTATACTCAAAAACAGTTGCGAAGAGACGAACTATTTTTGTGTGCTGAAAAATATATTCAGAGACATCTTTGATTGCTTCACTCATGATTCCCTGATTCCAATATTCCTCTCCTAACCAATAACCAATTTCGGCGCTGAATTGTTCAATATCACTACCAGGAACAAAACCGATTCCACCGCCGACTCTTCCGTTGATTTCGATTGCAAAGTCTTGCTGAAAGGGTTTTCCGGAAACCATCCGAATGAATTCTTTTGCGTTTTTTATTGTATAAGGATGGGGAAAATAATCTCTGACGTTATTCCAGATATTGATGTTGTTGGCATGTTTAGCCAATGAAGTGTAATCATTGGTTCTCCATTCTCTTAAAATGTATTTGCTTTTTTCTATTTGCATTACATTTTCTGATTGTTTAAGGTCGAAAGCTTAAAGATAAAATATTCAACCTTAAACTTTCAACCTTAAACAGAATAACAAATCAATCAAATTAAATATAATGAACTAATAGATTCGTTATTATAAACTCTTTTGATAGAATTGGCAAACATATCGGCGATAGATATAATTTTTACTTTTTCAGATTTTTTAGAATAAGGAATACTGTCTGTGAAAATTATCTCGCACAAAGCAGATTGATCTACCCTGTGAGAGGCGGGATCAGACATTACCGCATGGCTGGCGATAGCGCGAACCGAATTAGCTCCTTCTTCCATCATCAAATCTGCAGCTTTAGTTATTGTTCCGGCCGTATCTACGATGTCATCCAGAAGCAAAACATCCATTCCTTTAACATCTCCGATTACTTTCATTTCTGAAATTTCATTCGCTTTTTTTCGTAATTTATAGCAAATAACCATTGGTACATTCAAGTATTTGGAATAAGCGCTTGCCCGTTTGGTTCCACCCACATCAGGTGTCGCAATTACAAGATTGGGAAGATCCAGGGATTTGACATACTCCAGGAATACTGACGAAGCATACAGATGATCAACCGGTACATTGAAAAAACCTTGTATTTGATCTGCATGTAAATCCATTGTTATCAATCTGTTGATTCCCGCTGTGCTTAATAAATCTGCAATTAATTTTGCAGCGATTGATACACGGGGTTTGTCTTTTCTGTCCTGACGCGCCCAACCGAAATACGGAATCACAGCTACGATTGATTTTGCGGATGCCCTTTTAGCCGCATCAATCATCAATAAAAGCTCCATCAAATTATCTGCATTCGGGAATGTGGATTGGATTAGAAAGACATAACTGCCTCTGATTGATTCTTCATAGGATACGGAAAATTCTCCGTCCGCAAAATGTTCAATCTTCATACTGCCAAGTTTACAGCCTAAACTAGTGCAAATTTTATCAGCAAGATAAGTTGAATTTGTTCCTGAAAAAACTTTAAAAGGAATGTTGCCGTTCATAATAAAATTGTGAAGAATTTAATGATGATTATTTTCGACGCAAAGATAAATTAAATATTTGTGCATACATCAGGGTTTGACTTGATATTTTATAATTCTTCCTGAATTTGCTTTAATTTTTAAATGAATAGGCGTTTCAGATGTCAATATTGAAGAGATGATTTCTCCTGAGAGTAAGTCAGTTCCCGATATTTTTTGTTTCGGATTGATCTGCATATATTCGAACGCATGAAATGGAATATTGATAGCAATTTCCGAATCATGATCATCAAAATTTACTACAATCAATAAAACTTCATTGTCTGATTGGCGCAGGAATGTATATTGTTTTTCTGCATTAAAATCGGGACTGTCTATATTTGCATACATTAAATCAAAGAAAATACCTTTGTAAACAGCTTTTTCGGTATTACAAAGTTTCAATAATTTAGTGTAAAATTCTCTTAAATTTTTTTGGTCGTCTGAAAGTAATCTGGTATCAAATTTTCCTTTATTTTTCCAGTTTCTAATGCTTTCTACGCTCCAGTAATCGAAGATAGTAGTTCGTCCGTCACGTCCGCTGTATCCTTCGTTGTCCATGCCCGGCTCTCCCAATTCCTGTCCGAAGTATATCATCACAGGATTTATGTTCATCGTGGCGGAAACAATCATTCCCGGTACGCCTTTCCAGGGATTTCCTGCAAAAAAATCAGATGCAATACGTTGTTCATCATGATTCTCCATGAAATTCAACATTTTATCCTGTATTCCTTCCAAAGGTTGCCAACAATGTGTAATCGCTTTGGCAGAAGTATTCCCGGAGATAACGGAACGGATTGTGTCATACAGTCCTACTTTATCATACAAGTAATCAAAATTTCCTGTAAATATATAATTACGATATTCTTGCGGATTATATATTTCAGCAATGAAATCTATTGATGGATATTGGGATTTGATTTGAGGGATTGCCCATGCCCAGAATTCAACAGGAACCATTTCTGCCATATCACAACGGAAGCCATCTACGTTTTTGGCAGCCCAAAACAGTAAAATATCCTTCATTTTATTCCATGTATCAGGAATCGGATCGAAATGTTTGGACCTGCCGTTGAGATAATCGACTCCGTAATTTAACTTGATGGTTTCATACCAATCGGTTACTTTGGGAGTTGCCGTAAAACAATCGTTTCCTGTTACTTTTGCCGGATTTTCAACATATCCATTTTCATCAATATATTCAAAATCTACAAGTTCCAGTGATTGACCGGGCATATAATAAAAATTATTATTGGGTGAAAATGTTGTATTTATATCGTCTTTTTCCCCAAGATCTACCACTCCTTTGGGTTTGGAAACCGAATGATACTGGCGTGCTACATGATTGGGAACAAAATCAATGATTACTTTCAAGCCGGCTTTATGTGTCCTGTCAATTAAAGCTTCGAATTCTTTCATGCGATCAGGAACATTATCAGCCAAATCCGGATCAACATCATAATAATCTTTTATAGCATAAGGAGATCCTGCATTCCCCTTTACGATGGCAGGATGATCTTTTTTTAATCCGAACGAAGAATAATCGGTTTTTGAAGCATGTTCAATTACACCTGTGAACCAGACGTGCGTAATACCTATGGATTTTATGCTATTCAATGCTTCAGTAGTAAAATCAGAAAATTTTCCGACACCATTTTCTTCAATGTTTCCGTTTGCTTTATTAGTAGCATTTTCATTTCCAAATAAACGTGTAAATACTTGGTAAATAATCATTTTTTTTTGTGCCATATTTTCGTATTTATTAGTATCCCCTTTAAATGCACTTATTGAGGTCAAAATTAAAGGTAAAAATATATATATTGTAATTTTGGATAATTTCATGATAATAACATTTTTCTTTGCTTATTGTTTTTGAATGCCTTTAATTCTTGTTTTTCTACGAGGTTCAATAATGTTTTTTTTGCAATATTATAGCCCAGTTCATATACCTTTTGAGGATTTTCCAAATCGAATGTTTTGACAAATGCGAATTCGTCGGTTTCTATTAATAAATCACATAGATGCCTGTCTAACAATGAATTTGCCCTAAACATATAATGATAGGAACGTTCGGCAATATGCAATATATTTTGATTGTATTTTTTCGGGATCAAGGGAGCTGCGTTGACTCCGATAACTTTGTTGCATATTCCACGAATGTTGGACACGGGAAAATTCTTAAATAGTCCTCCATCCACATAATGCACGCCATTAATTAAAACGGGATTGAATATAATAGGGATACTACAAGAAGCTACAATTGGGTCTATCAGAGGCCCTTTGGTGAAAGATACACTCAGTCCGTCATCTAAATCTGTAGTTACAACAATCAAAGGGATGCGAAGTTCTTCAAAAGTTTTGGCTCGAAGATGTTTTTTTAGAAATTTACGAAATCTTCCGGAGTTAAAAATGCCGGCTTTAGGCACCTGTAGTTCGGCAAATTCTTTGAATTCTCTTCCTACAAAAAAGGAAATAATCTCTTCCGGGGAATATCCGTCGGCATAAAAAACCCCGGCTAATGCGCCGGCACTTGTACCCGATATAATTTCCGGAACCAATCCGAATTCTTCCAAGGCTCGGATCACACCAAGATGAGCGAATCCTTTCGCGCCACCTCCGCTTAGAGCCAGGCCTAAATTATACTTGTTTTCAGAAGTATTCCTCGCCATAATTTATATTCGTGTATATGCAAAATTAATAAAAATATTCATTTTGCATAGAATTTAGGGGGGAGCTTCTGTAAATGTAGGCTTTTTACTTTTTATTACTTCTCAAATTCTCCATTTTTTTTCCAAGTTCCCGATTATCATCAACTACTTGTTTGATGATAATGATCAATTCTGAATTTGACCTTGTAAGTTCCAGGTTTGATTCTGCAAGTGTTTTTACTGTATCACTGATGTTGGCTTTTTCGTCCGGTAATAATTTACCTCCATATGTATCAGTTGGTTCTTCCACTTTAGATTTGGGAAACATTTCTCCTTCTCCTGTCAAGAGCCATCTCTTATCTACACCACAAGCCAATACGATTCTATTCGCTACATCATGACCAAGAGGCCTTCTTCCGTTTAATACTGCTGAAAAATTAGGTGCTCCTATTCCGCATTTTTCACAAAATAGAGCTTGATTAAGAAAGAAATGTTGCATTAATTTCTTTAATCTGAAGGGTATGTTTGAGTTTTCCATGAAAATATTATTTAGAATTAATATAAATTGTTATTATAATACAAATTTCCAGCATAAATGTTTGCAACATATTATCTTTTAATATACTTTTGCATTGTTATTTGGAAATAGAAATAAGTATATTTTATATAAATACATCATTAAAGTAATTTATACTATTAGTTTGCTTAATGTTGAAAGTTTAATTTTATAAGATAAAAGACACAAAAAGATGGACAAAGACAAAAAGACATATAGATTGTCTTTCTATCTAAAAATTTTATTCCTATCTTCTTTAATCTTTGCTCTCAGATCTGTCCAGATTAAACCTTAAACATTCAACCATAAACTAAATGTTATTTAGTGCTATGTTTTGTATCCCTGGTTTAATATGTTAAGGGGACAAAGATAAAGATTATTGATGAATTTTAAATACCGAAGGGAAGATAGCAATATTCCATTTTACTCGAGAAGTTGTCCTTACATGGGTGGACAACTTCTTTTTTTATTTATAAATAACAAGATAATAGGGAGTTGTAATGGTTTTGTTTTAAAAGAAAAATGCAAATTAACATTATTTGATAATAATATTAATTTGCATTAAATAATATAAATCAGAAAACTGTTTAAATTATTAAATTGAAATTCATTATGAGTGTAAATGGTGAATTGTGTTTGACCATCACAAAATTTAAACAGGTTCTAATTGTTTGATGGTTAAATCAAACTAATCATGCTTTTATTAAGTTGTATATCATAAGGAATTCTTTCCTAAGGAAGTCTGTATCCATACCATTGGGGATAGCAATACCTGCAAAAGATGTGCCTTGATATACGTTTTGGAAAAATGCAGTAATCGATTTTACATCTACATCTTTCTTTATTTCTCCACTTTGAATGGCTTTTTCTAATACAGATTCCCATGCTTTGGTTTCATCAGCTTGCCAGGTTTGAGCTTTTTTCATATAACCTTGGTAATGATGTATTCCATAGAGAGTAATGTTGAATAAAGCCATATTCATGTTGGTAATTCCTAAAGAGAACATTTCGGATTTGATATTTTCAACCCATTGAACATATTTATTAATAAATTCAATTAGTGAAATATTTTCATCAAATTCGAATAGTCTTAACATAGAAGTTTCTCCAAATAAATATTTGTCGATTATTTCTCTGAAAAGGTGTTC
Source organism: Bacteroidales bacterium (assembly GCA_031553435.1). Lineage (GTDB taxonomy): Bacteria > Bacteroidota > Bacteroidia > Bacteroidales > Azobacteroidaceae > JAVBLQ01. The sequence goes on along the minus strand of JAVBLQ010000116.1, from coordinate 26,777 downwards.
TTTGTTTTTCACATAGTAAAAGATAGCTCCCCGAGTCAACTTCAATGCTCGTTCCATATCTGTTACAGTCACTTGCTCATACGTATTCTCACAGAAAAGCTTAAAAGCTTCTTCGAGTATTCTTACCCTTGTATTTTCCTTCATCGTTTTTTAAATTAGGTTGTTCTTAGCATTGAGATGCAAATATATAACTTATTTATTTTCTACCAAATATTATTCTACTACAATTTTTAAAAAAAATGTTATATTAATATTATTATTAAGAATGAGATGAGCCACTTTGTAAAGTGGCTCACAATAAATCACATGCAGAATAGGGCGTAAATAGGCTTATCCTGCTTGTTGTTCATATTCGGATTCCCAAGCGACATCGTTGTCTTCTTTTGTTCCGTCTAGCTTGATAACGAAGCTTTTAGCCGGGAAAAACGGAGTGATATGCAGGTCAAGATAAATCCTGTCTTTTTGTGTCGGATCACGTTCAAATCGTGTGATTTTGAATTTTTCAATCAAACGATCGACGCCTTGTATTCCGTCTAGGAACTTGATAATCTGGATACGAAGGTCTTTTTCAGTTTTAGAGCTCCAATTCTCAAATGCACGGCGATTCAAGAAGTCGATCAGTACCTTTGTGACATAATCAAATACACGTACGACAGAGTAAGTCTGCAAACCCAGATTGTCTCCATTGAACAATGTTTTTGCAGAGAATGCCATAATTTTTCCAAATTCGTTGACCATGGGAATCAGCCCCATCTTTTCCAGCTGGGAGATTTCACTTTTCTTTAAAGGAAATACAACTCCGTCCACTTCATTCATTCTTCCATGTTTTTTACCGGCTGTTACCTGAGACATCAATGTATAATATACTTTGCCGGCTAAAGCTGCTGCAGGAGAAACATGCAAATCTTCAGTTTCTCCGATTTCTGCGTATTTGCCCCTTCCGACCAGCCAGTTACATGCCATACATGTGTTTGCCTTGAAAGGGTCTCCACTGGTGTGATTGGATGAAAAGAACATATCTACCACGTCATCGGGTTTTTCCAGGTTGGCAAAGTCTGTGAACAACATTACTTTGTTTTCATAGGCAATTTTGCTCCATTTTTCAAGTACTTTGTTGTTTCCCAGATAACCGGGAAGTAGCATCAATGAATAGTTTTCCCGTAAATCAAGACGGTCATAGTGTTGTTTGAATTCGGCTGCAATATAATCGATGAAACGTGAGTTGTCTAAATCTCTGATTTGTTCAGGTGATGCGTTGACTATTGTTGCATTTTTGATCTTGTTTGATTCTGTGTTTTTGTAGAATAACATAACTGAGCGGTAAGAACGTTCTAATTCTTTCACCGTATTTACAGCTGTTAGTGAATTTTTATCTAAAAGTTTGGATACGGTTTCTTCGCGTTCTTTGCATTTATCCAACATTTTGGTAATATCTTCCGATTGGGAAAGCAGATTGATCCATAAGGCTAATTTTTTCTGGAGATCTTTGCGTTCTTGTTTTTTGGTTTCATCAGATAAAAAGATTTTTTTACGCGCTTTACGTTCCGGATTTAAATTTTGAACTCCTTCTACTGAAGATTCCAGGAAAGTAAATCCGCCAAATTTTGCCAGTTTTTCAACAGCATTCATTAGAGTTGCTTCTTGTGACTTCTGGGATTTTGTAGTTTGTTGAACTGGTTGTTCCAACACGCTTTCAACTTGCAATTCTGTATTTTGAATCATAATATTAATAAGATTTAGTTTGTTTGGTCATTTGCTTCTTTTGTGTCATAAGATTTCAGTTCATCCAGAAGTCCTTGTAAGGCTTCAATGAAGGCAGCTTTTGTTTCTCCGTTTTGAAGGGCTCTCTGCAATATTTTGTTTGAGCGTAACTGGCGGATAGTTTTGTTATAAAATTCTTTCTGACTGCTCAGATCTTTTAGGAAGGCACTGTTTTGCGTCATATTTTTAACCAAAAAATCGGCTATTGTATGAAAACGAAAAGTTTCTTTTATGTTCTGGCCTTCTTCATTTTCAAATTCGACATCAATAGATGGTTTGAAATGTTGAAATACTTCTTCAATAGTTGTCAATCCTTCAGCTTTTTCGGGATTGATGGGATCTTCAGCGGTTAGTTTTTCTACCAATAGTGTTCTGTTGAACGGGATGTCGGCTATTGCTTCAGAGGCGTCGATTTTGACTTCATTTCCTCCTACTCCATACTCAAACATTGCCATAATAATTCAATTTTAAAGTTATTACTAAAAGTTAATTATATTGTTTTGTGTTGTTTGAAATCAATACGAATATTTTTGGGTGCACGGTACGCGGTGCACGGTGCACGAATTGCTTACGCCTGACAAGGCACTACATCTGATAAACCGACCGTGCACCGTGTACCTTGTACCGTGCACCCAAAACATTCATATCGGTCACTATTTGAAATATCACACCATTAAATACTCCGAATATAATGTGATAAAGATTCTTGTTTTTTCCACCGGTTTTCAAATTCCTCATTTCCTATCTTAACTGATCGAGGAGAAACTACAATTGTTGTTAATAATCCGGTTTCCAATGTGTTTATTTTTTTTATATAGCGGATGCAATAAGCGTCTTTGAATGAAATTGTCAGTCCGGCTCCTTCATTAACTTTTCCTTTGTTGGGGAGGATGCGGATCAATCCGTCTCTTAATAATTCTTCCCGTGACATCCATTCATTGATGAAGTAATCGGGAGTTTCACTCATTGTTATGGTCATGATTCCTCCGCGAGGAAGTCCTCCCGGTTGTCCTTTCGAATTAATTTCCTGAGTGAAGTTCAGTTCGAAGGACTCCAGTATATAAGTTCTATCCATGAAAGTGAATTTGACGACTGCCTTCGGAAATTTTTCTTCCGTGATTTCGGTATTTTTCTTTTTGAAAAATAATCGACCGGTTAATATGCGTTCGAAGAAATTCATTGTTTCAAGTTTTCAAAATGGGTGTTTCCTATTTGTATTTTTTCTACGATTAGTATCAATTTTGTTGATTGATAAGGTTTTTCTGTAGCGCTATATTGCAGATTAAAGTCTACACAACGTGCTTTTTCAAAATAAACCTGTTCTCTCGTTTCTCCGTCAGTGTCAAAAATTGTAATTTCTCCATTGTATTTTTTTGCATGGTCAAATACCCAAGCCATCAATGCATCACTGGGTAAATCAGTTATGGTTAAATTTATAATCCCACCTTTTACTCTGGAATTTACTTCTCCTACATTATTGATGGTTTGTTTAAAATCATATTCACAATGGGTCAATTCAAAGCGGTTTTCTGATAGTCCTATGATATTATTATGTTTTGGAAGATTGATTTTTAGATATGATTTATATTCAAATGAATTCATTTTTATTTATTAAATATATTGTTTATCTTAAAAATGCGGTGGCTTAGAGCCACTACTTACATAACAAGCGCCCGCTGAGCGCAATCTGCAAAATGTTCGGGCCGGATGATATTTTCTACTTGATTTTCCACATTAATTCTTCATATTTATTCATTCTTGCGATAATTTTATTTCCCTTGGAGACTTCCCCTCCGATAATATATCGGGAAATGGGATGTCGCAAATAGTTTCGTATAACGCCTGCTATTTGCCTTGCTCCGTATTTGGGTGTAAATCCTTTGTTGGCTAGTATGCGACGGGTTCTTCTATTGATTTCCAATTCGATGCCTTGTTTTTCCAATGCAGTATTCAGTCCTTTTAATTGAATATCGAAAATTTGCAATAACATGTCTTCACTGATTGGAGAGAAAGGAACAATTTCGGATAAACGTGCCAGAAATTCAGGACGAAAATATCTGTTCATCACCTCCATCAACTGCGTGGTTGATGGCATATTGCCGCTAGTCATTTGTTCAACCAACCATTCACTTCCGATATTGGAAGTAAAGATGATCAAGGCATTGGAGAAATCTCCTTCTTTTCCCAAGCGATCGTGCAGCTTTCCTTCGTCCATGATTTGCAGGAATATATCGTAAACTGATTGGTGTGCTTTTTCAATTTCATCGAAAAGAACTACAGTGTAGGGTTGTTGACGGATTTTATTCACCAGCAAACCACCTTCTTCATAACCGACATATCCCGGAGGCGCTCCGTATAATAATGCTGCGGAATGTTCTTCTTTAAATTCCGACATATCGAAACGTATCATCGCTTTTTCATCATTGAAAAGGGCTTCGGCCATTGCTTTGGCAAGTTCCGTTTTGCCTGTTCCTGTTGGCCCTAAAAAGAAGAATGAGCCGATCGGCTGCTCTTGTTTATTCAATCCGCTTCGAGATTCAAGGATTGCATCGACGAGGGCTTTCAACGCATGATCTTGCCCGACTATCCGCCGTTTCAGAATTTCTTCCATGTTCAACAGGCGTTCTTTTTCCTGAGATTGAATTTTTCCGATAGGGATGCCTGTTTTATTTGAAATAACCGCTGCAATTTCGTGTGCTCCTACAAATTCTATCTTTGTTTTGGTGCATTTACACAAAGTATTTAATGACCGATGTAAGTAATTTAAAAGATCATTACAATTATCAATTTCCGAAACATCCGTTTCATCGGTAATCATTCCTAAAAGCACGGGACTGAGTTTGTTTTGCATTGATAAATATACAAATCTCAGTTTTTTTAACCGTTCGTCTTTCTTCAAATCTTTATTTTCTTCAATTTCAGCCAATTGTTTTGTGAGGAATAGAATATCTTTTGCTGCTGTTTCATTGATCATTTTGCTTGCAGACATGGTTCTGTCTAATAAGTCGATGGCAGAGTCCGGAAGTTTTCGGTCTTTGGTGTATCTTTTAGCCAGTCGAACACATTCTGAAACCGCATTTTCAGATACTTTCAATTTGTGGTAATCTGAGTATTTATTGATGACCGAATCTACCATCAGGATGGCAGAATTAATTTCCGGCTCTTCTATTTGCAATATTTCGAATCTGCGATTGAATGCATGATCAGGTTCTATCAGTTTGCGATATTCATCAATGGTTGTGGCTCCGATGATGGTTAAATCTCCGCGTGACATTTCTGCTTTCAGGATATTGGCGGCTCCGGCATTTCCTTGTTTTGCATCTAATAAAATATGTATTTCATCGATGAATAGAATAGCACGATCAAGTGTGCGGATTTCTTTTATCAGATTTTTCAAACGGTCTTCAATTTCACCTTTGTAGGTAGCGCCGGCGATCAAGTTTCCGGTATTCAGTTCATATACACTTGTTTTTTCCAAGTATGAGGGTGTGTTTTTGTCGACAATTCTTCTGGTTAACCCATCTACCAGTGCCGTTTTACCGACTCCAGCATCTCCTATTATCATTACGTTGGGTTTGCTATGGCGGCCGAGAATCTCGATCATCATCCGGATTTCTTTTTCTCTGTTAACTACATCGCTGATTTTTAAATCAATAGCCATTGCTATTTTGTCAATGCAATATTTATGTAAAGCAGTCATTCCTTTGGTTTCGGGAGTTTCGTGCATTTGCGGAATGATATTGTTCATTACTTCTTCGCTTTTGGAATAAAGGTTGAAAATTTCATTTTCCCGTATAGGAAAAGATTTGAGTTGATTGGATGTGAATCCGATTCCGGGTTTTGCCAGAGCGGCCAACACACATACAGGATTGATTTCAAGGAGTCCTAGTTTTAATCGGGCATTATCGGCTTCTTCGAACACTTTAGAGATGTTGTCATCACCGTTGATTTCGCCTGTAGAACCGGTTTTTGGACAATCATCAATTCGTACTTCCGCCCATTCTTCAAAGTATGAAATTTCTTTTCCTAAAAAAAGTATAAAACTTTGAATACCAACTTCTTTATGAAGTAATCCTTTGAGTAGATGGGATGGAGTGAAACATTCGTTTCCATACTCTCCGGCTATTGATTGAGCTATTCGGATAGCTGTTTTTACGGATTCATTTAAGTTCAAGAAATGCATATATTAATGTTTATTTTTTATTGAATAATATTTAAAAATTACATTACAATTCTATTTTATGATTTTTAATTTATGTAATATCTAGTAATTATACTCCATATTTCTATATATACCATATACTTTTAAAATAATTAAATAGTCAAATAGTTATTTTGGCTCCAAATGTACAGAATAAAATTGTATAATGTGCAAATTATTTATCAAAATATTTTTATCAAATTTATTTATATTTTTAATTTATTTATAATCAATAAATTAAATAATTACAGTATATAAGTTATTAAAAATAATTTAAAAATATTTTGATATTGCAAAAATAATAAATAATTTTCGGCAATTATTCTATAGAATATTTTTTATTAAACAATTAATTTTTTTAAATTATGGCATTTAGAACTAGTTTAAAATTTGAAGGAAAGGAATATGATATCCTTCAATGTAATTATTCTTTCCACCGTGATGTAGATTTAAAAGGACGTCCGTCATCAAATGTTTATGGAGGTACTATCAATCTGGAAGTGGAATCTACAGAGGATACCACAATCATTGCGCAAATGGTTAATCAATTCAAACCTAATTCGGGTACAATTACCTTTTACAAGGGGGATGAAGATTCAAAAATGAAAGAACTGTCATGGGAAAACGGTTATGTAATCAAATATACCGAAGCTTTAGATGTTGTTGGCCGTGAACCAATGAAGATCAATTTCGTTATTTCTGCTCAAAAAATGAAAATGGAAGGCGTAGAAGTAGAACAAAAATGGCCGAAGTAAATCATTCGGGAAATCAATTATTACTAATCATTTAAATTTTACAGATATGTCATTCAGAGCAAATTTAAGTTTCGAAGGAAAAGAATTTGATGTAATCAGATGCAATTATTCAGTTGAGAGAGAAGTTGATTCCAAAGGTCGACCATCTTCTAATCTGTACGGAGGTAAAATTCATATCATGGTAGAATCTACCGATGATGTAAGCATCATTGAAAAAATGGCTACACAATTTAAGCCCAACACAGGAAGCATCACTTTTAAGAAAGATGATGAAGATTCAAAAATGAAAGAATTAACATGGGAAAATGGTTATATTGTTGAATATAAGGAGGGTATTGATATTGTTGGTGAGGTACCTATGGCAATTCATTTTGTTGTTTCTTCCCAAACATTGAAAATCGGAGATGCTACATTTACGCAAAATTGGCCTGAAGTGGGTTAATCCTAAGTGAATGGTGAAATGTGAAGGTCGCTCCGCTTATTCTCGGTGAGCAAAGCGAACTTCACCATTCACATTCATATTGGTCACAATTAAAATTTAAGCTTTAAGGCTTAATTTGCTTTTGATTGAAGTACTTATCAGGTGTTTTTTGCCTGATTTTTATATTCAACGGGAGTTACTCCATATTTCTTTTTAAAACATTTGCTGAAATATTTTGTATCGGAGATTCCTACCATGTAAGAGGTTTCTTTGATAGAGAATTGTCCGGTCGAGATGATTTGCGCGGCTCTTTTGATTTTAATGTCGCGGATGAATTCAACAGGAGCTAAGCCTGTCATACTTTTTATTTTTCTGAAAAATACAGTACGGCTCATTCCGGCTACGGAAACCAGATCTTCCACAAAGAAATCTTCATTGTTCATATTTTCTTCGATGGCATGCATGATTTTGGTCATGAAGGCTTCATCTGAAGAGGTAATTTGAGGAATATTGGTAATAGATTCCGTATGCCCCGGTACAAGTTCCGATTTATATATTTCCTGCAGGCGACGGCGTTGTTGCAACAAATTTTCTATTCTTGCCCGGAAATAGGGGACATTGAATGGTTTTGTTATATAATCATCTGCTCCATAGGATAATCCTTCCAGTTTACTTTCAATATTAGATTTGGCTGTGAGTAAAATAAACGGGATATGACTGGTGTTGACATGTGTCTTGATTTGTTGCAGTAATTGAACTCCATCCATGCGAGGCATCATAATATCACTGACTATAAAATCGGGAACAAGCTCCAAGGCTTTGTCGTATCCGTCGAGTCCATCGGTTGCGGTGTACACTTTATAATCTGCTGCCAGTATTGTCTTCAGGAAATTTCTTAAATCATTATCGTCTTCAACGATTAATACAATTGGTTTGGAAGGAGTTGCCATTGTGTTTTCTTCCAGTTCTTCATAGGATTCATTTTCTTGTGACGTAGTTTCTTGTTTGGAGTTTTCTTTTTGAACGAGTAAGAAGTTCGTATCTTTATCATAATGAGATAGTCCTGTCTTAAATACAATGGTAAAACAACTGCCTTTATCGGGTTCGCTTTCAACTAAAACTTTGGCGTGAAGTTTTTCTGCTAATTCTTTTACTATTGAAAGTCCGATGCCGGAGCTTGGTTTACTTTTGTCTTCATTGAATGAAGCAAAACGATTAAACAATGATTTTTGCTTTTCTCTTGTAATCCCTACACCTTCATCTTTTATCTGAATAGAAATGCTATTATTATCTTTGATTACAGATATTTGTATGGATTTTCCCGGAGATGTGTATTTGAAAGCGTTGGATAATAAGTTATACACTATTTTTTCTACAAAATCTTTGTCGATCCATATTTTTTCGTCTTTTGCCTGATCAATAAACTGAAAATGAATATTTTTATCCCTAGCCGTTTTTTCAAAATTACCGCAAATGTCTTTGACAAAGGGACTTATTTCAATTTCCTGAATCGTCATTTGTTGGTGTTGGATTTTTCTCAGATCCAGGATTTGATTAACCATTCTCAACATCCGGTTTGTATTTTGGGAAACTAAATTCAGTTGTTTTTTTATTTCCGGAGGGGTATTTTGATCGTGTAGCATGTATTCGATAGGAGAAACTACCATTGTCAGTGGTGTACGTATTTCATGAGAAATATCGGTAAAAAAGCGAAGTTTCATTTCTGCCTGCTCGTGTTCCAGTTCCACCTTGTCTTTCAAACGATAAATGACAAACAGAATACGGACAGATACCAGTACCAGCAATACAAATGCAATGAGATACAGGAAGTAAGCCCAAGTAGTTTCCCAAAATGATGGCAAAACTTCAATAGACAATGTACGCTCGTTGTCAACCCACACCCCGTCACTATTGGTTGATTTTACACGGAAAGTATATTTACCTTTGGGTAAGTTTGTGTAATTAGCAATTCTTTGTTTTTGTACATATACCCAGTCTTCGTCAAAGCCATCTAATTTATATGCATATAAAATATCTTCGGGATCGGTATAATCTAAAGCTGCATATTCAATACTGAAGAAATTTTGCTTATGTGTTAAAATCAGACTTTTTGTATAATCGATATGTTGCTTTAATGGAGATGATTTTTCTCCTATAGGGACTAATTTATTGAATAGCCGGAATTGTACCAAAGCCATGGGAGGTGTTGAAACATTGTGCCTTATTTGTTTCAGATCAAAAGAAATGATGCCTTTGGATAATCCGAAAATCATTTTTCCTAAATGTGAGTAACAGATAGATGCTTCTGAAAATGTTTGTCCATGCATCAATCGTTTAATATCTCCGAATGTTTCAAAAATTTCTTTATCTGGATTGAATCTTGATAAATTGTTTTCGGAAGCGATCCAGATGCTGCCTTCATCGTCTTCCATCATGGAGAGAATAACATTGGATGGAAGTCCGTTGGCTTTGGTATATGCTTTAAATTGGAGTGGAAATCCATTTTCATCGGTTTCTTCTATTTTGTTAATTCCTCCGCCATAGGTGGCCAGGAATGTTTCTCCTTTTTTGGTTGTGCAGACGTAGAAAATATCGTTTGCACTTAAACTTTCTTTTTCGCCTGAGGTTCTTGAAAATCTTTTGTATTGGATATCCTCTGCCGATTCGAAATCGGGAGAAAACATGATCAATCCGATGGTGGTGCCGACACAGATATTTCCGAATTTATCTTCATCTACGACTCGTACCTGATAACCTGATTCAATGGGGTAATTTTTTAATTTATTCCGGTGATTGATAAAACGGATTTTTCCTTTATCCGTATTTTCGATCAAATTAAGTCCGCCGCCATAGGTGCCTATCCAAATGCGCCCTTTTCTGTCTTGAAAAATGGTATAAACATCATCGTTGCTTAGACTGTAAATATCTCCGGGATCATTCCTGTAATGGGTTATTTGAAAAGATAAATCTTGACCCGAACTGTTTTTTACTGCTCTGTAGATTCCCTCTCCCTTGGTTGCGATCCACATATTTTTTTGTTTATCCTGTGTGATACAGTATGCAATGCCTTTCAAAGGAGTCTGGTTTCCGATACGTCCGTCTTCACAAACATATCCCAGAAGTTTACGTTCATTATCATAAACCCTGATATAACCATCTTTTGAAGATATCCACATATTTTTGTCGGCATCTTCAAAGATTGCTCTTACATTGTTTGATACGGTTGAATGTGTATTTTGATTCAAATACATGGTTTGAAAATAATCATTTTCGAAAATAATTTTTTCAAGTCCATTGGAACGACTGCACAACCATAAATTTCCTTGTTTATCGGAAAAGGCGGCGTGCATCATGTTTGAAAATCTCCAACCGGGAGATCCGGGTTCATCATAGAATGGGAGTAAAATATCTTTTTCACGGTCATACAAAGAAAATCCACCTCCGTCAGGATGTACCCACAATCGCTTTTTCTGATCTTCGAAAATAAAAAAATTAGGAGGAAAGACTTTGTTGCTGACATCTTCTGTTTTTACGGTAAAATGCTTCATCTCACCGGTTAGCGGATCGAATTTAGCGACACCTTTAACGGGGAGGTGAAACCAGATTTTCTGGAATTTATCAACATATGAAGATAAAATTTGAGAAGTCTTCATATCCGGAAGATTATTGGCATTGTATGCATCTGTTTTTCCTGTTTGTTCATTGAAAATGAAAAAACCATCTTGGGAAGTGACAATCAAAATTTGATTGGGAGATAATTTTTTTATTTCTATGATAGGAGATGTTGCATTTATTTCAAATAAATCAAAATGACCTTTCTGTTTTTGGTATTTCCAGATACGGCCTTTATCGGACCCGAACCAGATTTCTTTATCTAACTCCAGGACGGAGAAAAAGGGTTGTACTACTTGTAGTTTGTTCTTTTTTTGTATTTCTCCGAAAAACTTTTTCGTGTCGGTTTCGTTTGCCGGAACTAATGCTAAACCATTGTCGGTTAATATCCAGGAGTTTTTCTTAGAGTCTTCCCAGACAGAATAAACCGTTTTTCCACTTAATCTTTCATTGTCAATATTATAAGTCTGAACGGCGAATGTCGAATCCATGATACAGACACAACCCATCCCGTCAGAAAGTAACCAAACTTTCCCGGAAGGTGTCGGTACAATTTTAGATGCCGAAAAGTTAAAATCTTTGAACTCACTCAGGGATTTCAATCCCATGTATTTTTCTGTTTTCGGATCGAAACGGTGGGCTTCCCTGTCATAAGAATATAGCCAGATGTAACCGTATTTATCTTCATAAATTTTATCAATACGGTTGTTTTTAATATAATATTCATCGCCAGGAAGCGTGATATAGTTCGTAAACTCATATCCGTCGAATTTATTAAATCCATTCCAGGTTGAGAACCACATGAAGCCTTTTTTATCCTGCAAAATATCCATTACAGTGTGCTGGGACAAACCGTTTTCAACTCCGTAATGCTCAAAATAACACACAGGTTGTCCGGATGCGGTTAACGAAAGGAGAAGAAAACAAAGAATATAAAAAATGTTCTTAAGCATAAGAATGTACATGAATAATTATCCATAGCAAATATACATGAAGATTTTTGAAAAATAAAGTTATTCCCGATTATTAATAATTAACTAATATTCATAATCAATTAACTATTTGCAAAACTTATATGTTAAAATATTATCCAACTTTGTGCGAAATTATTTTTTGAAAAAAGTATTTATTTTTTGTAACCGGATCAGGGAAAAATAAGTCATAAAAGACGTGTAATAAAATATAATAATGATAAAACTTGCTGGAATTAATAAGACCTATCACAATGGAGCTCCGCTTCATGTATTAAAGGGGATTAATCTAAATATTGAGAAAGGTGAAATGGTCTCGATCATGGGAGCATCCGGATCGGGAAAATCGACAATGCTGAATATTCTCGGAATTTTAGATACTTATGATACAGGCGAATACAGCTTGAATGAAATTCTTATCAGGGATCTGAGTGAAACCAGAGCTGCCGAACTTCGTAACAAAATGATCGGATTTATTTTTCAATCTTTCAACCTCATTACTTTTAAAAATGCTATGGAAAATGTGGCATTACCTCTTTATTATCAGGGAGTCAACAGAAAAAAAAGAAACATATTGGCTGTTGAATATCTCGATAAACTTGGTTTGAAAGAATGGGCGGAACATATGCCTAATGAGCTTTCCGGAGGACAAAAACAACGTGTGGCCATTGCACGGGCTTTGATTGCCAATCCTCAGATTATTTTGGCAGATGAACCTACGGGAGCTTTGGATAGCAAGACCTCTAAAGAAGTGATGCAAATTCTCCGCGATGTAAATAAAACAGGTATGACGATGATCATTGTTACACACGAACAAGCTGTGGCTGAAGCTACTGATAAAATTATCCGCTTGAGAGACGGAATTATAGAATCTATCGAAACCCGGTGAAATAGTGTATGGTGAGTTGTGAATAGTATTTTTTATTCACCATTTCACCATTCACTATTCACTATTTACTATTCACTATATGTTCGATTTCGATAACGTAATAGAAATTTTTCATACAATCAAAAAGAATAAACTTCGTACTTTCCTTACGGGTTTTTCTGTTGCCTGGGGTATATTCATGTTGATTATTCTTTTGGCATCCGGTAATGGCTTGAAGAATGGGGTAATGTCTAATTTTGGCGACAGGGCAAAAAATAGCATTGAGATATGGCCGCGAAGAACTTCCATGCCATATAACGGAAATCCATCGAACCGTAGGATAAGATTTGATCAGAAAGATTTTGATATGATTGATAAACATGTCAAAGAAGCTGAAAATTTATCGGCAAGCATATCTACCGATACAAAGGCTTCTTATGGCTATGAATATTCCGATTGCCAATTTCAAGGCGTATATCCTATCCAAAGTCAAATAGCCGGAATCAAGGTAAAAGAAGGCAAAGGCCGTTTTATCAATGATATAGATATGAAAGAACGGCGAAAAGTGGCTGTAATTAACAAGCGCCTTCACGAGATTCTGTTTAAGAAAGAAGATCCCATAGGAAAGATAATTACGGCTAACGGTTTGAATTTCAAAGTAATCGGCATATACGAAGGTAGCGATTGGGGAGATGAAAAACGAGCTTATATTCCCTTTACAACCGCACAACAACTTTTCAGCGGAGGGTGGGGGATAGGCTCATTGGCTTTTACAGTTAACGGACTGGAAACAGTCGAAGAAAATGAAGCATTCGAGGTTTCTTTAAGGGAAAAATTCGGAGCCCTTCATGATTTTAATCCCGAAGATCAAAGAGCCATCGGAATCTGGAATACATTGGAAGAATATATACAAACAATGGGTATTTTCAACGGAATTAACCTTTTTGTTTTGGTTATAGGGATATTTACACTCATTGCAGGTATAGTCGGAGTAAGTAATATTATGCTCATCACAGTCAGGGAAAGAACAAAAGAATTTGGAATCCGTAAAGCATTGGGTGCTAAACCATCTTCGATTTTGTCTCTTATTTTGATGGAATCCATTCTTATAACCTCCATTTTTGGATATATAGGTATGGTATTTGGAATCAGTATAAGTGAAGCTGTCAATTATTTTATGGAAATGGCGGCAGAAGGAGCTCAAGCCAGCGGAGGAGATGATTTTTCTATTTTCAAAAATCCCACTGTTGATTTGAGTATTGCTTTCGGAGCAACCGCTCTTCTGGTTGTTGCCGGAGTTTTGGCCGGATATTTTCCGGCCCGCAAAGCGGTAAAAATAACGGCAGTTGAAGCGATGAGAGCCGAATAAAATGAAGGATTATGTTTGATTTAGATCATTTTCAGGAAATATGGATCACTATCACCCGGAATAAATCAAGGAGTGTTTTGACGGGTTTTGGCATTTTTTGGGGAATATTTATGTTAATAATCATGCTTGGAGCCGGAAAAGGACTTCAAAACGGCATGATGAAAGGAGTCGATGGATTTGCCACAAATTCCTGTTTTCTCTATTCATCGACAACAAATGAAGCCTACAAAGGATTCAGAAAAGGACGAAGATGGGATATTCACAATAAAGACATTGAAGCCATTAAACGGAATGTTCCCGGATTGGAATTTATTTCTCCCATGCTTTGGGGAGCAAGGTCAGCCAATAATGTTGCCAGAAATGACAAAGCCGGTACTTTTGGTGTTCGTGGGTTGCAACCTGATTATGCGAGAATAGAACAACAACGGATGAAATTCGGTCGCTTTATTAATGATGTCGATATGCGGCAGAAAAGAAAAGTTTGTGTAATCGGGACTAAAGTATATGATGAACTTTTTGCTAAAAATGAAAATCCGTTGGGAGAATATATTCGCGTTAATGGTATTTATTATCAGGTAGTTGGTGTTGCAAGCGGTATATCGAGAATAAGTATCGGAGGAAAATCGGAAGAATCTGTGGTTATTCCGTTTTCAACAATGCAACAAATTAACAATCAGGGAGATATTGTTCATTTCATGGGGGCGTCGGCTAAAAAAGGCTATTCTGCCGAAGATCTGGAACTAGACATTGCAAAAATATTACGGTCGCAAAATGATGTTTCGCCTACTGATACACAAGCCGTTGGATCCTTTAACCTGGAAAAGCAATTCAAAATTTTTGATTATCTGTTTTTAGGAATTGGAATTTTGATCTGGATTGTAGGAATCGGAACTTTATTTGCCGGAATTATCGGTGTGAGTAATATTATGCTGGTAACTGTAAAAGAACGAACAAAGGAAATTGGAGTACGGCGTGCTTTAGGTGCAAAACCTCTCACAATCCTGAAACAAATCATATCGGAAAGTTTACTTTTGACCTCTTTGTCCGGAATACTAGGTTTGTGTTTTGGGGTTGCGGTCTTAGGAATGGTAAATTCGGGATTGGAATCTGCACCTGCGGATGACAATACATTTTTTATGAATCCGATAGTACCTTTCAATGTCGCAATAGTGTCATTAATTATATTATTATTCAGTGGTATAATTGCCGGAGCCATTCCGGCTTGGCGTGCATTGCAAATCAAAGCAATCGACGCTATCAGGGAAGAATAAAAAAATAACAAATAATAAAAAATATTATGGGAAAAGTTGGCAAAATTATCTTGTTTTCTTTCATCGGGTTGATTGTATTGGGAACTTTTTATTTCCTTTGGTCGAAATCTCGTCCTGAAATAACTATGTATGAAATTGTTACTCCGGAAAAAGATACGATTGAAAATAAATCGGTAGCGACCGGAAAAATTGAACCGAGAGATGAAATCCTGATCAAGCCTCAAATATCAGGTATTGTCTCGGAAGTATTGAAAGAAGCCGGACAAATGATCAAAGCCGGGGAAGTTATCGCCAAAGTGAAAGTAATTCCTGAAATGGGACAGTTGAATTCTGCCGAATCCCGTTTGAAGGTCGCAAATATTAATTTGGAACAAGCTAAGCTGGAATATGAACGCCAACTACGATTATTCAATAATGGTGTAATTTCAAAAGGAGATTTTGAAGTAACGGAAGCCAGCTATAAAAAAGCAAAAGAAGAAAAAGAAAACTCACAAGACGCTTTGGATATCGTGAAAAACGGTATTTCCAAAAAATTTGCCCAATTGAGTAACACGCAAATACGTTCAACCATAGATGGAACAATTCTGGACGTTCCGATCAAAGCGGGAAACTCTGTGATTCAGGCTAATACATTTAATGATGGAACAACAATTGCTTCCGTTGCCAACATGGGAGATATTATATTCCGTGGAAAGGTAGACGAAACTGAAGTAGGAAAAGTGAAAGAAGGAATACCCATCACCCTGACAATCGGCGCTTTGAATAACCGGAAATTTGATGCTACTCTGGAATATGTTTCTCCTAAAGGAGTGGATGAAAACGGAGCCATTTTATTCGAAATCAAAGCTGCTGCAAAAATTCCGGAAGGAGTTTATATTCGTGCCGGTTATAGCGCCAATGCCGAAATTGTGTTGGATAAGGCTGTCAATGTATTGGCTATTCCTGAAAGTTCTGTCGAATTCAGCAACGATTCAGCTTTTGTTTATGTGTTGAAAGAAGAAAAGCCGGAACAGGTCTTTGAAAAACGAAATGTAAAAGTCGGCCTTTCCGATGGAATCAAGATTGAAATAAAGGAAGGTATCACTGTAACAGATAAAATCAGGGGAAATGCTATTGATCCGAAAGCTAAAAAAGAAGATGAAAAGAAAAAATAATAGTATGATGAAAAAAACATATTGGATATTTGCAATCCTGAGTTTTGTGAGTTTTACCCTGCAAGCTCAGAATACATTTAAAAAGTGGAGTTTGGAAGAGTGTATTAATTATGCCATTCAGAATAATATCAATATCAAGCAAAAAGAAATTCAACGGCAGGATGCTGAAATAAGGGTAAATACTGCGAAAATGAGTCGGCTTCCGGATTTGAATGCCGGTATGGGACAGAATTGGAGTTTCGGCCGTTCGAATAATAATGAAACAGGTATTTATGAGAATCAGCAAACTTCCAATTCTCGTTTGAACATTCAAAGTTCGACGCCTATCTTCACAGGGTTTCGTATCAATAATGAAATCAAAAAAACTACACTTGATCTGGAAGCAGCAACCTACAGTCTGTCGAAAGCCAAAGAAGACATGTCGATCAATGTGGCTTCTTTGTATCTGCAGGTTTTGTTCAATAAGGAAATTTTGAGAGTAAATGAAGAACAATTACAATTATCGAAAGATCAGGTAAAACGTACAGAGCAATTGGTTGATGTCGGTAAATCTCCTCTTTCCCAATTATATGACATCAAAGCTCAGGTTGCAAAAGATGAGGTTAATGTTACGCAGGCTAAAAACAACCTGCAACTTGCATTGCTTGATCTGGCCCAGTCTCTGGAGTTGCAATCTGTTACTAATTTTGATGTAGTGGAACCTAATATCACGAATGTGGTGGAGAATAACATGCAAAGTATTATTCATCCCGATAATATATATAAAAATGCGATCACTTTTAAACCGGCAATTAAAGAACAGGAAATACTTCTGGAAAGCAGTAAAGCTGATTTGAATATTGCTCAATCAGGATATTATCCTAAGTTAAATTTGGATTTGAGCTACAATAACGGTTATTTTTATAATTATTCGATGGAAGGGAAAGAATTGTCTAACGGAGAAGTATATCATAATCCATCTTTTTCCGATCAATTCAAAGATAATGCAGGTGAGGTGATCGGGCTGAGTCTCAGCATTCCAATTTTCAATCGTTTCCAGGTGAGAAATCAGGTAAAAAGCGCCAGATTAAATATTCAAAATCAACAATTGAACCTGGATAATACCAAAAAAGCATTGTATAAAGAAATCCAGACTGCTTACTACAATGCAACAGGGGCACAAGATAAATACATTTCTTCAGAGAAAGCTGTTGATGCTTCTCAACTTTCTTTCAAATATGCTCAGGAACGTTATGAAGCCGGAAAATCAACTGTCTTTGAATTTAATGAAGCTAAAACAAAATTGGTTCAAAGTCAGTCCGAGCAGATACAAGCAAAATATGAATATATTTTCCGGACTAAAATATTGGATTTTTATAATGGGATGAAGATAACGTTATGATTTATTCTTTAGTGGTCAGGTGATTATTCATAATTTTTTCGATCCTGATATTTTGTAAATCATCAATGTTGTAAATAATATACCAGATTGTATGGGAATTGCGTTTGTATCGATGAATGTAGTTCCCATATTTTTTATGGACTTTATACGAAGTTTTTTCGTGATGGGATTTCCTTTCAATAATATCACATTCATTCCGGATATCTGTTTCATATCACAAAACGTGATCATATTCAAGATAATGTTTTGGCCAGGAAGAAAGACCTATACCAATGTGTAATAGATCTGTAAGTGATTGAGAACTATAATAAACCATTTTCTTTGTAGAATTTTGTGATTTGTTCCCGGTACGCTTTGCCAAATTCATCCCCAGTCATATAACCTTCAGGAGGAGATTGTTTATCCTGCACTTTATTCTTTTCCATGTTAGTTGTGGATTCTAAAGTGGAATGTATTTTTTTATTTGCTTTAGTAGGAATCATAGCATTGAATGTTTTGATTGATGAAAACAAAATTAAAGATAAAAGTTATAGCTACAAAATATTTAAATCATTTTGTTTAAATACTCCATTATTTCTTTCGCTTGTGAAGGATGAAACCATTGCATTTCAGTGTCTTTCTTAAACCAAGTCATCTGTTTCCTGGAATAAATCCGGCTGTTTTGTTTGATTTTTTCGATGGCAAAATCCAGCGTCCATTCTCCGTCGAAATATTTGAAAAGTTCTTTGTAACCTACTGTATTCAATGAATTAAGATTCCGGAGGTGATAAACTTGTTTGGCTTCATCCAATAATCCTTGTTTCATCATCAGATCGACTCTTTGATTGATGAGGGAATATAATTCTTCTCTGTCTCTTTTAAGACCGATTTTGATGATATTGAAAGGACGCTTTTTGATAGAATTGGTTCTTAATGAAGAATAAGGCTTGCCTGTCATCAGGCAGATTTCCAAAGCATGTATAACTCGTTTGTGGTTTTTCAGATCTACCTGACGATAAAAATCAGGATCCAATATCTTCAATTGATTACGAATGGGATCGATTCCTTCCTGTTGATATTGGTCGAATAGATCTCTCCTGAGCTTTTCGTCAATTGTGGGAATTTCGTCTATTCCTTTGCAAATGGCATCAATATACATCATTGATCCGCCAGTCATAACAATGGTATCTTTTGCTTGATAAAGTGTGGAGAGCAAGGAAATTGTTTCTTCTTCGAAACGGCTGGCGCTAAAGTAATCGGTTAATTCTAAGATTTCTATAAAATAATGTTTTATTCGCGACAATTGTTCCGGGGTCGGAGCTGCCGTACCAACCGGAATCCTTTTATATATTTGACGAGAGTCGCAGGATATAATAGGAGATTCGTAATGTTCGGCGATTGTAAGGCTTAATTCAGTTTTTCCAACCCCAGTCGGTCCTAATAAAACAATAAGGGACTTCACCGATCAATAATTGTCATCATATGGATTTGAATTTTCTTCCGAAAAACCATCGAATCCATCTTTATCTAACTCATCCATATCGAAATCTTCATCACCGTAGAAATTTTCTTCAATATCCGAATCTCTGAATGATGATTTATCCAAATCGTCAATAGAACTTACTTGTTTGGGAGCTTCTCCTGTTGATTTAGTGCAGACTGCCTGTTTTTGATTCTTTCCGGGAATAATTTCTTTCAATTCCATGAAGAAAACTCTTTCCGAAAGATAATCGAAAACATATATTAATTTTTGTTTTTCTTCATCCAACAGCTCGCTAAGTTTGGTTTTGTCCATTACATAGCTGTCTTCTTCAGAACTTGTATCCATTTCGATTAGAGTGACTTCTGTTAATTTACTCCAATCTTCGTCACAAGTGAAAAAAGAAGTCATCTGATCTTTTGTATAATTTACAGAATCGAGTATTGCGTTATGAAGATCAAAAAATGTAGCATCGGAGTCAATTGTGATTTCTCTTCTGAAGTCTTCAATTTCATCTGATAATAATAAGAATTTGTAAATCATAGTTTTTTAGTATTAATCCATATTTCCTCTAACAATTCCTCTTTGGGAATTTTTTATAAATGAAATGATAACTTCCTTTTCTTCGGAATCAGGAACTTCCATTTCAACTTTTTTTATGGCAGTTGTATTGTTATATCCTGCCTGGTATATGATACGATAGATTTCTTGTATGTTAACGATTTGCTCGTTGGTATATCCTCTTCTTCTGAGCCCCACGACATTGATTCCTGCATACGAGATTGGTTCACGGCCGGCGGTAATATAAGGAGGAATGTCTTTGCTTAAGCGGGAGCCGCCTTGTACCATTGCATGTGATCCGATTCTGGAAAATTGATGCACCAGGACAGATCCGCTGAGTATAGCCCAGTTATCGACTTCAACTTCTCCGGCTAGTTGAGATGCATTTCCGATAATAACATTGTCTTTTACTTCGCAATCGTGAGCAACATGTGAATAAGCCATAATCAGGCAGTTATTGCCTATCGAAGTTTTACCTTTGGCTATGGTTCCCCTGTTGATAGTAACGCATTCTCTGATGGTGGTATTATTTCCGATTTCAGCAATCGAATCTTCTCCTTTGAATTTTAGATCCTGTGGAATTCCGGCAATAACTGCTCCCGGAAAAATGGTGCAATTGTTTCCGATACGGGCTCCGTCCATGATGACAGCATGTGACTGTATATGACAATTATCTCCAATCACAACATTTTTACTTATTACGGCAAAAGCATCGACACGGGTATTTTTTCCGATGACTGCTCCAGGATCTACAAGCGCTAATTGATGAATCATGTGTGGGTGTATTTTATCTATTTGTTTTTTACTATCTGAGCCATGAATTCTGCCTCGCAAACTATTTTTTCGCCAACAAATGCGTAGCCTTTCATATTGGCAATTCCACGACGTACTTCGGTTATCAATTCTAATCTGAAAAAAACAGTATCGCCCGGAACAACTTTTTGGCGGAATTTCACATTGTCGATTTTCATGAAATATGTAGAATAGCGTTGAGGCTCATCTACCTGATTCAATATAAGTAATCCGCCGGTTTGTGCCATTGTTTCAACCAGTAAAACTCCGGGCATTACAGGTTCTTCAGGAAAATGTCCCTGAAAGAAAGGTTCGTTGACCGATACATTTTTTAATCCTACAATGTGTTTTCCTCCGATTTCAATGATTTTTTCCACCAATAAAAACGGAAAACGGTGAGGAAGTAGTTGTTTGATCCTGTTGATATCCATTAAAGGAGCAACATTGGGATTGTATATGGGAGCTTGTACTTCGTTTTGCTTAATATCTTTTCTTATTAAACGGGCCAGTTGATTATTGATTTTATGGCCTGGCCGTGTGGCGATGATACGTCCTTTGATTGGTTTTCCGATCAAGGCGATATCTCCAAGAATATCTAAAAGTTTATGACGGGCGGGTTCATTCGGAAATACCAAAGGGTTATTCATAATGTAACCTAATTGAGTTGCATCTTTATGGGGAACTCCCATTGTATCAGCCAGTCGATCAAATTTTTCCTGATCAATTTGTCTTTCGTAGATTACAATGGCATTGTCGAAATCACCACCTTTGATCAAATCATTTTGCAGAAGAGGTTCGATCTCTCTGACAAAAACAAAAGTACGGCATGCAGCGATTTCTTTTTTGAAATCGGATAAATCTTCGAGTGAAGCATATTGATTATCGAGAATAGCTGAATCAAAGGATATCAATGTGTTGATACAGAATTTATCGTCGGGTAAAATGACGATAGAGGAACCGGTTTCTTCGTCTTTGACTTCAATTTTTTGTTTAACAATATAGTAATCTCTCGGAGCGTTTTGTTCAACAGTTCCGGCTTTTTCTATTGCTTCTACATAAAGGATAGCGCTGCCATTTAAAATAGGAAATTCAGGAGCGTTGACTTCTATTAAGCAATTGTCTATTCCACAACCATATAGAGCGGCTATTGCATGTTCTACCGTACTGACTTTTGCTCCATGTTTAGAAAGAACCGTTCCTCTTTGAGTATTGGTTACATTTTCTGCCAGTGCATCGATGACCGGTTCTCCTTCGAGGTCTATTCTTTTAATTTTGTATCCGTGGTTTTCGGGTGCGGGATTGAATTTGATTTTGATATTCAAGCCTGTATGTAATCCTTTTCCTTCTAAAGAAAAACTCTCTTTGAGTGTTTGTTGCTTAACCATTATCAATTATTTGTTTATTTCTTTCTTTAAATTTTCAACTTCTTTTTGTAACTGATTGATCATCTTATACATTTCGGGAAGTTTCGGGAAAATAATGCTGGAACGGAAGAATCCTTTTACATCAATAGCCGGACTACCGAGGATACTTTTTCCATCTTCTATATTGCTGATAATACCGGATTGAGCTCCGATACTTACACGATCACCGATTCGTATATGTCCGCCTAAACCTACTTGTCCGCCCAGCATACAGTTTTTGCCGATTTTTGTCGAGCCGGAGATCCCGACCTGGGCTGCCATTCCGGTATTTTCGCCTACTTCTACATTGTGAGCAATTTGAATGAGATTATCCAGTTTTACTCCGGAATGTATGATGGTAGAATCCATTACTGCGCGATCAATGGTTGTATTAGCTCCTATTTCGACATCGTCTTCGATGATGACATTCCCTAATTGCGGGATTTTTTTGTATTTGTCTCCATCCGGTGCGAAACCGAAACCATCTGAACCGATCACTGCTCCGGCATGGATGATACAACGTTTTCCTATAACAGAGTCTGCATAAACTTTTACTCCGGAATAAATAATTGTATCGTCTGCAATGCTTACATTATCTCCGATGTAGGCATGAGGATATATGGAAACGTTATTTCCTAATCTTACGTTGTGGCCGATATATGCGAAAGCTCCGATGTAAACATTTTCAGCAGCAGGGATTTGAGCGGAATCACTGACAAATGACATTGATTCAATACCTCTTTTATTGCCTTTGGATTGATTAACTAAATCCAAAAGAACAGCTAATGCTGCATATGCATTGGGAACCCTGATAAGAGTTAAAGTTCCGGGCAGAGGCTTTTCAGGCTTAAAATCCTGATTGACCAATGCTACACTTGCTTTGGTATCATAGATATACTGCTCGTATTTCGGATTTGCAAGAAAGGTAAGAGTTCCGTTTTTTCCTTCTTCTATTTTGGAAAAATTATTAACAATAATATCAGGATTTCCTTCAACTTTTCCATTAAGAAAGTTGGCAACTTGTTGTGCGGTAAACTCCATTTCTGTGTATTTAACTCTGATTATCGGGCAAATTTCGTAAATTATTTTGAAAATCGCAAAAAGCAACAATAATACTTTCTTATTTCTTTAGATAATAAGGATATATTGAGCATATCGGATGCTTCTGATATGTTTTTGATAGTTCCTGTGTTGTATAAAATGTCGATACTATCGTCGGATTCGTTGTACATGTTGGAAGAAATACTGGAGGATGAAATGAAGAAAGATGCATCTTCCATGCTGATATTGAATTGTTTGGAGAAATTTCTCATCATACCGAATACCTTATCTTCTTCAAAAGCTTCCTGGGAGATTTCTATCTTGAAAAGATTCCGGTTCACCATGCACTTACTGAGTGTGGATAGAACGAAATCGGAATGATTCATCCAGACTTTGAGGGCGCTCCAGATATCATTATCATCTAATTCGATGAAATAATGGAGAGCTTCTTCTTTGAAATTTTCTTTTGAAATATCATTATGAATGAAATAGCTTAGAGCCGGAGAACCAAATAGATTCTGACCTTGTGAGGCAATGTATTTGGCGCGCTTCAATGTTTTTATCAGCATTTCTTCGGCAGCGAGGGCCGTTTTGTGTAAATATACCTGCCAATACATCAAGCGTCTGGCCATCAGGAAGTTTTCGATAGAATAAATGCCTTTGGCTTCGACCACGAGGCGGTCGTTTTGTACATTCAGCATCTTGATGATGCGTGCCGAACCGATATTTCCTTCACTTACACCGGTAAAAAAACTATCACGGCGGATATAATCTAGTCTATCGACATCTAGTTGTCCGCTAACCAATTGATGAAGAAATCGTTTGTGATATTGATTGCGGAAGATCTCTAAAGCAGTGTCTAACTTTCCGTTGAATTCCTGATTCATCTTTTGCATCAACATCAGAGAAAGATCTTCGTGATGCAGGTTTTGTGTTAGGGTATATTCCAGTACATGGGAAAAAGGTCCGTGACCGATATCGTGTAAGAGAATGGCGGCAAGTGCAGATTCCGCTTCTTTTTCTGTTATTTCATTACCTTTGGAGCGAAGTTGAGTAATGGCCTCACTCATCAAATGCATGGCTCCTAATGAATGATGAAAACGGGTGTGTTGTGCTCCTGGATAAACAAACGGTGCCAACCCCAATTGCCTGATCCTGTTCAGCCTTTGCAAATAAGGGTGTTTGATTATATCATAAATGAATTCGGAGGGAATTGTGATAAAACCAAAAACGGGGTCGTTGATTATTTTGCGTTTGTTGTTCATGCTTTTTCTGTGATTATAAATTTATTCCCTTGTTTTTTGTATGAAAAATTTCCCGTATTACCTAAAATATCCAGTATAGAATCAATGGATTCGTTGTGTATGAAGCGTGCAGTGATCTTTGTTTTTTTCAATTGTTCATTTTCTACGGAGAACTCAATATTGTATCTTCTTTCCAATGTATGAAAAATATTTTCTAATGAACGGTTGTCAAAAGACAATTTGCCATATTGCCATTCATTTATTGATGATACATTTTCTTTTGTTTCGATCTTCAGCTTTTTAGAGGTCTTGTTGTAATATGCACATTCATTTGGTTTTAAGATGATTGACTCATTTTGTTTGTTGCGAATGGCTATAGAGCCTTCTACTAAAACAGTCGAGATAATATCTTCATTCTCATAGGCATGGACATTAAACTGGGTGCCAAGTACTTCAATATTAATGTCTCCGGCGTTAACGACAAATGTTTTATTTTTATTTTTTGTGACTGAGAAATAGGCTTCGCCGTTCAAATATACTTCTCTTTTTTCTTTTTTAAATTTTTTGGGAAAAGAAATTGTTGACATTGAGTTTAATATTACAACAGAACTGTCAGGAAGTGTAATTTGTTTTATTTCTCCATAAGAAGTTGTGAAGCAAAGTTGGGGAGATTGTCCTTTTTCCCTGCTGAAGTATGTTCCTGCTAGAGAAATAAGTATGGCAAGTGATGCGGCGATGCTCCATCTTTTCCAGTTTAGTTTTCTTTTTTTAGAGACGTTTGTTGAAATTTGTTTTTCGATAAGGGAAAAAGTATTTTCAGCCGAATATTTTTCCGGCAATAACAAGTCTTTTCTGTTATCTTGCTTGAAATGAATATATTCAGGGCTATTCAGATCTTTTTCGATGATCTCTTTTTCTTCCTTCTCCAAATGTATAAAGGAGAGATATTTTTCCCTGGCCGGTATATTTTTACTTTTTCCCATTTTATATTTTTTTGCTAATTGGTTCTACGAATGACTACGGACATTGTATCAATTTGAGAAGCTCCCATAATGCCCAATCCGTTTTGAATATTGGTGAATATCCTTCCCGGTTCATAGAATATGTCTTCATCTTTGAACTGTAAATAGGAAAGAGATTTCAGATATAAATAAGCAGATTCCGAAAGTGTTACCAAACGAAATTGAAAGATGTTACCGGATTCTATCTCATAGGAATCCGCGCTGACATTGATGGTATATTCACCTCCATCAAAAAATGTATCGTCGAATGTTCCATGTCTATTATAAGTTTGATTATCAAGCATTTCATCTATTGCATCCATGAATCCTTCTCTTAAAGCGGGATCTGAATCATAGTCATAGAAGACCGATCTGGTTTGATCATAAGCTTCATGTTCAATTCCTAACCTGTAATAATTTTTTTTCCGGGCTTCTACATCTTTGAATTTGATAAAAAATCGCATGGCCTTTTTATTATTATAAACCGGGTCTTTGAAGCTGAAAGTGTCGATAGATAAAATGACAGCTTTAGGAGGCACTACTGTTTCTGATTGAATATCAGCATATCCATTTTTTTTGAGAATCAATTTTACTATATCGTCAGTCTGGGCTTTTGTGTGTGAAGTATGACTGGGGTAAGCAAGGGTATCCGGAGTGGGTTGCATAATTTCTTTCAATTGTCCGTTGATATAAAGTTCAATTTGGGCGTCTCTGAGTTGATTATTTTTATAGACTTGTGATAAATTACAACTTTTTGAAACAGTTGCCGTAATAAAAGAATCTGCTTCGACAAAGCAATTCAATACTATTTTATTTTCCGGGAGCTGATCGGAAAAATCGATCTCAGTTCTTATGCATGAGAAGAAACTTGCTGAAATTAATATGATTAGGATTAAATGAGATGTTGTTTTCATACTTAATTAAAATTTATAGGTATATGATATAGAGGGAAGAATAGGTAAAACTCCAAATCCTGTTAATGTGGGTTTTACACTTGTTGTTGCCTCATCGTGAACTGAATATCCATAATATTGATAGTTGGGATAAGCAATGATTGGATTCAGGCGACAATAAACATTATAAACACTGACATTCCAGATTCCCATGCGTCCGTTATCTTTGGGACGATAGAAATTGATTCCGATATCCAGGCGGTGATAATCAGGCATTTTGTAATTATTTCTCTCGTTGAAATAAGAGATTACTCCTCCTCCTGGAGCGAATATGTTATTTGGGCTATATCCCGGCATTACGGGTGCAGTTTCATATCTTTCCAACCCAACGCTCATGCGGTTGCCACTATGATATGTCCAAGCTGCATTAAGTTCCAGGTTCTTTTTTATTCTCCACATACCTACAATGTTGATTTTGTGTCTGTTGTCATATTTTGCCCAAAAGCGTTTGCCATCATTGATTTCTCCTCCGGGGAATTGACGGTCGGTCCACGAAAGGCCATAACTTATCCAGCCGCTTATTTTTCCGGTCGATTTTTGCATCAGTAATTCCAATCCA
>JAVBLQ010000132.1:0-9488 GCA_031553435.1 Bacteroidales bacterium | reverse complement strand
CGCGGCATCCCGGTAAGCACGGGCGGTACGGATACGGTCGGATTGCAGGAGCATTTGTTCCAACTCCAAAGCAAGAATCGAGAGCAGGCAACAACTATTATTCTGTCGGTAATGCTCAACAAACATTGAAAGATTGAAACTATCGGTTCTTTCCAAATAACGAATGTTACTTTCCAGATTTTCACGCTCGCGGGAAAGATCGGAAGAAAGTTTTTGAAGGTAGGCTTCACGCAAAGGAGTAGAACACCCAAGCTTGACTTTTTCCAAGCGGGGATTCCATTCCTCGGGAAGAAGTTTATACTGGGTAGTGAGAACTTTAACCTCGCGATTGCGGATGAACTGGAAGAAAAGCGAACCTTCGCAGCCGGGAAGCGTGGAAGGGCGGAATTTGAGACGGATACTTGTCTTATTCATAACCTTAGTTTTTTGTGAAAGGGGAAGATAGCTTCGCTATCTTGTGAAAGGTGAATTATTTTTCCCCTTCACCACGAGCGTAGCGAGTTCACAAGGGAGCGAAGCGACTTTCACCTTTCACAGGGAGCGGAGCGACCCTCACCTTTCACTGTAATTAATAAAGGTTACAACGTTATTAGGTGACCGAAAGTTTACAGGATGAATTTAGTGGAAAAATATAACCCTCCATTTCAACAATGATCATAAGCATCCAAAGCTACTGATAAACAACTGGCAATTCCTTTAATACCACAGACTGTTGTTGTCATCACAATTGCTTCTTTCAGTTCATCGCGGGTAGCTCCCGCCTTTTTGGCCATGGGAACATGGGCCGTCACAGCTGTTGTTTCTCCCTGGGAGGCTCTGATAGCAATGTAAATCAGCTGTTTTACTTTAGGCTCCAATGCTTTCATGCTGCTGATTGACTGGATTAGTTGGCCGAAAGCTTCGGCAACTTCAGGAGCTTCGTCATGGAATAATTCCATTAAATTTTGTTTATTGTTCATCTGGTTATGTTTTAAGTTTTGGTGAAAGGTGAAGGTCACCTTTCACCTTCATATCGATTTCAACTTAAAAATTTAAGCTGTTTCTAAAATTAGGCTTTTGATTTTATAAAAATCCCCTCTTCCAGTTCCTGGAATGCTTGTTGGAGCTCTGTCCTTGTATTCATCACAATGGGCCCTCCCCATGCAACAGGTTCTCTGAGTTGTTTTCCTGCAAACAATGCAAACCGAATCCCTTCATCACCGGCTTTTACATAAAAATCTTCCGCTTTGTCAAATAATACGGCATTCCGGAAAGGTATTTCTTTTCTTACACTATTTCCAAAATAACCGCTACCATTGATAATATAAACAAACAAGTTAGATTCAATATCGGTCGGCATTTGAAATGCTTCATTATGTTCGACTTGTATGTCAAGTAATAATGCATCCACATGCCGTCCCTTTGCGCCTGATTTTCCTTTATATTCGCCCGAAATAATTTTTACAGTGCTTTTTTCTTCTGTCACCGTCGTAAGCATATCCGAACGAATATCAAAATAACAGGGTGCAGTCATTTTATCTTTCTGAGGAAGATTAACCCATAATTGAAAGCCTTGCATGTGATCCGAAGCTTTGGGCATTTCCTGATGCATAATGCCGCTACCGGCAGTCATCCATTGACATTCTCCACTATTGATAACTCCTTTGTTACCCAAACTATCTTCATGCTCTATTCTTCCATTGATCAGATAAGTGACAGTTTCTATTCCTCTGTGGGGATGCCAGGGAAATCCTTTAATATAATCCTGTGGATTTTTAGAATCGAAAGCATCTAACATCAAAAACGGATCAAAATCTTTGATATCATTATAACCTATCACTCTGACCAAATGAACACCGGCTCCATCGATCTGATGCGAACCCGCAACTGTTTTAATTACTTTTCGTAGTGCCATAATGTTTAGTATGTGTGGTTTATAACTACTAAGATAATCTGCTAGCTATCAACAAAGATAGTGTTTTTTTCAAAAGTTTAAATACATAATGCCACTACATTACTATATTATACCACATACCTATGGAGCCAAAAATTTCAGGTGAGTTATTTGAAGAAGAAAAAGGAGAAAGAATTTGAAATAATTTCAGGGAATCAGTAGTTTTTTAGAAATTAATCCGGCGCTTGTCTGAATGCAAAATATATATGTTCCGGCTGGAAAATTCCGGCAGTTTATGCTGCCGGAATTACTCTGAACAAGAATGTCTGATATAACTTTCTGTCCATACACATTATACACAAAAAATTTTTCGATAAAAATACCGGAAGATATTTCGATTGTATTTGGTTTTTTAACAATGCTGACCGAAGAGTTTATATTGTTTTTTTTTATTTCGCTACTTATTTTTTTCCAGAAATCAGTCGTACCGGAAATACAATTCAAATCATATTGTTGACCGGCATACCAGTTTGTTCCACAATTATCGGGTTTCGGCACAGAGAAACTGAGTTTTTTCAAATCAAATTCAGACAATAGTTTATCTGTATTGTCGATCAAACGAATTTCCGAAGCATTGCTTTTGACTTTGTTGATAATTGATTTTCCACCGGAAGAATAAAAAATATTCCGGGAAATGAGGCATTCCGGCTTTAAGGTTCCCGGCACTTTTTCGCCCGGATAATAGCGATTCGAACTGTCATAAGTGTATGAAACATCTGTTCCGAGATCAACATTTTTGCAGGAGACAAATACATTGGAAGCGACCTCTGCATCTTTGACTTTATGATATGCATTCAGAGGTTCTTGCTCGGTATCAGTGGATAGTGTAGGATTTTCAAAAACCGCCATCATGATGCAAAGCGCCGATCGGTTTCCGGTTCCTGCCAGCTCCTGGAAATAGTTGTCATATACTTTCTGTCCTTGATTGATTACACGTACACCTCCACAACCTGCTTTATTATTGCCGATAAAAACATTGGAATGAATTGTATTATTCTTTCCATGCCGACAGACTACAGAACCTGCACATTCATAAAAATTATTTTGCCGGATAATATTATCAGCCGATTTGATGGAAATAATTTCGACTTCTCCATCGCATTGAAAAAAAATATTGTTCTCAACAATCGTTTTACATGAATAAATGGAAGTAGATGAATCGCCCAAACGGATAATCTCTCCACCATTTCCGGCAGGGAATATTTCCCTGTAACCAAAGAAGTTATAGTCGATGATATGATTATTCTCCCGGCTTTCCGCTTTATCCAGAGCAACCATCATCAATACTCCACTCCGGTCTTTATTGGCAAAATAACAATGATCGACTCTATTGTTTTTACCATATAACATCACCCAGCGTTCGGAAGGTTTTTCACTGTTTTTATCCAATGAGGTATTATTGCAATTATCAATCACACAATTGGTTATCCGGCAATTATTAGCCAATACCGTGCTTGATGTACGAAATTCGACCAAATCGGAATTAACAGCAATTCCATCTTTGAACACAAGTCCATCTACTACCAGATATTGTCCTGAAATCTGCAATTTGACTTGTCCGTTAAAAATCACCTTGCCCGGATTTTTAGCTTTAAGTGTAATTGGCTTATTTTCAGTCCCCTCCCCTTTGAAGAGCAGAAGACAATTAGAATAAGTACCGTTTTCGAGATAAACAATATCGCCGGGTTGTAATGCTCCGTTAATTTTGGTTTTCAATGCACTTTGTTGGCTGGAACTGTAAGTATATTCTGTAGCCAAAAGATTGTTGAAATACAAAAAAAGTATGATGAATATGGACAAATATTTCATGTTATTTCTTCACTATTTTAGTTGTGTAGATTTGAGATTCCGTCATTATTTTAACAATAAAGAAGCCTTGTTGGCTGAGGAAAATTTTCTTTTCCTTACCGGTATAAATCAGTTTACCGCAATTGTCATAAATAAGTGTTTGACAGTCTTTGTCAGAATTAATATTCAACATATTTCCAGACAATTGAAGTTGTATTTTTTCATTATTTGATGCAGGAGTTAATTCCGTAGAGATTTTTTCCTGCAAAATATCTTTTAAGAATGCAACGATTTCGTTATTCATTTGTGTATTATATTCTGCAGAGAATCCTCCGTGACCACCACCGGGGACGGTTGTAAACTGATATTTTATGTCATATTCGATCAATTTTGCTTCCAATAACCGGGATTGTTCGTAACTAACCGTCGGATCGACATCTCCATGAATGATATAAGTCGGAGGTGTATCTGCATTCACCAGATAAGTGGGAGAAATAGACTGAACAAAAGCGTCATCGTTTACTTTATCTCCCAACCAACGTTGGCAGGGTGCGTATTGTTCTCTGAAAACCATCAGATCTGAGGGTCCGTATTTGTCGATCACAGCAATCACTTTGAAATCTACAGGATAACAGCCACAACTTGTATCATAAGTGTCTATATTCCCTAAATAGCCTCCTGTCAAAGCCAAATGTCCACCGGCTGAACCTCCCTGAATAACAATTTTATTGGGATCTATATTCAATTCGGCGGCATGCTTTGCCAGGTACATGATAGCACAACGTACATCTTCAACTGCAGCTGGAGCCACGGCATGAGACGTCATTCTATATTCCAGATTAGCTACAGCAAATCCCAGATCGTTGAAGTAAATATTGAAACCTCCCTGAGATTCTTTTTCTCCACTGGCCCAACCGCCTCCATGTATATTTATAACAATGGGAACAGGTTTACTTACACTTGCCGGATAATAGATATCCATACGGTTTTGCGCCTCATTGGCCTGAGAATAAATAACATCTATTTGAGAAACATATCCAGCGGGATAAGCAACTGTTTTATATGTACTGAATTGGATGGTTTTTGCATTACTGAGAGTTATCGGATTTCCTTTTACTACAAATGCTCCTTGTGGAATAACCAGAGAATATTGTTTTCCGGAGGTGGTACTTTCCAATGTAACGGGAATCATGACTTTGTTTTTATCAATGGTGCATGATGCTACTGGAATCTGTACTCCATTCAGAGAAATAGAGCCGGTTCCAAAATCGACTTCTTTATTGAATGTTAATGAAATAGTTTTAGTTAGGTTATAATAACAAACATCGCCTTCTCCCGGATTGGAAGCGGTTACATTCAGCTCTATAGATTCCTGATAAGTACGGGTGGCTATTTTGTAAATATACAATCCGCTACCGGTATTGTTAGCAATACGTAGTTTTGTTTCTGCATTACGATCGAGAACAATAGTATAAATACTGTCTCCTTTTATTGTTTTATAAGTATCAATTACAGTCCAATTTCCTGAAATATATTCTTCCAAACGGAAACTCATATCCGGACTGCCTGTAGCTGCATGAATCTCTACTTCGCCCACATCTTTCAAACTGGGAAATTCTAAGGCGCCTCCTTTGGTATCTTTATCAAGAAGAATTCTATTGGTATGTTTATCGCCACCCGGGCAAGTAACACTCCCTGTTATTAAAGCGGCATTATTTAGTTTGAAACCGTTTATTGTGCTGGTGGGATATTGTCCTGAAGCCGGATTAGCACTCAAAGGTGTGCCCCATGTGCCATCATTGAAATCGGTATTGATCTTTTCAACGATGTTTTCACCGGGTTCTTCTCCTCCTGATGATGTGTATTTAGTGAGTTCGATATCGTCAATAACAAACCAAGCGGCATTATCACTTCTTTGAATGGAATAAAAAATAATTTTCAGATTAGCGTTTGCTTCATTGATTGGAACTGTTACTTTTTCGAAATTCGGTTTTGTAGGAGCATTATAGGCATCGTATTCTTTTACAATCGTTGTATCTGTTCCAATAATTACTCCGACATACAGATCCATATTTGTATCTCTTGCATTTTTTGAGATATAAAAACTTAAGGAGCCCGCTCCCTTCACTTGAGGAGAAAGGAGATATTTATCTTTTCCATTGTATGTGCCGTCAAATTTCATTGAACAAGCTCCCGAGAAAGTATTTCCTGTATAATTAACAGATGTTGTTTGCGCACAGGTTCTTTTCCATCCGGTAGGCATTGGAGATGAGGTTTCAAATCCTTCCTGAAAATGATATTCAACTGTACTTTCGGCTTTTCCAAAAAATATTATACCGAATAAAAAAGTTAATGTAAATAGTGTATTTCTCATAATTTTTATTTTTTCACAAACTGTTTAAAGGTGCACCAAAAAATATTCATATCGATTTCTATTTGAAAATTAAATTCTTGATTTCTTCAACAACGCTTCCAAAAAATAATAATCGGCATATACCAAAGGCTGATCTATCTCAAAATTCAAAGGTTTGCAACCTGTACTGTGTAACAACAAGAATCCTTTGTGGGTACGGAGTTCTGCACGATAATTTTTAGTGATATTTTCAATGATCTGATCGGCCCATTGGATATATTTTGCTGCATTTTCTTTATCAAGAGAAGATAATTCATACAGGGCAGAAGCTGTACAGGTTGCAGCCGAAACATCTCTCGGTTCATTCGGAATCTCAGGAGCATTGTAATCCCAATAAGGAATTAAATCTTTGGGTAAATTGGGATGTGTAAAAATATAATTGGCTACGTGTTTGGCTTGTTCCAGAAATTCAGGTTTACCGGTTTCTCTATAGCACATAGTATATCCATAAAGAGCCCAAACTTGTCCGCGCGACCAAGCCGATTCATGATTGTATCCCTGATGCGTGTTTTTCTGGCGGACTTGTCCTGTTTTTGAATCATAATCGACTACATGATAGCAACTGTAATCTTTTCGAAATTGATTTTTCAGTGTTGTTTCGGCATGACTGACAGCTATGTTGTAATAAGTGCTGTCGCCGGTTTCTTTAGCCGCCCAAAATAATAATTCGAGATTGAGCATATTGTCGATAATAACAGGAAAATCCCAATCTATTTCATCCGGATTTTCCCAGCGCATTTTCCCAAAATCCCATGAACGAATACAGCCGACCACAGGATTGAATCGTGTTGCCAAAGTTTTTGCCGATTGGATTAATACATTACGGTAAATAGTATCTTTTGTCAAACGATAAGCATTTCCATAGCTGCAATACATTTTGAAACCCATGTCGTGCGTGCGACCGTTGTTTTTTTCTCTTTCGATCAAAATAGTTTGGTGATGTGCCGCTTTTTTCCATTTTTCATCTTTGGTGTATTCATACATATACCAAAGTTCACCGGGAAAAAAACCTGAGCACCAGTCTTTGGATGGAACCATGATCAATGAACCGTCTTCTTCTAAAGAACGGGGATTGATTAATTCACTCCAGTTATTTTCCGCCCGTTGATGGATGCTTGCATCTGATTCGTTTTCAACGGCAGGTTTCATTTCTTCCAGGGCACAGGTAAGTTGTTTGCCGGCAAAATCAAAGTTTTCTTTGACAATATCTGTAGTTTTTGAACACGAAGGCACAAAGACACAAAGGATTAATAAACCCATAAAATAAAAACTTCGTATCTTCATGTCTTTGTGTTTAATCTTTTTCCAAAACTTCATGATCAATACAATAAATAATTAATATTTTCTTTCGGGGTACGGCAGTATTGTTCGAACAAATCTAAATAGTCATTTTTGCGTTCGTTGTCATAAAAAGCAGCACGGCGAAGCAACCAGCAAAATAGTTCCTGTTCCTGATCCCAGTCTTTGATTTGTTGATAAGGAAATGTTGATTGCGGTTTACCCAGATATGGCAATAGAAAATCGATAGCAGCACGCATTCCTCGTCCATCTGCCGATTGAGAAAGGAATAAAGCTTTCCCTTTTTCTCCTGCCAGATCAGCCAGATCAAGTGTGTGTTCTATGTTTGATAATGAGTAGTGTAACGCGATGGTTCGCGCCAGTTCCAATGGCTGGCTTCCATCTGGTTCTATTTGAACGAATAATCTTTTTTCAGGAAATTCTTTGATGAATTTATCGGCAACTTCTGTTCTTCCTACGAATAATGCAACGGCTGTGGCTTGTGCATCGAAAACGATGCTGTGATTATTCTTCGCATTGTATTCATCTTGTCCGATAGAACTCGTCAACAACCAATCCAGATAAGCAGAAAACCATGCTTTCAGCTCTTTCAAATCGTTTTTGGATAAAGATTTTGAATCAGAAAGGATTTGTATCGCATCTAATAATTCCACAAAAGAATATGCATCTATAATTCCTTCCGCACGTCCCATATTATTATTGTGACCTGGAATGAATTGTCCGTAATTCAGGTTGGGTTTCATCTTTGTTTTTTTATCCAGAAACCAGATGCGGAGGTTTTCGACAGCTTTGTCGGCATATTTTGCATCATCGGAAAAATAATATGCTAATGCTAGTTTGGTCACAGATTTCGTCATTTCTCCCAAACGGTTACGATCCAGTTTGTCTAACTCGGGATTTCGTTGTCCGTCTTTACGAATATATGGAATTCCATCGGGTTTGGAGGGATCTGGCCACCAGTAGGGACCCATACTCACATAGTCATGTTTATCGCCGCTTGGCGGGACTAATGTTTTATCCATCACGGTTTTGATTGTTTTCGGAAGTTCTTTGTCGGCTTCCCTTAATATTTTTTTATAGGCGGGAAGATAATCATTATTTTTCCTCTGAATCTGTTTTTTTACATCGGCAATCCGTTGTGCGTTCCAGTAATGAGTGGATGGAGCTTGTGCCAAGCTTGAAGTAAAGAAAAACACGAAGGCACAAAGACACAAAGACAAATTTTTCATTGTATTGATATTTTTTGAGTGTATTGTTCATTATTTTTTATCACTTGAACAAAAGCAAAACCTTGATAGGTTGTAGATATTTTTACATCTGTATGATCTACTATTTTTCGATTTAATAATCTTCCCTGCACATCCCATAATTTGATTTGAACCGGAAGTATTTCCGCCGGAATCTGAATTTGGATATTACCTTTTTGGGTGGAAATTTTTATCTGATCGTTGTATTCGTTTTTTTTTATTCCTGTCGATTGTGTTCTTGCCTTCAATTGGGCTTCGTACAATGATGGTATTTCCTGAATTGGTTTATTTTGAGATTCTATATAACCGATCGGAAAATTAGTACTGCTTACAGGTTTTCCTGTAATTGATTTTGCAGTACAACCAATGGCATAATTTTGAGCTGTGGGTGGCTTTTGCAGGCCAATCACACCTGTGGAGGTAACATCACAATTCCATAACACTGAATGGGTGGCCGCCCAGCCATGTCCGGTTCCCATGTCCACCCTGTTATATAAACCTAAAACAAAATCTCTGATCAAATTAACTTCTTTATGATTGTCGTACAGCATGCCTTGTGTCCACTGGCGATGGCCTTCATTGGCATTGTTTACCGCATCTGAGGTGCAATTTAAGAAAACGTTTCCGGAAGCATACGACATCCCATTGGAAATATAATGATGCCGGCCATTGCGTGCATAACAGTTTTTGAATAGAATTAATTGAGAATGAGTGTATGTATTGAAATTATATCTTCTTTCGCCGGTAATGATGGAGACCGGATCGATGGCCTGGCAATCTTCAATCGTAGTGCGGGTACAACAATCCG
>JAVBLQ010000001.1:0-19325 GCA_031553435.1 Bacteroidales bacterium | reverse complement strand
TGCGTCGCTCAGAATTAATTCGTGAAATAATGACTTAAATTAAATCAACAACATTTCCGTTGTGAAACGGATCCAAGGGCATGTCAACGCAGACAACTCCATACCCGCAAGGTTATTTTATTCCTTTTAACACAGCCAGAGTTGCGGAGTAATTGGGGGAGGCCATTAGGGGGCCGCTCTGCGTTGGAACCTTTGAAATAATTGAAAATGGAAAACGGAAAATGATTTCGTGCGCAAACATTCTTCATTTTCCATTTTCCATTTAAAAAAATTAAAATCCCTTAAATCCCATAATCTTACGCACTTCCGTCAGCGTTTTCGAGGCACTCTCACGAGCCTTATCAGCTCCTTCGCGAACAACTTTACGCAAGTATTCGTCATTGCTTTGAATATCAAGGATGCGTTCACGGATAGGATTTGTCACTTTGATAATATCTTCGGCCAACTGCTTTTTCAAGTCACCGTAACGGATTTCGCAGGTATTCCATTTTTCCTCAAAATGATCGACAACTTCCGGAGTAGAGACAATTTTCAGGATGGTGAAAAGATTTTCAATACATTCCGGTTTTGTCTGGTTCGGTTCGGTCGGACCTTGATCGGTCAACGCCTTTTTTACCTTCTTTTCAATTGTTTTTGGGTCGTCATACAAGTAAATGCAATTCCCCTCTGATTTACCCATTTTTCCACTGCCATCCAATCCCGGAATTTTAATTAAATCATTACCAAAGTTATAAGCGGTCGGTTCCGGAAAAAATTCTACTCCATATTTGAAATTGAAACGTTTGGCATAGTTTCTGGTCATCTCCAGGTGTTGTTCCTGATCTTTTCCTACAGGTACTTTGCTAGGACGATGAACCAAAATATCCGCGGCCTGCAAAACCGGATAAGTTAGCAAGCCGGCATTTACATTTTCAGGTTGTTTACGAGCTTTTTCCTTGAAAGAAACAGTTTTTTCCAGTTCTCCCAAGTAAGCGTGCATGTTAAGCAGTAAGTATAATTCTGCGATTTCTTTAACGTCACTTTGGATATAGATTGTTGATATTTCAGGATTAAGCCCGACTGCGAGATATTCCGACAGCACATTTTTTACATTTGTATGTAACATGGAAGGATCCGGATGGGTGGTCAATGCATGCCAATCGGCAATGAAGAAAAAACAATTATTGACTTCCTGCATCTTGACAAAATTGATTAATGCACCATAATAATTTCCTAAATGTAAATTTCCGGTCGGACGGATGCCGCTAAGTACTGTCTCTTTCATAAATTGAAAATTGAAAATTGAAAATTGAAAGTTAAGAATTGTGTCTGACAAAATCGAAAATCATTTTCAATTTTCAATTTTCAACTTTCAATTAGTTTGCGAAATTACTATAAATAACAGAATTTCGCAATTTTTACAGCGCCCTGATACTCATTTGTATTGAAAAATTCACTTACTTTGCAATTCTAAAAAATTAACGTAGAACTTATAACCTATAACGTATAACTCAAAAAAAAGATGGCACAACAAGAAGATGTTTTCAAAAAACTGGTCTCTCACTGTAAAGAATATGGATTTGTATTCCCTTCTTCGGAAATATATGATGGATTAGGAGCAGTTTATGATTACGGTCAGTATGGAGTTGAATTAAAAAATAATATAAAAAAATATTGGTGGGACAGTATGACTTTGCTGAATGAAAATGTAGTAGGTATTGATTCTGCTATTTTCATGCATCCGACCATCTGGAAAGCTTCCGGACATGTGGATGCTTTCAATGATCCGTTGATTGATAATAAAGACTCGAAAACACGCTATCGTGCCGATGTGCTGATCGAAGAACAAATTGCAAAATACGAAGATAAAGTCAATAAAGAAGTTGAAAAAGCAGCCAAAAAATTCGGAGATGCTTTTGATGAACAAAAATTCAGGGAAACCAATCCCCGCGTATTGGAAAATGAAACGAAGAAGGAAGAACTTCATAGCCGTTTTGCAAAAGCATTGAATGATAGTAACTTGGAAGAGCTTCGCCAGATCATCATAGATTACGAAATTGTATGTCCGATTTCCGGAACACGCAACTGGACGGAAGTTCGCCAATTCAACCTGATGTTCTCTACAGAAATGGGTTCTACTGCCGATGGAGCTACGAAAATATATCTTCGTCCCGAAACGGCGCAAGGTATTTTCGTTAACTTCTTGAATGTACAGAAATCAGGCCGTATGAAAATACCTTTTGGTATCGCTCAGATCGGTAAAGCTTTCCGCAACGAAATTGTTGCCCGTCAGTTTATTTTCCGCATGCGAGAATTCGAACAAATGGAAATGCAGTTTTTTGTCCGTCCCGGAGAAGAACTCGAATGGTTTGCCAAATGGAAAGATGCCCGCATGAAATGGCATAAAGCATTAGGATTAGGCAATGAGAAATATCGCTACCATGACCATGACAAACTGGCTCACTACGCCAACGCAGCCACAGACATAGAATTCCATATGCCTTTCGGTTTCAAAGAAGTAGAAGGAATTCATTCCCGTACGGATTTTGATTTAAGCAGTCACGAAAAATATTCCGGCAAAAAAATACAATATTTTGATCCTGATCTGAACAAGTCATATGTTCCATACGTTATTGAAACATCGATTGGAGTCGACCGCATGTTTTTAAGTCTGATGGCAGGTTGTTATTGCGAAGAAACATTGCCCGACGGAGAAGTTCGTGTAGTGTTGAGACTTCCGGCAGCATTAGCGCCCGTAAAATTAGCCGTTTTGCCTTTGGTAAAAAAAGACGGACTTCCGGAAAAAGCAAGAGAAATCATGGATAAACTGAAATTCAATTTCAATTGCCAATATGACGAAAAAGATTCTATCGGAAGACGTTACCGCCGTCAGGATGCTATCGGAACTCCTTATTGTATCACTATCGATCATGATTCATTGAATGATAATTGCGTAACCATCCGTTACCGTGACACAATGGAACAAGATCGTGTGAAAATATCCGATCTCGAAAATATTATTGCGGATAAAGTGAGCATGAAAAATTTATTGAAACAAATATAATTAAGATACAATGAAAAAATCTTTGATTGCAATTCTTGTAATTGTTGGAATCGTTGCTATATTATTTTTCTGGTATACAGGAGTCTATAATAATATTGTAACAGAAGAAGAAACTGTTACCGCTCAATGGGGAAATGTTGAAAACCAATATCAACGCCGCGCCGATTTGATTCCTAACCTGGTTGCCACAGTAAAAGGTTATGCCACGCATGAGCAAAGCACTTTGGATGCTGTAATCTCTGCCCGTGCCAAAGCTACTCAGATGACGGTTGATCCTACCAATATGACACCGGAAAAATTACAGGAATTTCAGGCTGCCCAGGGACAATTGAGCCAGGCATTAGGCCGTTTGATGATGATTACGGAAAACTATCCGGAACTCAAAGCCAATGAAAATTTCTTATCCTTACAAACACAATTGGAAGGAACCGAAAACCGCATTGCAACGGAAAGAACACGTTTTAACGATGTAGCCAAAGTATTCAATACTTTGATCCGCAAATTCCCGAACAACGTTGTTGCCGGAATCGGTGGTTTTGTAGCCAAACCTTATTTCCAGGCGGAAGAAGGAAGCAAGACGGCTCCTAAAGTTGAATTTTAATCATGTTTAAAGTTATACGTTTTGTCGTCATAAGCTAAACGTAAAACGCGCAACGTAAAATACCGGAAATGAATAAATTACCATATTTATTAGTTTTATTGGCAGGAATATTTTTCTTCACTTCCTGCGAAAATGATGAAGATACTGTAGATGAAACATACAAACAGGCCCAGGAAGCAGCTTTTAATGCAAAAGGGAATGACCCAACCTATCAAAAAGCGGAAATTCCGGGTGGCCCGGGGTATGTATATTATAAGGTATTGGAACCTGCTATAGAAAATGTCACTCCTATTTATACCAGTTTGGTTGAAGTATATTATAAAGGCTACCTTACAAATGGAACCGTTTTTGATTCCAGAGAAAAAGGAAGTGCAGCAACACCTTTTATGTTCAAAATAGATGGAACTTCTTTTACATACAAGGATCCGACAACAGGAGTAATGGTAAAGCCCTCACCAATACCTAATGTTATAGCCGGCTGGAAAGTGGCCCTTCAGAATATGAAACTTGGAGAAAAATGGGAAGTTTGGATTCCATGGACTTTAGGCTATGGATCAGGTGGGTCAGGTACAACTATTCCTCCGTATTCAACCTTGATTTTTGAAATAAAATTAGTGAAAGTAGAAAAGTAAATGAGCATGAAACAAATAATATTTCTCATGATGTTCTTTTCCGGCATCGTTTCTATGTATGGACAAGACCCTGTGTTTGAAACAATGAAGTCGGAATTAGACCGTAATTTTACAATCTTAAACAAAGAACAGATACCTGCATATTATATTTTCTTGCGTTTGGAAGATATACAATCTGCCGGTTGTGTAGGAAGAATGGGCCGTTTGCAATCTCCTGTAGGAGAAATAGCTACCACTTCATACCTTACAAGCGCCGTCAGAGTCGGCGATTATGCATTGGATAATACGCATGAATTACGTGATTCGTATGGCGGAGGTTTGTCTGTAGGTCAGGAACAAGTTGCAGCCGATAAAAATCCGCAATTGATCAAAAATGCTATCTGGGGACAATTGGATAATTTGTATAAACAAGGCATTCAAACCTATGAACAAGTAAAGGCCAATATGGCTGTAAAAGTAGAACAAGAAGATAAATCTCCCGATTTTTCAAAAGAAAAAGCTGATAAATACTATGAAGCTCCTTTGGGAGATTTAAAAATAGATGCAAAAATCTGG
The DNA here is from genome assembly GCA_031553435.1 of Bacteroidales bacterium. Classification (GTDB taxonomy): domain Bacteria; phylum Bacteroidota; class Bacteroidia; order Bacteroidales; family Azobacteroidaceae; genus JAVBLQ01. The sequence goes on along the minus strand of JAVBLQ010000001.1, from coordinate 14,494 downwards.
GAAGATAAAATAAGAAAATACTCTGCCGTATTCGATAAAAATAATGATCTTCTGGAAGGTATTGCAATATTCCAGGCTGTTTCATCCAGAACTTATATTGTGGATACGGAAGGTCGTGAAATTGCCCAGAATTCTATCAGCTATCAATTAATGCTTATTGCAAGTGCTACAGCCGATGACGGAATGGAACTGCCTCTCTATAAAACATGGTTCGCATATTCTCCTGAAGAATTACCTTCGGACGAAGAAGTGCTTAAAGAAGCCGAAATTTTAAGTGAAAAAGTTTCTACATTAAAGAAAGCGCCTGTAGTCGAATCATTTACAGGGCCTGCATTGTTGTCGGCAGAAGCTGCCGGAGTATTTTTCCATGAAATATTCGGACACCGCGTAGAAGGATCCCGGATGAAACAAGAATCGGATGCCCAGACATTCAAGAAGAAAATTAACGAACTGGTTTTACCCAAACATATTTCCGTAACATTCGATCCCACAATAAAATCATATAAGGATAATACTTTGAGTGGATCCTATGTGTATGATGATGAGGGTATTAAATCTCAACGAGTGGAAATTGTTAAAAACGGAGTCTTGAAAAACTTCCTGATGTGTCGTACGCCGATCGAGGGTTTCCTTCATTCAAACGGACATGGAAGGGCGCAAATCGGAGAAGCTCCGATTTCCCGTCAATCCAACATGATTGTGGAAAGCACCCAAAAGTATTCGGATGAAGAATTGAGGAAAATGTTGATCAAAGAAGCTAAATCCCAGGGAAAAACTTATGCGTATTATTTCAAAGAAGTTTCCGGTGGATTTACCAATACGGATAGATTCTCTCCTAACTCATTCAATGTTAGTCCATTAATTGTTTATCGCATTTATACGGACGGACGCCCGGACGAATTAGTTCGCGGAGTGGATTTAGTAGGCACACCTTTAGCCATGTTCTCTCAACTCGAAGCTTGTGGTGGTGCATACGCTGTGTTTAATGGAACTTGTGGCGCAGAATCCGGAGGAGTTCCCGTTTCTTGTTTTGCACCATGTTTCTTTGTAAAAAGAATAGAGACACAAAAAGTTGCAAAGAGCCAGGAACAACCGCCGATATTGCCTAAGCCGTAATGCTTGTGAGTAAACAAATTACAGATATGAAGCAGTCATATATAACTACATCAAAGTCTATGAAATTCAATATAACAAAAATATTCATTTGTATCCTGTTGATTTTTCCTTCCGAAACAATTTTTGCACAGGAAAATAAAGATGCAATTATTTCCAAAGCCATTCAAGAGGAAGTGGAAAGAGGTTTGGCCGGCTTGAAACTCGAAAGTCTGAAACCTCCGTTTTTCATCTCTTATACTTTGGGTGATTTTAAGAGCATGGCGATTTCAGCTTCTTTGGGAAGTATTCTGGATTCAGGTTATGCTCCGGTTCGTACTTCAAGCGCACGTTTGTTGATCGGCGATTATCAATGTACGGATGAAAATTTCACAGGAGGCTCCGGGGGCGGTTCCGGCTACGACGGCACTCCTTGTATTGATAATGATGAAAGAGGAATCCGGTTTACCATCTGGAAAGATTTGGATGCCATCTATAAAAGCGCTGCCGAAACATATGAAGAAAAAATTTCGACTATCAAACAGTTGAATATTCCCCAAAAAGATCTGGATCTTCCTGATTGGGACAAGACACCAACAGTTGTGATGAATGATATTCCCGGGAAAGAAATAGATTTTGACCAGTCAAAATATGAAGACTATCTGAAACAAGCTTCTTTGGTATTTTCTGATTATAAATACATTTTGGATTCGGGAGTTTCTTTAAACATGTTATCTTCTAAAATTTATTTTTATAATACTGAAAAGACCTCTTTTCAATTGCCTATTTCCTGTGTTTCTTTGATAGGACGGGTATCTACGATGACTGAGGAAGGTGAAACTATTTCCGACTATTTCAGTATTATTTGCAAGGATACAAAATCATTGCCTTCATTAGAAGACTTGAAAAAGAAATGTGTGGAACTGGCAGAAAGATTACAATCAAAAACTAAAGCTCCGGTAATCGACGAAGCTTATACAGGCCCGGTCTTATACGAAAAACAAGCTGTAGCCGAAACTTTCTACGCTAACTTTACGCAGGGAGGAAGTTCCTTGATCGCAAAAAGAAAACCAATCTCTTCTTCTGGTTACTCATACGGAGGTAACAGTTTGGAAGAAATGATGGACAAACGGATCACATCCAGAGAGATCACTATCGAAGATCTGACAGGAACCAAAGAATATAACGGGAAACCTTTGATGGGTTATTATCCGATTGACGGAGAGGGCGTAGTTCCTCCTGCCAAATTGACATTAGTGGAAAATGGTATATTGAAAACATTACTCAATGGAAGAGTTCCGACTCCAAAAGTTCCTCATTCAAATGGTCACTCATTGAGTTCTTTGAATATGAGTTCATCCATAAGTTCCGGAGTTTTGCGTATGCAATATGCCAATACTCAGGATGTACAAAGTCTTCGCAAGGAAATGTTGCAACGAGCTAAAGAAGAAGGATATGATTATGCTTACATCGTTCGTGGAGTAGCTCCGTTGTCTGTTTATCGCCTGAATGCAGATGGTAGCGAACAATTAGTTCGTTCAGCTGTTATAAAGAATATGAATGATCAGGCATTCAAAAGAATTATTGCTGCATCCAATAAAGAATTTATACATGATACTGTTGCCGGAAATCTATTGACTATTATTGTCCCGGATGCCATTCTTTTCGAAGAACTTCAAATACAAAAAACAACAACAGATAATTATCAAAAGCCGCCGATTGTGCCACATCCCAATACAATAAATCAGTGAATAAAAGTGATCTTCACCCTTCACTCATTCACAATAAAATATATTATTATGGAACAGAAGAGCATCAAAGGAACCCGCACAGAACAAAATCTGTTGAAAGCATTTGCGGGAGAGTCACAAGCAAGAAACCGTTACACCTATTTTGCAAGTGTAGCTAAAAAAGAAGGTTACGAACAAATTGCAGGTGTTTTTCTTGAAACAGCAGAACAAGAAAGAGAACATGCAAAACGTTTCTTCAAGTTTTTAGAAGGAGGAATGGTTGAGATTACAGCCACTTATCCTGCCGGAATCATCGGAACTACAGCTCAAAATCTTTTAGCTGCGGCTGATGGTGAAAAAGAAGAATGGGATATTCTTTACAAAGAATTCGAACAAGTAGCCAAAGAAGAAGGATTTCCACAGATCGCTACAGCATTTCGTATGATTGCCCGTGTTGAAGCTGAACACGAAGCAAGATACCGTAAACTGTTGGCAAACGTAGTAGAAAACAAAGTGTTCAGTAAAGAAGAAGAAATCGAATGGCAATGCCGCAATTGCGGATTCGTTCACAAAGGAAAAAATGCACCGAACACTTGTCCGGCTTGCGAACATCCTCAATCTTATTTTGAACCTAAAAAGACAAATTATTGAGACAAATAAGTTATCTTATTTGACAAAAGGCGAAAGGCTAAGGGCAAAAGATAGTTTACACGCAACATCTTTTGCCTTGTGCCCTTTGCCTTTTGCCTTTTCAAAATGATAAATAATGTAACTGATTTTTAAAACATATTTATTAGAATAAAGATGGCATTATATTTGATAATTAAGGTATAGTATTTTTTTAACACGATTTATATTTACAAACCTAACAAAGTGCACAAATGAACAAAAAAACACTGTTATTATTTGGGGCGGTTGCCCTTTTTTCATTATCATTCGTTTCATGTAGTAACGACGATGATAACTCATCAGCTATAGACCAAACAATTACTGATGTAAAAAACTATCCTTACTCAGCATTACAACCGGAACAACAAAAAGTAAAATTAGAACAAGATGCCAATTCTTTATTGACAGAGATTGATGATTTGAAAAACAACGAATGTATAAAAGTGCTCAAAGCTTTTAATAATTTGATGGAAATCCAGGACCTTGAACTTGATGGTCAGACATTAAGATCTTCTGAAGATGTTATTTATATCAATGAATTTTATGGAAAATATACATGGAACTCAGCCACACAAGCATGGGATAAAACAGCATCGGCCTCTCAATTGGAAATGATCTTTCCTGTTGGAAGCAGTACTGCAAATATTGTAGTGACGGGAGTTGCTTCTGATAATGCTTATATAAATGAAGAAGAAACTTACCAATTACCAAAAGAAGCATTAGCTAAAATTTATTTAGGAGCTAAACAAGTAGGTTCTGTTTTTGCAAGAACGGATTTCAATGCTGATGAAATACCTTCTTATGCCGAAGTGACTTATGACCTTGGCGCTTATATAATGGAAACAAAAGGAACTAAAGGAAATCCAACCGAAGCTACCTCTGTTTTCAGAAAAGGAAACAAAGTATTGTTCGAAGCAAATACCAATATGTCTGGAAATCTTGATAATCTTGTTAATGACGAAGATCCCGGACAAATGACAGGCAAAGGTTATGTCAAAATTATGGATAATCTGGTGCTTATTACCGAAGTTGATTATAATAAATTGGCTCAGGCAGAACAAAATGCTGACGATGCATATTATGATTTGCCATATGAACAACGAACTGAACAAAAAGAAGCAGAATTTAATACAGCAATGGATAAAGCTTTTAATGACAATTCTTCTATTTACTTAGCTTCAAGAGCAGACGGATCCAAAATTGCCCGCTTGATCAAGAAGTCTAAAAAAGTAACAGAATATTGGGGTTCTTATTCTAATACTTATTGGGAAGATGCCTATGTTTTTGAATTTGGCGACAAAACAACTGTTGATGCAGAAGTTTATTTTAGCAGCGGATTCAATCAATTTATCACCAATTGGGAGAATTTTGTTAAGAATTTCGAATAAATAGTGAGTTATGAATAGTGGATGGTGAGTAAGTATTCACCATTCACTTATTTTGCAATCACCTGATAGTTATAAGTTCCATAACCACACCAAATACCGACCCCTCCTTCAATATTTGATTTCAAACTTGTATTAGCCGGAAATATTGGGTTTTGTGCATTCAAGACTTCGTTTTGCCAGCTATTCCAGAAATCATAACCCGGCTTGGGTTGCGTCCTGAATTTTAATAATACCGTATCTCCCTTGATAAAATAAGTTTCGAAGTTGACGTCCGGATACAAAACCGGTCCTTTGTTGATTTGAATAGAAACAGATTCCCCTACATTGAAAATAGCCGGATCAATATTACCATACAAACAGGGTTTGAAAATAGTTTCTTTGTTTTTGACTTTGGTAGCTATCTGATAATAATTGCCGCTCATGACATCATTTTTGAATCCGATGTGAACATAGCCGCTTGTGTCACTTTCCGGGACAAACCAATAATCATCCAAAGGAACAGCCTGAGGGATATATGTTTGAGCTGCGATTGTTTTGTTTTGATATTCTATTTTTAATGTATATGTTTTTCCGGTTTTACCAATCAGTGAACTGCCGTAATAGGTATAAGGAGGCAGGTAATTTTTATTCATTCCAAGTGTTAGAATTTCAGTTTGTTCACCATCACTTACAGAGACTTTGGCCGATTTGATCACATGATTCAATAAGTATGTCGTGTCCATTTCCTGATTGAAAGAGGCTGTCCAGGTAAGCATCACGGTGGCGGGAGTTCCGTTTTCGATCCAGCCTTCGACTGATATTTTCGGATCATAGTCAACATAGCCGATTTCTTCTTCTTTATTGCACGAAATTATCAATAGAGAAAATAGAACACAGAAATAAAATAAATAATTTTTCACCATTTAAATCTCCAACTGATTGAGGGAATAATTGTATAAAGTTTCTTTTCTTTTATGCTGACTCCGATTTTTCCGGTCTCATCATTCTGCTTTACATTCATGAAAATATACACAGGATTATTGACCATGAATGCATTGTATAATGAAAAATTAATCCCATTGTCTTTTTTGAACCAGTAATTAATGGAAAAATCTGTCCGGTTATAATCCGGCATCCGGGCTCCATTATATGCTCCGTATTCTTTTACCGGAGTGTTATTGATAAAATACCAGGATGATGGCAATGTATAAGCGTTTCCGGTAGCAAACGAATAAACTACCGAGGCATCCCAATGTTCATTAAATGTATAAGCGCCTACACAGGAAACATCATGCCGTCTGTCGAACTTTGCGGGGAATGTTTTGCCTTGATTGATGGCGTCAAATGTTCGTTCCGAATGTCCCAGCGTATAACTTATCCATCCGGTAAGTTTACCGTAATTTTTCTTTAGTATGAATTCAATTCCGTATGCACGTCCGTTACCATTCCGGATATTATCTATAAAGGAATTGTTGTAATTTCCCGTGAAATTCTGATTATATTCGGTCACATTCCTCATTTTTCTGTAATATATTTCTGACGAAAATTCGAAAGCTTCATTCAGAAAAGACTGGAAATAACCGGCTGATATTTCATCTCCCGATTGAGGGATTATATCGTTGGATGCTGCAATCCACATATCGGTAGGGATACCGACACTGGAAGGTGTAAGCAGATTGATATATTGGTTCTGACGACTGTAGGCAGCCCTTATCGACATGTTGTCTTTCAGAATATAAAAGGCTGAAATTCTGGGATTCAGACTGTTGAACGTTTTTTTATTGATAAATAAATTATATCTTAATCCAAGATCCATGCTCAGGCGTTGTGAAAGTCTCAGTTTGGATGATAAAAATAAGGCTGCATCGTGTGCATTTTGTGTTTCCGGATTATTGGTATTATAAACCTGTCCTGCATTATTGATTGTATAATTTTGAGGAGCTATCTTATGATGAGTATATTCTAATCCCGCATCAAAAGGAATATCTTTCATGAAAAAAGAATATTTGTTCTTATATCCGGCATCTTGTATTTTGGATCTGAGATTGAATTCCATTTGGGCCTGCGAAGTTTCCAGTTGATTATTATAATCACTGAAAAGTAGCTGCTGGGAAAATTTGTTGGATTTGATCCGGGTATCCCATTGTGCCGACAATGCGCTATTTTTCCATTTTAGAATTCCATTGAGTAATAAATCGTTATCCGAAATGTTGAAATTATCTTTACCGAAAAATGCATTGATTGTTAAGCGATCTTTTTCCGATAATTCGCCGACCAGAGTCAGGTTGGTATCATAGAAATTGTATTCCGTATTTTCTACTTTGTTTTTGGCATTGTTGTTCACTGTGGCGTCGAGCACCGGTTGCATTAGCAATTCTATGTAGGTTTTTCTTCCTGAAAGATATAAACCGAACTTTTTTCCAAGAGGAAGTTTCAGCGTTGCTTGTGATGATAACAATCCGACATTGCCTTTGATAGATATTTTTTCCGGCAGGTTGTATTTACTTTTAACTGTTATAACCGAACTTAATCGTCCGCCATATTGTGCATTGATTCCTGTTTTGGAAAGCTCGAGGGATGAGATATGATCTGCATTGAATAACGGGAAAAATCCCAATAAATGTCCGGGAGTATATAGAGAAGCACCATTGTATAGTAAAAGATTTTGTCCGGAATCCCCTCCCCGTATATACATATTTGTGTTTCCGTCGCCCGGATTTTGAATGCCGGGAGTAAGTGTTAATAATTTCAACAGGTCGGTATTTCCTAGAATGGAAGGGAGTTTCGATACCGCTTCCGGATTGAGGGCTATTTTCCCGACGGAAGTCCCGGTCATTTTTTTTCCCCCCTGGCCAAATACAGTCACTTCTTTACCCCATACTTTCATAGTGGAATCGGGAGCGGGAACCGAATCGTTTAATTGTTGTAACTGATTGATTCCAAATGAGTTGTTTTTAATTCCAAAGGATAAAAGAATGCAAAGTCCGGAGATAAGGAGGTGTCTTAAACCCAATTTTTCACTTTTCACTTTTAGTTTTTCACTTTAAACGCCATCGCATAAAGCTTCATCTGTTTCAACATCGAAACTAATCCGTTGGAACGGGTAGGGGAGAGGTGTTCCTTTAATCCGATTTTGTCGATAAAATAAAGATCAGTATTGATTATATCATCAGGAGTCTGATCGCTTAAGACTCTGATCAGTAAGGATACAATGCCTTTGACAATGACAGCATCGCTTTCTGCTGTAAAAACAATTTTTCCATCGACATAATCCGCTTGCAACCAAACACGACTTTGACAACCTTCAATCAGGTTATTTTGAGTCTTATATTTTTCATCCAATGGTTTTAAGTTATTTCCAAGATCTATCAGGTAAGCATATTTGTCCATCCAGTCATCGAAGACGGAAAATTCTCCGACAACTTCATTTTGTATTTCGTTGATTGTCATATTTCCTTAATTTTCACTATAAATCACTTGAAGCAATGTTTGTCCCACAGCTTTCAGTGTTTCCTTACTAACATTTTTCATTGTATCATCCTGGGTGTGCCAGTAATCACCGAATCCATTTTCTGTGTTGGGATCTACATGGATAATATCGATACAGGGAATCCGTAAATTCCTCATCACATGAATATGATCGTCTTCGATATTGCCACCGTCTTTGCTGATAAAATATTTGCCGTATCCGAGCGACTGAGCGGTTTCCCAAACTTTTTTCAGTATGCCGTAAGCATTTTGTTTGGAATTGAGTTCATAATAAAATACGGCATCCGGAGCGCCAACCATATCCAACAATATTCCGTAACGGGCTACATAACCCGGGATATGAGGATTTTTTGACCAATGCTCTGATCCGAGGCAATAGCCGCCATCTCCGGAATAGGAATTTCTGTCGAAAGCAGGTACTCCCCAATCTTCTGCATCGAAGAAAATAATATCGATACCTAACGTTGTTGGCTGCTTTTGTATTTGGCGGGCAACTTCCAGTAAAACACCGCAACCACTGGCCCCATCGTTAGCCCCGTCAATTGGAGTGCGATGTTTGGACGGATCCGGATCGCGATCAGCATAAGGTCTTGTGTCCCAATGAGCAAAAAGTAAAATCCTGTTTTTATTTTCCGGTTGGAATGAAGCAATGATATTTCTTGCTTTCAATATTGTTCCGTTATAATTTTTCAGATCAGCTTTTTGTTCATATACTTGAGCGCCTGATTTTTTGAATTCGGCAACAAAATAGTCTCCACAAGTTGTATGTGCATAAGTATTCGGTACTCTGGGGCCGAAATCGACCTGTTTTTGAGTATAGGCATAAGCGCTGTCAGCATTGAATTGAGGAATATTTTGTGTGTTTACCACTTTTTCTTGGGTGGTATTCGTCTGAGGTTTCGAATTGCATGCAGACAAAATCACAAAAGTCAGGAATAAATAGATGTATTTGAAATGCATAATTTTATTAATTCTGAACAACGTTCATCACTCTTATTAAGTTTTTCCCCCAGATTTTTTCAATATCTTCAGGGGAATAATTTCGACGAAGGAGTTCTGTGGTGATATTAATAGCTTCATTGGCTGCATCAATACCGGTGAAACCTCCGCCTCCGTCCATATCGGTTCCGATGCCTACATGATCGATGCCGATTAACTTTACGGCATAATCAATATGATCGATGGCATCTTTTATCGTAACTTTTTCTTTTGAACTTATAAAATCAGAGTAGAAGCAAATCTGAACGACTCCACCTTTTTCAGCAATGGCTTTCATCAAATCATCGGATAAATTCCGGGAATGATTGCAAATTGCTTTAACGGATGAGTGAGATGCTATGACAGGAAATTTACTTTCTCCGATCACATCAAAAGAAGTTTTTTCGGATGTATGGGAAATATCGACCATAATCCCCAGTTCATTTAATTTCCGGACAATTTTACGTCCGAATTCACTTAAACCGTTGTGCTCAGGATCGGAAGATGCGGAATCGCAAATATCATTGTTCCCATTATGGCATAGTGTTATGTAAGAAACACCGGCTTTTTTGTAGACTATCAGGTTATCAATGTCTTTTCCGATGGCATATCCGTTTTCTATTCCGATAAAAATGGCCTTTTTATGTTCTTTTTTTAGTCTTTCTACATCGGAAACAGAATAAGCTATTCCGACAATTTCCTTATTTTTTTCAGCTTGTTGATGAATTTGTGAAATAATGGACATCGCTTTTTCGACAGCCGCTTTTGATGATTCGATGTCTCTTTCTCCCTGTTTCAGATAGGCAACCATAAATACGGCATCCAACATCCCTTCCTGCATTTTGGGAATATCAATTTTAACCAGGTCATTTTTTTGCCCGATATTTATGTTTTTCTCGAAAAACATCGGAGTGTCGGAATGAGAATCGATTGTGATGATTTGTTTGTGAATACTCCTGGCTTGTTTGAATAATGAGGCCTCGTTGATAAAGAACCGGAACAAATTCAACATGTCTTCGTTGGTCGAAGTCATGTTTTCGGGATGCCATTGTACTCCGTAGATATGTTTGAAAGGGGCTTCAAATGCCTCAATAATTCCATCGGAAGATGTTGCTGCTATCAAAAAGTCATCAGCCGGAATTTTAATGGCTTGATGGTGAAAGGAATTGGTTTGCAATTCTGTTTTTCCCGTGATTGTTTCAAGAAAAGAATCTTTTACGATTTTTACCGTATGTGAAGGTTCTTCCCTCGGCAATTCCTGATTGTGTTCTAATAACGGCGAACGGTATTGTGATATAATATCCTGATAAAGAGAACCTCCGAATGCAACATTGATTACCTGTAAGCCACGGCAAATACCCAATATAGGTATTTGCCTGGCTGATGCTAATTTAATTAATGCTATATCGAACGCATCACGAAGCTCATTGATTTCACCCAGTTCTTTGATAGGAATTTCATTGAAATAATCAGGATCGATATCTCCTCCACCTGTAAGCACAATTCCGTCGACTTTCGATAAAATCTGAATCAATGATTCTTCATCTTTCAGTGCCGGAATCAGCACCGGAACTCCACCGGCTCGTATGACCGATGAGATATAAGCATCAGCTACACAGTTTGTTCCTTCTTTCAGGTTTACAGAAATTCCGATGCAAGGGGTTTGTAATTTATTCAAATCAGGCATCAATATTGGCGTAAGTTGCGTTCTCTTCGATAAATTCGCGACGTGGAGCCACTTCCTCTCCCATCAACATCGAGAAAACATGATCGGCTTCGGCGGCATTATCTATCGTCACCTGTCTGAGAGTGCGATTGTCGGGATTCATAGTTGTATCCCAAAGTTGTTCTGCGTTCATTTCTCCAAGACCTTTGTAGCGTTGGGTATGAATGGAGTTTTCATTTCCGCCTCCGTATTTATCGATAAAAGCCTGGCGCTGTTGATCGTTCCAGCAATATTCTTCCGTTTTTCCTTTTTTACAAAGATAGAGCGGAGGAGCAGCAATATAAACATAGCCTCTTTCCAACAATGGCTTCATGTGACGGAAAAAGAATGTGAGGATCAATGTGGCAATGTGGCTTCCATCCACATCGGCATCGGTCATAATCACTACTTTATGATATCGGAGTTTGGTGATATTCAGTTCTTTGGAGTCTTCTTCCGTTCCGATTGTAACGCCCAATGCGGTGAAGATATTCCGGATTTCTTCACTTTCCAATACCTTATGTTGCATTGCTTTTTCGACGTTCAATATTTTTCCTCTTAAAGGAAGGATAGCCTGAAAGTTACGGTCACGGCCTTGTTTGGCGGTTCCTCCTGCCGAATCCCCCTCGACGAGGAATATTTCGCATCTTTCAGGATCACGATTCGAACAATCAGCTAGTTTTCCCGGTAAACCTCCACCTGAAAGCGGTGATTTACGTTGGATCATTTCACGCGCTTTGCGTGCTGCGTGACGGGCTGTTGCTGCCAATATAACTTTATCGACAATAATTTTGGCTTGTTTGGGATTTTCTTCCAGATAATTTCCAAGCGCTTCGCCCACAGCCATATCTACGGAACCGATTACTTCATTGTTCCCCAGTTTGGTTTTTGTCTGTCCTTCAAATTGAGGTTCTGCTACTTTGATGGAAATGACGGCGGTAAGCCCTTCCCTGAAGTCATCGCCACTGATTTCCACTTTTACTTTTTCAAGCATTTTGGAATCTTCGGCATATTTTTTCAACGTACGGGTTAATCCCCTGCGGAAACCGGCCAGGTGGGTTCCTCCTTCTATCGTATTGATATTGTTTACATAAGAATATACATTTTCGATAAAAGAAGTATTGTAAGTCATTGCTACTTCAACGGGGATTCCGTTTTTTTCGGTAACGATATGGATAACGCTATCGATTAGTTTTTCTTTGGCTTCATCGATAAAGCGGACGAATTCTTTTAATCCTTCTTCCGAATAAAAAACATCGTGTTTGAAACTTCCGTCTTCACGGACAACACGTTTATCCGTCAATGTTAATTTAATTCCGGCATTCAGGAATGCTAATTCGCGTAAACGTCCGGCCAATATATCATATTTATATTCGGTAGTAATAAAAATAGAGTCATCCGGCTTGAAAGAAATGATGGTTCCTGTTTTATCAGTCTGGCCGATAACTTCAACATCATGCAAAGGTTTTCCGCAAGAAAATTCCTGCATGTGGACTTTACCGTCTCGATGCACTTCCGCTCTCAAATGAGTGGAAAGAGCGTTGACACAGGAAACACCGACTCCATGCAAACCTCCGGAAACTTTATATGAATCTTTATCGAATTTACCACCAGCGTGAAGTACAGTGAGTACCACTTCCAGGGCAGATTTGTTTTCTTTTTTCATATGGTCGACAGGTATTCCGCGACCATTATCTATTACCGTAATCGAATCGTCTTCATTGATAGTTACCTCTATTTGATTACAATAACCAGCCAGAGCTTCATCAATGGAATTATCTACAACTTCATAGACCAGGTGATGGAGACCTTTGCTACCGATATCACCGATATACATTGCCGGTCTTTTTCTAACGGCTTCCAATCCTTCCAAAACCTGGATACTATCAGCAGAATAGCCATTGGATCCGTTTTTTACTTCTTCGCTCATAAATATGTTTCAAAAATTGGTTTATATCTATTGAAATTAAATTTTCAACGAACAAAAATGGGTTGTTTAAAAAGCTAACAAATATACACAAAATTCCTGGAAGTAGCAAAGATCAAATGTGAAAGAAGTACAAACTAAAAAAGCCTAACTGAAAAGTTAGGCTTTACTGAATATAGTAAATTCCGGATTAATTCAAATGATTGATATGCTTGGCAAGCTTGGATTTTAAGTTGCCGGCTTTGTTCTTATGAATAATATTTTTCTTTGCTAATTTGTCAAGCATAGAAGATACTTTTGGGAACAAAGCAAGTGCTTCTTCTTTTGAAGATATTCCACGAAGTTTTTTAACAGCATTTCTTGCTGTTTTAGCATAATATCTATTACGTAGCCTTCTTACTTCGGCTTGTCTGATTCTTTTTTCTGCTGATTGATGATTTGCCATCTCAAATATACTTTATTGTATTGTATTCTGATTTTGTAGCCCATAGGGGAGTCGAACCCCTCTTTCAAGAATGAAAATCTTGCGTCCTAACCGATAGACGAATGGGCCAGTTTGAAACCGTAGTTCCTCGTTTGCGGGTGCAAATATAGAACTGTTTTTTTGAATGACAAAATATTTTCCCTGATTTTTGAAAAAATAATTATTTCAACAAATATTCTTCATTTTTTTCATTCTCGTAAGCTTCTTTTTCAAAGCTGATTGATCTGTATGCCTTATGTGGATTGCGAAGTTTGATAAGCAAAAATATCCATTCTAATATATATATAAAATAGAACGGTATATAGAACCATTTTTTCATTTGTCTGGAATGGATCATTTCATGCCTCAATAATACATCATCGATTACTGTATCCTTGCGAACAAACAGAATTCCGAACAAGTTAATTGCTCTGAAGCCTGGGAGTGGAATGAGTCTGTTTCTGATTATTTTCATTATTATTGAGTTACTTCGCCATCATATTAACAACGTGTTTTTGTCAAATTAATTATATTTAAAAGGCAAAGGGCACAAGGCGAAAGGCGAAGGAAATCAGGCGCAAGCTACCATTTACCTTTCGCCCTTTGCCTTTCGCCAAAAGATTTGTAAATTTAATCATTCTTTCACAAAAAATCAAGATCATGCACACCACCAGTATCAAGCTCAAGCTCCGTCCTTCCAGCGTTCCCGGCTCCGAAGGGCGACTTTACTTCCAGTTCATCTTGCACCAGGAAGTAAAAACCATCAGTACCTCCTACAAACTCTTTCCAGAGGAATGGAATCCACACCTGGAGAAAGTCAAACTCGGCTGTTCTTCTGCTTTGCGGGAGGAACAGTTGCAGCAAATCTCCCTGGATCTTTCCCGCGAACGGTCGTCTTTGGAAACTCACCTGCGCCGCCAGGAAAAAGTCCCCGGCTTCAGCCTTCCGGAGTTCGTCGAACATTACCGCCTGAACAGGAGTTGCTGCCTGCTTTCGGTCTTCGCCCGGGAACTGGAGCAATCGCTCCAGGCCTCCAAGCGTCTCCGTACGGCCCGCGCTTACCGGGATGCCGCC
>JAVBLQ010000080.1:0-19739 GCA_031553435.1 Bacteroidales bacterium | reverse complement strand
GCTTCTGCCTGCGTCATTCGTCCGTGTTCCACCACATAGTTGATGGCGTTCGGGAAAAATTCGGGAGTGATGATATACGATGTGATGTATTGCGTCAATGGGCTAAGTATGTTTCCCATTTGTTTGAAATTTATCGATTCATAATTTATTTCAGCTCATTTCCTTAGAATCTTATTCATGGCCTTGCCTTTTGCCAATTCATCAACCAACTTGTCCATATAACGGATTTTTTGCATTAACGGATCTTCAATTTCTTCTACGCGATAGCCACAAATTACACCGGTGATTTTTGAGGCATCTGGATTAATTTGGGGCGCCTGGGCAAAAAAAGTTTCAAGATCGCTGTTTGTATCAATTTGCTGTTGCAATGCCTGCTTGTCGTAGCCTGTCAGCCAACAAATAACAGCATCCACTTCGTCTTTGGTGCGTCCCTTTTTCTCCGCTTTCTGGATATACAGCGGATAGACGCTTGCAAAAGATATTTTATACACTCTGGTTGCATCCATATTATTTCAGGTATTCTTCAATCACAATTTTTGTTTGTTTCATCATCACTTCAAAAGCATTGGGTTGGTTCATCAGTTTATCCATAAATTCTCCTTCCGGCGAAAACTTGAAGCGTAAAGCACCCTGAAATAGCCAATGGCAACCCCTTCGTCGCCTTTTTCCACTTTTATCAGCGCATTACGGGAAATCCCCGCGCGTTCAGCGACTTGTTCCGAAGACAACTCCCTGCGCAGACGTGCGTATTTTATATTTTCGCCCAAAGAAGCCAGTGTTCTTTTTTGAGTAGGCAATAAAGGTCGTTTCATTTTATAATGTTTATAATTATGTGCAAATATATAACTATTTGTTCATATTCAAATACAATAAACTATTTTTTTAGGAAACCTTATAATCCGTTTGTTGATAGTTGTTTATATAATTCATCCATATCCTTTGACAGCTTTGTGTCCGTAATCTTCGCATGCAGTTGTGACGTTTGGATATTGGCATGTCCCAAGATATTGAAAAAGACGTGGGGAGAGGAGGATGTTTACATTATACTGACTTAAGTAACAATCTAAAAAGTTGCATTGATTCAGTGATAGAAGATTCTGATACTGTAGACAAATCTTAACCGATTTGTAACAATTTTGTCCGAGTTCCGTAATATTCACATTCTACTTTTGCAGAGTGAATAGTTACAAGTTACGAGTTACAAGAAAATCAGTAACCAGTAATTCGTAACTCATAACTCAAAAATATGGACAAAAAAATAACTCAAAAAATAGCATTCAGTATTTTCAGACTATTAGGAATAGCGGTAGTAGGTATTTTATTCTGGATATTAGGATTTATTATATATAACGGATTCGGGGTTATCAGTTGGGAATTTCTTACCACTT
This sequence comes from Bacteroidales bacterium, assembly GCA_031553435.1. GTDB lineage: Bacteria > Bacteroidota > Bacteroidia > Bacteroidales > Azobacteroidaceae > JAVBLQ01. The sequence continues at coordinate 18,351 of JAVBLQ010000080.1, read as the reverse complement.
CGCCGACAGAAGGAATGACTTCCGGTGGAATATTTCCTGCCATTGTCGGAACACTTTGCCTGATTGCCGGAAGCATCGTTTTTGCATTTCCATTTGGCGTAATGTCTGCCATTTTTATGAATGAATATGCCGGAAACGGATGGATAGTGAAATTTATCCGGGTGATGACCAATAATCTGGGAAGTATTCCATCCATTGTTTTTGGTTTATTCGGAATGGCCCTGTTTGTCAATACTTTAGGCTTCGGAGATTCTATTATTGCAGGATCGTTAACCCTTGGTCTTTTGGTTTTACCCCTGATTATTCGCACAACAGAAGAGGCATTGAAAGCTATACCCGATTCATATAGAACTGGAAGTTTGGCTTTGGGTGCAAGCAAATTACAAACAATACAAAGGGTGATATTGCCAATGGCATTTCCTAATATCATTACAGGTCTGATACTTTCAATCGGGAGAGTTTCAGGAGAGACTGCTCCAATTCTTTTTACGGTAGCAGCTTATTTTTTACCCAAGTTACCTCATAGTATTTTTGATCAGGTAATGGCATTGCCTTATCATTTGTATGTGATTGCAACCAGTGGAACAGATATTGAAGCATCGCGCCCAATTGCTTACGGTACAGCTTTGGTTTTAATAACTATCGTTTTGATAATGAATTTGCTGGCTGCATTTTTAAGAAAAAGATTTGATAAAAACATAAAGTGATAAATGGAGAATGATAGAAACAAAAAACATTGATTTTTACTACGGCAATTTTCATGCCCTGAAAAATATCAGCATGCAAATTGAAACTAATACGGTGACAGCATTCATAGGCCCTTCAGGTTGTGGAAAATCCACATTTCTTCGCTTATTCAACCGGATGAATGATTTGATTGACGGTACTCGTTTGACAGGCGAGTGTTTGATCGACGGACAAAATATATATAATAAATCTGTTCAGGTCGATGAACTGCGTAAAAGAGTGGGAATGGTGTTTCAAAAACCCAACCCTTTTCCGAAATCTATTTTTGAAAATGTTGCATATGGTTTGCGAGTCAATAGTTTGGGTGATAAATCTTTTATTACTCAACGTGTTGAAGAATCCCTTCAAGCTGCAGCTCTTTGGGAAGAAGTAAAAGATAAATTAAAGAAATCCGCCTTCGAATTGTCCGGCGGACAACAACAACGATTGTGTATTGCCCGTGCATTGGCCGTTTCTCCTTCCGTTTTGTTGATGGATGAGCCGGCTTCGGCTCTGGACCCGATTTCAACATCAAAAATCGAAGAATTGATTCATTCCTTAAAACAAAATTATACGATCGTTATTGTCACGCACAATATGCAACAAGCAGCGCGTGTAAGCGATAAAACCGGTTTTTTTATGTTAGGAGAACTTATTGAATACAACGATACAAAAAAAATATTCATCAATCCGGAAAAAGAACAAACACAGAATTATATTACAGGAAGATTCGGATAAAAATTACGAATTTGAAAATCAAGAATTCTTAATTCATTATGAAGCATACAGAAAAAGAATTACAAGCGCTCAAAGAAGAAGTGAGCCAGATGTGGAAACTGGTTTTATCCCAACTTGAAAAATCCAAACAATCATTTTTCAATGGAGATATTGAACTGGCAAGGGAAATTGCAAGCAGAGAAAAACGTGTAGATGCCTTTGAATTAAAAATAGATAGCGATTGCGAAAACTATATCGCATTATACAGTCCCGTTGCAATCGATTTAAGACTGGTTTTATCACTCATAAAAATCAGTAATACATTGGAAAGAATCGGAGATTTTGCCGAAGGCATTGCCCGCCATGTTATTGAAGATGATTGTAATAAAATTGAGCCCCAATTATTGGAAGAATTACAGATTGAAAAAATGTTTGATACGCTTATTTCAATGTTGTCGGATAGTTTTGTTGCTCTTGAATCGGAAAATACCAAAATATCGGGAAAAATTCTGGCCAAAGATGAAGAGGTGGATGAATTATATCGAGCTTCAGTAGATATTTTATCATCCTATTTACAAAAAAATCCCTTGCTTACCCGTTGCGGACTAAAAACTTTTTTATTGATCCGAAAACTTGAACGGATCGGAGACCACTGTAGTAATATCGTGGAAGAAATAGTTTTTTATGTAGATGCAAAAGTGTTGAAACATGGGAAAAAGATTTAATTAATTTATCTTTGTGTATGAAAAATATTCGAAGTCTATGAACAATAAAATTCTCATAGTCGATGATGAACATGATATATGTGAAATCCTCGAATTCAACCTTTCCAATGAGGGTTTTGATGTAACATGCGCTTATTCTGCTGAAGAAGCCATGCAAAAACTTTCTCCCGGACATTCGCTTATCCTGTTGGATGTAATGATGAGCGGAATTTCGGGCTATAAATTTGCGGAGACTTTGAGACGTGGAGGAAATCAAATCCCCATCATTTTTCTTACAGCCAAAGATACTGAAAATGATATGCTGACAGGTTTTTCTGTAGGAGGCGACGATTATATCTCCAAACCATTCTCGATAAAAGAAGTTGTTGCCAGGGTAAAAGCTGTTTTGAAACGACAAAAAATTGCAGAGAATCAATCGACTAACCAGCAAAATCATAAACTCACATTCGATGATATAATTATTGATCTCGAACTCAAAGAGGTCATAATAGGGGAGGAGAGGGTTATACTCACAAAAACCGAATTTGAAATTTTGGTCTTATTGGCCGGACATCCCGAAAGAGTATTTTCACGTGAAGATATTATAGATAAAGTATGGAGAGAAACGCCATATATTACGGAACGGACAGTTGATGTACATATTACACGTTTGCGCAAGAAATTAGGCGATCATTCTTCTATAATTTCTAATCGTTCAGGTTATGGATATAGATTTGTTTGCGCACAATGACACCTTTTTTATATGTACTAAATTTCTGAAAGATGAAAATAAACTATAAACAAAAACTCTTCCTCTATTTCTTCATCATCTTCGCCATTTTTTCCATTGGAATTATTGTTTTTGAACAATCAAACGAAAAAAAACATAAAACAGAAACATTGGAAGAAAAACTCGATGTATATGCTGATATGGTTGATGTCAGCCTGAAAAAGCATCATAATCAATCTCAGATATTAGACAGTTTACTCACTTTATTTCCTCAAAATATTCGCCTTACATTAATCAATAAACAAGGTTTGGTTTTGTATGACAATGCTATCCGGGACCTTTCTATACTGGAAAATCATGCACATCGTCCTGAAATTGAGAATGCATTGAAAAAAGGAACAGGAACATATATTCGTGTATCATCCTCCAATGATCTGGAATATTTGTATTATGCAAAACGATTCGATGATTATTATATTCGTGTAGCATTGCCTTATAATATTCAGGTAAAGCATTTTTTGAAGACAGACAACATATTTTTGTATTATGTAATTGTACTTTTTGTCGTAATGCTCTTTCTTATCAATTATGTATCAGGAAGATTCAGTACATCCATCAAACAGTTACGCGATTTTACCATTGCCGCTGAGAATGATGAAACAAGCACACTTAATATGCACTTTCCTGAAGATGAATTAGGCGAAATCGGAACCAAAATCACAGAAATTTATCAACAACTCAAAGCCCGGAAAAAAGAAATCTCACTCGAACGTGAAAAATTATTGCAACATGTTCATAGTTCGGAAGAAGGATTATGTTTTTTTTCCGCTAATAAAAATGTAGAATTTTACAACGGACTTTTCATTCAATACCTTAATTTTATTATTGATGAATCGAACTCAGATCCCTTGACGGTATTTGTAGATCCGTTGTTTGAAAAAGTTTCGTCTTTCTTGTCTGAACATAAGACTCAAACTAATTATTTTGATACGCAAATCAATAAACAAGGACGCGACTTTGTCATCAGGGTCAATATCTTTGATGATAAGAGTTTTGAAATCACAATCAACGACATCACCAAACAAGAGAAAACACGCTTGTTAAAACAAGAAATGACGGGCAATATTGCTCATGAATTGCGAACGCCCGTTACCAGCATTCGTGGTTATCTCGAAACGATGCTGGAACAATCATTAGATCCGGAAAAAGAACATCACTTTTTGACGAAAGCATACAACCAAGTATTGGTTTTATCGGAACTTATTCAGGATATGAGCTTGATTACCAAAATAGAAGAAGTCCCCCAATCATTTCAACTCGAAAAAATTGAAATAAAAAAATTGCTCGAAGATATAAAAAATGACCTTGAAATACCTTTACAGCAAAAAAGAATTAATATGGGGTGGGATGTTCCCGAAAACGTAATAGTTAATGGAAATCGCAACTTACTTTATTCCGTATTCAGAAATCTGACAGACAATGTGATACGTTATGCCGGAAATGATGTATCCATTTGGGTTAGCAAATACAATGAAGACCGGGATTTTTATTATTTTTCGTATGCAGATACAGGTGCCGGAATATCCAATGAACAACACTTGAAACGCTTGTTCGAACGTTTTTATCGTATTAACGAAGGGCGTACACGTGACACAGGAGGTTCCGGATTAGGCTTGTCAATCGTGAAAAATGCAATTGCTTTTCACAAAGGAACAATTATTGCAAAAAACAAATCGGGTGGGGGATTGGAATTTTTATTTAAATTACCCAAAGGATGATTAATCGTTTATTCTTGAAACATCTCTGGTAAAAGAATGTTGATAAGCCAACATTAACCAGATCAAAAAACAAGGTAAAGCTTTTAATGCATATGATTTGATAAAATATTTAAGTTCACTTGGCAACAAATCCGATGTTGAAAAACTGGTAAATATAATGGTAAAAATCAATAGGAACACTACATATTTTGAATATGGCCTTTTCTGCAATATGAACCAAATAGCAACTCCGGTCATAGCAATAATATAAGTTGGAGATTCGGATCCTGAGCTGAAAATTACAATAAATATCAACACCGAAGCTAAAATTCCTAATTGAAAATTTAAATCTTTATACTTATTAATCCGAATATATTGCAAGGCAAATAATAACATGGCCGGAATTAGCACAAACATATTCGAAATATCCCGGTTGCCTGAAATTCTGCGAACCATTCCCATCACAGAGTAATCCTGGAGCATGGAATATGCATTTGCCTCATTTTTAATACTCAAGGCGTGATACCAATCCTGGTAACTTTGAACAATATATTGAGGCGACGATATCAACATTGGCAATACGAAAAATATAATACTCCATAAAACCAGATATCCTATAAATTTAAGCTTATGTTTTGAGAAGAAAAAGAAAGCAAGTCCCACAATCCCATATAATTTTAAGAACAAGCCTAAAATAATAAAACAAGCAGCCCAAGGTTCCTTTTCTTTTTGAATGCAAATCAGACTTCCTATCACCAATGCCGCAATCAAACAATTAGTTTGGCAGGCAATTGTTGTTACAAACATATCTTGTAAAGATATATAATAAATGATTGCCTTTAATTTCCAATCAATTGGTAACTTGTATATTGCGAAGAACAAACAGGAAGAAATGAACAAACCAAATAAAAAGAATCCTAACTTATCCGGTAAAACAGCAAAAGGAGCAATAATTAAACTGAAAATAGGACCATAATGATTAGAATCTTGATATTCAGGATAAGGCCCATATAAATTTACCTGCTCAATAGCATGATAAAATACATATTTGAAGATGAAATAATTATTAGGGATTCCTCTGAATAGGATGAGTAATAATGCAATAATAACTACACTACACCAAAGAGGTATAATGAAACGGCGGTCTGTAAATATAGGTTTAGAGAAAAAATTCAATATAAATTTCATTGGTTTAGTGTAAATTGTATGCAAAATTAATAAAATCCATTAGCAGAGAAAGAAATGATAAAGAATTTCTATACTTTTGTGTTCTTTAGCATCATGGTGTCATGAATGAAAATTTACCTTTGATTTCAATAGCTCTTAGTACCTATAATGGTGAAAAGTACCTTGAAGAACAATTGGATTCTCTTTTGAGGCAAACATATACTCCGTTAGAAATAATTATTGTAGACGATTGTTCTACAGATTCAACTTTTCATTTATTGAAAAAATATGAACAAAAACATAATATTTTCAAAGTTTTTTTCAATGAACAAAATCTAGGATTTAATAAGAGTTTTGAAAAAGTTTTTTCTCTTTGTTCCGGAGAATACATCGCTATTTCGGATCAGGATGATTGTTGGATGGAAAATAAAGTAGAAAGACTTAGTCAACATATTGGAGAAAATTTATTGATATATTCAAATTCTGTCTTAATTGACGAAAGAGGACACTCGTTAGGACGGAATAAATTCAAGAAAGTGCAACCGGCACGAAATGATCCACGATCATTTTCTATCCGGAACGTTGTGGCCGGGCATACTGTATTATTTCGAAAAGAGTTATTGAAATTAGCCTCGCCTTTTCCAACTGTTTGTTTTTATGATTGGTGGATGGCATTGGTTGCTGCCAATGAAAATAAAATTACCAATCTGAATGAAGTTTTGACAAAACATAGAATTCATACTTTTAATGCATCTCAAGGCTGTTTTTTCTCGAAAAACGACGGCTATGATTGCATGCATGGATGGATAAATTCTGTACTTAGCCTGGAAAATCTTCGTTATCGGAATTTTTTTGAGGAACTTTATAACATCTTTGGGAAAAAAGATGACAAACTTTTGAAATGTTTCCAGATAAAAAACAATAAAGTGATTTATAATAAAAAGGGATACTTTTCACGGCTTAACAATGCAAGAAAAATAGTATTATCTCCTATTCCAGGCGTTTTTTAGTATAAAATAGATTCTATAAATTGTACATGAAAGTTCAAAATTTTGTTAAAATTATTATTCCGGTATATAAATCAATTCCTTCAGACATTGAAAAAATGTCTTTTCTACAATGTTTGAAAATTTTAGGTGATTATTCTTTTGTATTGGTGTTTCCGGAAGATTTAGATATCTCATTTTATACCAATATACATCCGGATGTAGAACTTCAATCATTTCCAAAAAAATATTTTGATGGGATTGAAGGATATAATGAATTGATGCTTTCATCTGGTTTTTATGAACGTTTTCTGGATACAAAATATCTGTTAATTCATCAATTGGATGTTTTTGTTTTCAAAGATGAATTAACTTATTGGTGTAATAAAGAGTATGATTACATTGGAGCTCCTTGGATTGCTACTCCCAGAAATTCATTTTTCCCCAGATTGAATAGATTTTTGGGCAAAGTGAGTCCGAGGGAATTTATTTTTTACAAAGTAGGCAATGGAGGATTTTCTTTAAGAAAAACAAAATCATTCTTTGACCTTGCTTCCCAATACCAGAAAATAATATTCAATTATTTACAAGCTGAAGAAAAAGAATTATTTGCTACGGAAGATGTTTTTTGGTCATTGAAAATTCCTGAATTATCTCAAGAATTCAGCATTCCGGATTACAAAGAAGCTGTAGCGTTTGCTATGGACAGAAAACCTGATATTGCCATGAAAATCAATGAGGGAAAACTACCTTTTGGTTGTCATGGATTCCAGAAACCGAGAGTGAAGAAATTTTGGGAGCCGATTATCAATAAAGAATACACATTAATGAAACATCACATTGATTATCTATGACTAATAACGAAGAAATATTATCAGGGCCATTATTTTCGATCATTATACCAACATGGAATAACCTGGAAATGCTGAAAATGTGTATTAACAGTATTTTGAAAAACAGCAGTTTTAAGCATCAGATAATTCTTCATGTGAATGAAGGAAAAGACGGGACATGCAAATGGGCAGAAGAAAAAAAATTGGAATACTCTTTCAGTAAGAAGAACGTCGGCGTTTGTGAAGCTGTAAATTCTGCCGTAAATAAGGCTAAAGCTGATTACATCCTTTATATGAATGATGACATGTATGCTTGTCCTCAATGGGATTTATATTTATGGGAGGAAATAAAAAAACAGCCGGATAATTTGTTTTTTATATCAGCTACTGCCATTGAACCTGTAGATGTAGGAAAAAAAACATCTATTGCTCCATATAATTTTGGTTGCGGATTGGATGATTTTGATGAAAAAATCTTGTTGGAACAATATAAAAATCTTCCTATGCCGGATTGGTACGGTTCTTCCTGGCCTCCCAATGTAGTTCATCGAAGCATCTGGGAGCAGGTTGGAGGCTATAGTACTGAGTTTTATCCGGGGTTTTATTCAGATCCTGATTTTTCAATGAAGCTATGGAAATTAGGTGTTCGCCGTTTCAAAGGAGTATCAGGCAGCAGGGTATATCATTTTTTAGAATCATCAACTAAAAAATTCAGGAGCGAGGCCGTAAAAAAAGGACGAAAGTTATTTTTGAGAAAATGGGGTATTACTTCCCGTGTATTTTATACATATTATCTGAAAATGGGACAGCCTTATGCCGGTAATTTGAGAAATCCATCAGGCCTGATATTCTATTGGGAATTATTTTTATGTAAATTGAAACGGCTGTGAAAATAGGATTTGACGCCAAACGAGCCATTCAGAATAATACCGGACTGGGAAACTACAGCCGCTATATTGTAGAAATACTATCAAAGTATTATCCTGAAAATTCATATTTTCTTTTTGCTCCGAAAGATAAAAAAAATCTGAGGTTAACTATTCTGCAATCAGCTTCCAATGTTTTTTTCAAATTTCCTAAAGGTTTATGGAGAAAATTTGCTTCAATTTGGAGAATTTCCGGAATAAAAACGGATTTGAAAAATACTCGAATCGATATTTTTCACGGATTGAGCAATGAATTGCCGGTTGGAATTCATAAAACAGGAATTAAAACCGTTGTTAGTATTCATGATTTGATTTTTTTACGTTATCCGGAATATTATAAATTTATTGACAGATATATTTATAAATGGAAATTTCGTTATGCTTGCCAAAAAGCTGATAAAATTATAGCCATTAGCGAATGTACAAAACGGGATATTATTTCTTTTTTTCATATTCCGGAAGAAAAAATTGAAGTTGTTTACCAAGGCTGTCATCCTGATTTTTCAATAAAAATATCCGAAGAAAAAAAGCAGGAAATCATTCAGAAATATCAACTTCCTGATCAATTTTTATTATATGTTGGTAGTATTGAATCTCGTAAAAATTTATTGTTAATAGTCAAAGCATTGACATATATTAATAAAAGTATTCATTTAGTTGCTATAGGAAAAAAAACAAATTATCAGGCAGAAATAGAAAAGTTTGTTGTAGAAAATAATCTTTGGGAAAGAGTTAAAATAATAAATAATCTTCCTTTTGAAGATTTGTCGGCTTGTTATCAATCTGCTAAAATTTTTATTTATCCTTCTTTCTTTGAAGGATTTGGAATACCGGTTATTGAGGCTTTGTCAAGTGAAATTCCTGTTATTGCAGCAACAGGTTCTTGTTTGGAAGAAGCCGGAGGGCCGGATTCTATTTATGTTAACCCCTTGAATGAAGATGAATTGGCAGAAACAATTGTTAAAGTCTGGAATGATCCGGTTTTATCGCAACAAATGGTTGAAAAAGGAAATGTTTATGTTCAGCGTTTTTCGGAACAAAAAATTGTTCAGCGGATTATGGACGTTTATAAATCATAATTCTTTTTTTTATTTTAACACATCATCTACATCACAGTCTCTTATCTTAGATTCAATTACTTTGGAGATAGTAATAAATTTGTAATATGCAGAAAAATAAGCCCATATGAAACCTGATTTTCCGTCTCTGAATCCTCCTTTCAAAATATAACTCCTGAAAAAACGGAAAAAAGGGCTAAATATCAGGGCTAAATATCCATAGTTTTTATTTTTTCTTCTTTGGACTTCAAAATTTGTGTACCGGTTTCCCTTATGAATCATTGTTTCAATCGAATCATTGGCTAAGTGAATAAAAGCCAGGTCTTTTCTGTTTCTTGGGATGGTATAAATTTTTCCGTCTATTTGAGGTACGGAATGGATAGTTGGCGGCCATGTTGTTACATTCTTATTGAAAAATCGAAGAATATAATCAGGATAAGCTGAGTGCAAAAATCGGCCCATAAAATAATTTCTTAACGGGATTCGTATGCCGGAAGGACATGCTTCATTTTTAATTTGATCATACAAGTAGTTTCTTAATGCTTCCGGAACACATTCATCTGCATCTACAACCAAAACCCAGTTGTTAGAAGCCTGATTAATAGCAAATGATCTTGCCGGTTCTACCAGTCCAACCATTTCGTGATATACTATATGACAATTGTATTTTTGAGCAATTTCAATTGTCCGGTCGGTACTATACATATCACAAATCACGATTTCGTCAAAAAATTTGACAGTCTCCAGTACTTTTTCTAAAAATTTTTCCGCATTAAATGTGTTAATAACAACCGATATCTTCTTCATTAAATTTATTATCTTTCTTTCGTAGTCATAGACTTATTCGTATTTTTCTTTTTCATAATCCTGTTATTTAGTTAAATGGATATCACAAAGATAATAAATTAAATTTACTTTTTATCACAAAATTATGTAAGTTTGCAAACGATTTTTATCTTAAATATTTATGTCATTCTTCTCTTTTTTCAGGAAAAAAGGACTTTGTGTTCTTATGTATCATCATGTGGGTCCGGTAACAGATCCTAAGGAGGAACGTTTTTTTATTGATTCTGAATTATTTGCCAAACAAATAGACTTTTTATTAGAAAATAAATTTTATCCGGTATCGCTTAAAGAAGTGGAGGTTGCTTTTGAGCAGAAGAAAAAACTTCCGGAAAATTCCGTGTTGATTACATTAGATGATGGCTGGCTGGATAATTATCTGTATGCTTTTCCTGTTTTAAAAGAAAAGAAAGTTCCGGCAACTATATTTATAACGCCTGGATTGGTCGGGAAAAATAAAGATTTGCTCTCATGGGAGCAAATCACGGAAATGCACGAAAGTGGTGTGATACAATTTGCCTCCCATGCCCATAATCATAAACGGTTGAGAGATTTAAGTGATGAGGATATTCTCTATGAATTAAGGGAAAGTAAAAAATCTTTGGAAGAATTTTTCAAACAACCTGTAATCAGTTTTTGCTATCCTTATGGTGCAGTCGACAAGCGCGTCAGAAAATTAGTCTTCCAGGCAGGATATTCCATTGATTTTGGAACCCGTAAAGGAATTAATTCCTGGCCATGGGAGGGGAGGAGACCTTTGTTACGTGCTCATGTAATGGCAGGAGAAAGTCTGAATGATTTTAATAAAGAACTTCTTAACGGACGAAAATAATATTTAGTTGAAGGTTGAAGGTTAAATAACTTAATTTATTGACCTTCAACCTTAATTTCATATTCATTCTTTCACCGCTTCCGCATCCATATCATAAAAGGTTACCGTTCCATTGGCAGAAAATTGTTTCAGACCTTCTGCATGGGATTTATCTCCGGTAACTACAATGATAGCATTTTTCGGTTTAATATACTTTTGTGAAGCAGCTTGAATGTCGGCTATTGTAACTGCATCCAACTTTTTCAGGTAATTTTTATAAAAATCTTTCGGAAGATTATATTTATCGATATTAATTGCAAAACGGGCGATGGTTGAAGACTCTTCAAGAGAGCGACCAAAGTCTCCGGCGAAAAAAGCTTTTGCATTTTTCAACTCTGACACACTAATCGGATTGTCAGCAAGCATTTTCATTTCACTCAGGATTTGGTAAACAGAATTATCTGTAGCTGCACTTTTTACAGAAGCTGCACCTCCGCGACCTGCTGTCAGATAGAAACGGCTCACCAGTTCTCCTTGTGAAATAACGCTGTAAACTCCATAAGTATAACTATGCTTTTCCCGCAAATTTTGAAACAAATGGCTGGAAGATCCACCTCCTAAGATGTAATTTGCCAGTTTTGCAGCAATCTCGTCATTTGCACCGATTTTAAGATCAATAGGATAAGTAACATCTACAGCTGATTGTACCGCTCCGGGTTTCTCAACCATATTTACGGATGTACTCTGAGGAAGAGTCGGAATTGTATATTGAGCTACCGGAACATCCTTTTTTTGCCATTTACCAAAATATTTTTCTGCATTTTTCCGGGCTTCAGCTTCGGTAATATCTCCAATAATAACTAAGCGGGTGATATTAGGTGCAAAGTAAATATCATAGTATGCTTTTAAATCTTCAGAGGTGACATTCTGAATGGTTTGCAGGGTTTCTACTTCTCCGTCAGGAAAGTTTTTACCATATACAAGGGCGGAAGAAACACGTTTATTGATTTCACTTACATTCTCACTGAGTGAAGCCAAAGCACTTTGATACTGAGTCTGAGCAAGATCAAGTTCTTTTTGATTAAATACGGGGTTGAGTAACAAATCAGAAACTAATTCCAATCCTTTGGTTTCGTATTTTTTCAGGCAACTGATATATCCGCCTTTAGCGCCAGCAGCCAACCTTGCACCGATCAAATCTATTTCTTTGTTGATTTGTTCTTTGCTCCGGGTTTTAGTAGTGGTTCCCATCACTTCTGCAAATAAATTACTTAAGCCGGCTTTATCTTTTTCTAACGCCGGTTTTATATCCAGATTAAATGAATAGTAAACAATTGGGACACGATTGTCTTCAACCACAAATACTTTCAATCCGTTTGCAAGGGTAAAAGTTTTTGCATCTTTGATTTCTATTGTTTTTGCCGGAGCTGCCGAAGGTTGTATACTCCGGTCTAATTGTTGCGCCTGAATAATGAATACACAAAATAAAAGGACAAATATGTTGAATAATCTTTTCATTTTTAAAATAAATTTATTCGGTTATTGAATTTTGTTGAAGGTTGAAAATTAAGAAGTTAACCCATATTTTTAAAACTTTCAACTATTTTTTCTGTGATAAAGGCAAATAATAAAGCACCACACGATTTTCTTTGTTCAAATATTTTTTAGCCACATTTAAAATATCTTCGCGGGTGATGTTAGTATAGAATCCCATTTCTTTATTGGTTCTACTTGCATCTTTGAAATAAGTATAATTGTTGGCAAAAGCTTCTGCAATATCAGCAAGCGAACCTAAGTTAGAAGCAATTTCATATTCTTTTGCGGCCATAGCCATTTGAAATTCATCTTCACTGACAAGTTCGGTCTTTATTTTTTCTATTTCAGCATTGAGAGCATCTTCAACTTCTCCGGCTGTTTTTCCCATATTAGCGAAGCCGATGGCGTAAATAAGTCCGGGTTGCTCTTGTAATAAGATGAAACTGGCGGTTTGAGCTGCAATACCTTTATCTGTAATATTTGTTTTCAAACGGGAACTGGCTCCTCCGGAAAGGATAGTGGTAAGAATATCAGCAACATACGCGTCCTTTGTTCCCATGGCCGGCGCATGATATGCGATATAAACTGCTGGAAGTTGTATTTTATCATAAATAGTATCCCGTACTTCAGCTTTTTGTTCCGGTTCAACAATGATTGGACGATACATTTGACGAGTTCCTTTCGGAATACTTCCAAAATATTTTTCAATCCAACTTTTAGCCTGTTTTTCTTCAAAATCACCTGCAATAACTAAAACCGCATTATTGGGTACATAGTAAGTTTTATAAAAATTGTAAACATCTTCAAAAGTAGCATTGCGGATATCTTCAGGAGAACCAATGGTTTGCCATCTGTAAGGGTGTACGGTAAAAGCTCTTTTTCCTATCTCCTCTCTCCAGCTTCCGTAAGGTCTGTTGTCGTAGCTTTGTTTTTTCTCCTCAATCACTACGCCTTTTTGGGTTGCTACGCCAATCGAGTCTATTTTTGCGTGCAACATTCTTTCTGATTCCATCCACAAGGCCAATTCCAACTGATTGGAAGGCATTTCTTCGAAATAATAAGTTCTGTCTTGTGTTGTATTTGCGTTTAATGAACCACCATTGGCTTGTACAATTTTCATGTACTCTCCGCGACCGATATTTTCGGAACCTTCAAACATCAGATGTTCAAAAAGATGAGCAAAGCCGGTACGTTTAGGATCTTCATTTTTAGCTCCTACATGATACATAATTGAAACCATCACATTAGGTGTGGTATGATCCTGATGTAGAATAACATGCAAACCATTCGACAGATTGTACTCCGTGAATTTTATATTATTTACATCTTGTGCATTAACTGACAATGCAGTTATTATGACAGAAAAAAGAGTTAATAATTTTTTCATATATACATGTTTATATTGTTTTATATTTTAGGTTATAAGTTATACGTTTGGCTTAGGCACAGCAAAACGTATAATCTTCAAATGTAGTTAGCAAAAAATATTTCGAACAGAAAAACTGCAGGTGCTGCCAGAAAAACACTATCGAAACGGTCGAGAATTCCTCCATGACCGGGAATCATACTCCCGGAGTCTTTCACTCCGAGCGTTCTTTTTATCAAAGATTCTGTCAAATCGCCCCATGTAGCGAAAATTACGGTAATCAATGACAAACAAATCCAATGGAGCCGGGAAATTTCAGGCACATAGTATGCAAATAAAAATGAAGAAGCTACAGCAAAAATCATTCCTCCGAAAAATCCTTCCCAAGATTTTTTAGGAGAAATACGTTCGAACAGTCGACGTTTTCCAAAGGTCATACCTACCAAATAAGCTCCAGTATCATTGATCCAAATAAATGCAAACAATGCAATAATTAGGATAGGTGAATAAGTGGCTAAAATCTGTCCGTCGTCTCTAAATGCTATAAAGTTCAATGTTGTAATAGAAAGAGCAATATATATTTGTCCAAAAAAAGAATAAGCCCAATTATTAATGGGATTTTCTTCTTTCAGATAAAGCTCTGATATAAAAGAATATATAAAATAAAAAAGATATGGGGCAAAGACAACAAATCCAATCAACTTAGATGAATATGCAAAAGCTGCCGCAAATAAGTATATGCCGGCCAAACAACTTAGTGGTTTTCTTATAGATATGGATATCCCATCTTCAACCAGACTATAAAATTCCCATAGTGACAAAGATATTACCAGTCCGAAAACCAATAAAAAAGTAAACGGTCCATAAAGAATACCTCCAGCTACTATGAGAACAAAAATAAGTCCTGATAAACTTCTTAATAATAAATTTTTCAAAACAATATGTATTTATTCACCCTGATCGACTTCAGCTAAAAGTCCTTCATTTTCAGAATGATTGTTTTTCTCTGAGTTAGAGTTTTCTTGATTCAGAATTTCTTGTGAACGTGAAACCCACTTTCTTTTTCCGAATATTTTTTCCAGATCATCAGCATAAATTACTTCTTTTTCGAGCAATACGGAAGCTAATTCTTTATGACCTGTTGCATTTTCAGACAAAATAGCTTTTGCTCTTTCGTATTGTTTATTGATAATATCTTTTACTTCTTTATCAATAAGTTTAGCCGTTTCTTCGCTGTATGGTTTAGTGAAACCCCATTCCTGACCGGAAGAGTCATAATAATTCAGATTCGGTAGATTTTCACTCATGCCGAAATAAACAACCATCGCATAAGCTTGTTTGGTTACCCGTTCCAAATCATTGGCTGCACCGGTCGAAATTTTTCCGACGAAGATTTCTTCTGCAGCTCTTCCTCCTAAGGTAGCACACATCTCATCCTGTAATTGTTCTGTTGTAGTAATTTGCCTTTCTTCAGGAAGATACCATGCAGCTCCCAAGGCTTTTCCTCTGGGGACGATTGTAACTTTAACCAACGGATTGGCATGTTCGAGCATCCAGCTTAATGTTGCATGACCAGCTTCATGAATAGCAATCGTACGTTTTTCCTCCTGAGTAGTAATCTTCGATCTTTTTTCCAAACCACCGATGATACGATCCACGGCATTCATGAAATCTTCTTTTTGAACAAAGCTCTTCCCATTTCTGGCAGCAATCAATGCGGCTTCGTTACAAACATTGGCAATATCAGCACCCGAAAAACCTGGTGTTTGACGGGCAAGAAAATCAGTATCAACAGATGTATCTATTTTAATATTACGTAAATGTACCAGGAATATTTCTTTTCTATCATTCAAATCGGGAAGATCCACATGTATTTGTCTGTCAAACCTACCGGCACGTAATAATGCTTTGTCCAGAATATCAGCACGGTTAGTAGCTGCCAGAATGATTACACCACTATTGGAACCAAATCCATCCATTTCTGTAAGAAGTTGATTTAGTGTGTTTTCCCTTTCATCATTGGATCCCATATTCGGATTTTTGCCACGAGCGCGTCCTACCGCATCTATCTCATCGATAAATACAATACATGGAGATTTTTCTTTAGCTTGACGAAAAAGGTCTCTTACCCGCGAAGCTCCTACACCCACAAACATTTCAACAAAATCAGATCCTGAAAGAGAGAAAAACGGAACATCAGCTTCACCGGCTACTGCTTTGGCCAATAAAGTTTTCCCTGTTCCCGGAGGACCTACTAATAAAGCACCTTTAGGAATTTTTCCTCCCAATTCTGTATATTTACCCGGATTTTTCAGGAATTCTACAATTTCTTCTATTTCCTGTTTGGCTTCGGAAAGACCGGCAACATCTTTAAAGGTAATTTTCTTAACTTGAGTAGTTTTGTCAAATAGTTGAGCGCGTGACTTGCCTACATTAAACATGCCTCCGCCTCCGCTGCCCCCAGACATCCTTCTCATAAGGAAAATAAATAATATTATTAATAGAAAGAAAGGGGCAAAACTAATCAGGAAGTCCAAAAATACTTGATTATTTTCATCAAAATGAAGTTCTGCTGTAGTTAGCTTTTCCGTTTTTATTTTATCGTAAAAATCAGTAAACTTATCGGCAGAAGGAATCATGACGGTGACCACCGGGCTGGCGCCTACCTTCGTGGAATCTGCTTGAAAAACTTCTTGGATATAGGCTGGTTTTACTGTTGCCGTAGCAATATTTTTCTTGTTATAAACAACCATTTTACTGAAATAGTCCTTCTTGGCCATTGTCTGGAACTCCGTCCAGCCTATTTCTTTACTACTTGAACTGTAGTCACTGTTCAACAAAATTCCAATTAAGATTAAAAGGATTACTCCATACAACCAATTCAGGTTGAATTTGAAATTGAATTGCTTATTGGTTTTATTTTTATTGTCTTCGTTCCCGGAAGGACTATTGTTGTTGTTATTATTATTGTTTAAATTGTTATTTTGGCTCATAATATATTGGGAATTTCATTAAGTTTTGCGTCAGCCCATAAATTTTCCAATTTATAGTAATTTCTTAACTCTGGGACAAAAATATGAAGGATAATTGTTCCGTAATCCATTGCAATCCATTCGGCATTACGATTACCTTCTGCACCAAGAGGTTTTTCTTTCTGTTTTTCATATACATAATCCCAAACGGAATCGGAAAGAGCTGATACCTGAGTAGGAGTATTACCTTCGCAAATAACAAAATAGCGACAAATAGCACCTTGCATTTCCGACATATCTATTGTAGTAATATTTTTACCTTTTTTTTCTTGAAGACCCTCAATAATGTTTTTTAATAATTTTGCTGTTTCGTCCATTTAATTTTTATAAGTGTGTCAGATAATAAAACTTCTGGAATTAATTTGCAAATATAAATCTAAAAAATGAGATTTTGGTTAGCTTCATTGAAAAAACAAAAAATAAGGGAAGAAAGTTGAAAACAGCGAATAAATGATGTTTGTAACTTGAAACAGTTTCTTAATTTTTTTGAAAAAATTAAAACAAAATTTCGTTTAATGGGTTATATAAGTACTAAATAATATTTGGTTTAAGGTTGAATGTTGAAGATTTAATGTTGAATGTTGAAAATCAAAGAATTAAACATTAAACTTTCAACAATTTAATAATATATATAATAATAACTTTTAGCTTCCTGCAAATTTATGAGACCAGCAAGTATCGCGATCAAATTTCGTCCGTCAACAGTGCCCAACAAAGAAGGCCGTCTCTATTTTCAACTCATCTGGAAGCGAAAAGTTGTAGTGATAACAACAGATTACTATATTTTCACGGAAGAATGGGATTCGAAACATTCACAACTTTGTTTGAGAGATACTTCACTCATGCGTAAACGATATTTACAAGGTATTTCATTTTCATTGTGGAGAGATTATGAAGACATTAGGCATAACATTATCCAGAGGCAAAATGAAGAAGATTTTAACTTGAAAGATATTGTTGAATATTACCAGAAAAAGAAAACTCCTTGTTACCTTAAGGAATACATACCAGAATTAATTTCTATACTTCAATCCGAAGGAAAAACACGTACGATAGAAGGATATCGTACTTTGCTGGCTACTTATCTTCATTTTAGCCAGGGAAGAGATCTTAATTTGAATGACCTCACACCTAAGTTAGTCAAAAATTTTGAAACATA
>JAVBLQ010000148.1:0-22141 GCA_031553435.1 Bacteroidales bacterium | reverse complement strand
TTTTTTCTTTTCCTGTACTACTCACCGGCCTACCACATCTGCAATTGATCTCCGAGGAATCTGGAAACTGACAAAAGGTAGCGGAGGTCTTATTCCGACTGATTCCGTTACACAGATTAAATTGATTACAGATAATTATTTTTTTTGGTACAACGCTGATTTTGAAGGTAACATCAACTTCGGGGCCGGAGGTACTTATACTTTAAAAGATGGTATATATACTGAAACTCTTACTTCGGCATTACCTATGATGAGCCACTTTCTAGGGAAAAAAGCAGTCTATGAAGTGAAAATAGAGGGAAATAAAATGTATATTTTCGGAACCCTTGATGCTACTATCAAAATTACAGAGGTTTGGGAACGGATAGTTGATTCTTCCAAATAGTCTGTACATTCTGTGTGCTATGGTTTTGTTAAAGAAATAGACTTGCAGAAGTTCTGCAAACGTAAATTTGCTCAGCGGGAGATTTGCAGAAGTTCTGCAAACGCAAATTTGCTCAGCGGGAAGCTTGCGGAAACTCTGGAACAGCA
This sequence comes from Bacteroidales bacterium, assembly GCA_031553435.1. Lineage (GTDB taxonomy): Bacteria > Bacteroidota > Bacteroidia > Bacteroidales > Azobacteroidaceae > JAVBLQ01. Next base: position 21,610 of record JAVBLQ010000148.1, on the reverse strand, counting down.
CTTTGCGCATAAAGGCAGGATAAAAACCGGAATAAACTTTCAGGAAAACTACATAAGAAGGAAGTTTCTTCATCAGGTTCATGAGTATATGATCAGATTATTCCTCTCAAAAACTCACAATTATTTTTTTTTCAATATTTTTTCAAAACCGCGTAAGGGTTATGTCTATTTTTTGTGTCATACATATAGAAACACACAAAATTACATAAATGAAAAACAATATCCCTTGGGATTTAATTATATCTAAATTTCGTCAGGATTTATCAAAAGAAAATGAAATTCTTTTTAACGAATGGTTGTCAATCGGTAATAATCAGGAATTATTCCGGCAACTTGAAATCGTTTGGAAAAATGTACAACTAAAATCCGCAACGTACGAACCCGATGTCGAATATTACTGGCAGAAATTTTTAGCGCATATCCAAAACAATGCACCTGTAAAGAAAGAACCCCGGAAAGTCTTCTTAAAATATTTCTCCAGAATTGCAGCCGTTGCAGCTATACTAATCATTACACTTTTAGGAACCTACTATTTGATAAACAATTCGTTTCATCAAAAACCCACTATATATTCGACTCGAAGCGCTAAAACCACTATTTTCCTGCCTGACAGTAGCGAAGTCATATTACATGCCAATACTGCTTTAACCTGTAATTTCAATACGAAATCAGATCAGCGAGAAGTCAGTATGACAGGAGAAGCCTATTTTAAGGTAAGGCATGATGATCAAAAACCATTTTTGGTAAACGCCAATGGAGTTACGATCAAAGTTCACGGGACAGAATTCAATGTAAGTTCATATTCATCTGACAACAAGATACTGGTAAGCCTCATCGAAGGTTCCGTTTCAATGAAAACCGCAGATGAAAAAATCTTCCTGAAACCGGGAGAAGAAGGTTCTTATGATAAGGCAGAAAAAACAATATCCGTAGCCAAAGGAGATATGGATCTGGCAAAAATATGGACAGGAGATAAAATCCGGTTTGAAAACAAAAGTCTGAATGAAGTCTGCAAATACCTCTCCAAATGGTATGGGATTAATATTATAATAGATCCCAAAATCAAAGGAAATCAATCTTACACATTCACAGTTACCGGTCAACCATTGACAGAAATAATTGAAATCATGTCGAGCATAAACTCCTTCGATTATTATTTTACCAATGAAAACGAATTAATATTAAAACAAAAAAAATGAAATAGCCTATGTAACAAAATTTATTGAATGTCAGAAAGCATGATTGCATCAGATTCGATCATGCATAAAAAGTGATCTTGTATCCAGTTAATCAAAAATTTTTTACTAAAATTATGAATCTAAAAAAGAAAATTACTCTTTTTTTGTCGCTTATATTTACCTTAAATATAATAGCACAACAAGCCAAAGAGAACACAATTACAATTTCATTTCGGGATAAACCCTTATCCGAAGCAATTAAGCTGATCGAAGAATCCAGCAAATATACATTCTTCTATGATGCAGCTAAAGTAGATGTAAAACAGAAAGTTAGCCTTGATGTAAAAAACGCGCCCGTACAGGATGCCATCAAACAAATGCTTTCCAGAGCCAATGTCAGGTTTGAGATCTCAAATTTACAAATCGTACTTTATCCCAAGCAGGTTACCGTCAGTAAAGATGCTTCTTCCAAAACAATATCCGGAAAAGTGATTGATGAAACGGGAGAACCCCTCATCGGAGTAGTGGTTTCAGTCAGGGGAAAATCAAAAGGAGTCGCTACAGACCTGGATGGAAACTTTTCACTTGATGTAAGCTCCAATGATGTAATCTTATTTTCCTATGTCGGATATAATACAAAAGAATTTTCGGCTTCCGTTCTGGGACAAGGATCGGAAATAAAAATGGGTATTTCAGCCCAGGAGATGCAGGAAGTGGTTGTGGTAGGTTACGGAACTCAAAAAAGAGCTTCCGTTGTAGGAGCAATCAATACGATTGAACCGGCCAGATTGAGTGTATCTACCAGTCGTTCCTTAAGTAATGATCTGGCGGGAAATGTGGGAGGTATCATCGGTGTACAACGTTCCGGAGAACCCGGTTATGACAACTCGGAATTCTGGATACGGGGAATCAGTACATTCAAAGGAACCAGAAACCCTTTGGTTCTTGTTGATGGAATCGAACGTTCATTGAATGATATAGATATTGCGGAAATAGAATCTTTTTCCGTATTGAAAGATGCTTCGGCGAGCGCCGTATATGGAGTTCGCGGAGCGAATGGAGTTATTTTAATAACAACCAAAAGAGGAAAATCGGGAAAGACCAGCATACAATTTAATGTTGAACATTCCATTACCAAGCCGGCTCAGTTGCCTAAATTCCTGAACTCGGCAAATTATATGACATTGATAAATAATATTTCTATTCAGGACGGAGGCAATCCTATGTATTCTGATGAAACTATCAGATTATCCCGGTCGCAATACGACTGGGAATTGTATCCGGATATAAACTGGATTGATGAAATAACGAATAATACAGCCAATAATACCCGGGCTTCCTTCGATCTGAGCGGTGGTTCCGATAAACTGCGTTACTCGTTTGTCGGAGCTTATTATCACGAAACAGGGATAACAACCAAAGATTCTTCTAAAGATTGGGATTCTTCTATCGATCTGAACCGGTTTAACTTACGTTCCAATGTGGATGTGAATGTAACGCCCACTACACTATTAACGTTTAATCTGGGAGGATATTTACAACGCCGGAATGCACCTTATGTAAGTATAGATGACGCATTTGGACAGGCATTCACCACGCCGCCTCATATTGTTCCAACCCAATATGCTGATGGAAAACTTCCTAAGCCGGATAACATTCAAAACCCCTGGGCTTTTTTGACTCAAACCGGTTTCCAACGGAACAATAAGAGTAAATTCGAATCTCTTTTTGTGGCGGAACAAGATTTAAAAGCTATTTTAAAAGGTCTGAAAATCAAAGGAATATTTTCTTACGATTATTATTCTGAAAATGCTGTAAAAAGAAAAGGAAATCCGGCTTATTATTTACCCGCTACAGGAAGGGATTTTGAAACAGGGGAACTGCAATTTCCACTTGCACCCTCTGACGGTTCGGAAAACTTAGAATATGAAATTACCTCGGAATATGGAAATAACAGTACTTATCTGGAGGCTAATCTATCATACGATCAGACATTTAATTCCAAACATTATATCAATGCCCTGTTCCTTTATAACCAGAGGGATTATGACGACAACAATAAAGAAGGAGTTCCTTTCCGCCATCAAGGTATTGCAGGAAGGGCGGCATATACCTACTCGGGAAAATATGTAGCAGAATTTAATTTCGGCTACAACGGCTCTGAAAACTTTGCTCCCGGCAAAAGATATGGTTTTTTCCCTTCTGTTGCTGTGGGTTGGATTGTGTCGGAAGAGCCATTTATGGCGTCTGTGAGTAATATTTTCAATAAAGTAAAAATCAGAGGCTCTTATGGTTTGACAGGAAATGACAGGTTGACCGGTGCAGACAATAAACAGGTACGTTTTGCCTACGTTACCACCATAAATTCTACAGACGGATACCAATTCGGAAACTCCTCCGGATACTATGGGATAGGAGGATTAAGGGAAGGTAGAGTTGGTGTTCCTAATTTGACATGGGAAACAGTAAAGAAAGCAAATATAGGGTTAGAATTAGGATTATGGCGGATGATTGACTTGCAGGTTGACTTTTTCCATGAAAAAAGGGAAGATATTTTTATGCAGAGGTCACAATTCCCTAATTCGGCAGGTTTCCCGGAATTGCCTTGGGCCAATTTTGGAGTGGTAACCAATAAAGGTTTTGATGCATCCATTGATTTCAACAAGCAAATTACCAAAGACTGGTTTGTATCGGCAAGAGGTAGCGCTACTTATGCAAGAAATAAGATTATAGAACAAGACGAAGATATGGCGAAAATAGGAACTTATCGTTCTGGTACAGGTAAACCTGTTGACCAGATTTTCGGATTGATTGCGGATGGTGTATTTACAGAAAGTGATTTTGTCGCATATAATGTAAAAGAAAGAACATCTGAGTTAAAACCCGGAATCCCGGTTCCTACTTTTACTGAATACGTGTTTCCCGGTGATATTAAATACAAAGATCTGGATGGAGACAATGAGATTACAATCAGAGACCGGACAGCCATTGGAGGAACGCAGAATCCTGAATTGGTATATGGATTCGGATTAAATACCAGTTTCAAAGGTTTTGATTTCGGCTTTTTTATGCAGGGAAATGCCCGCACTTACCGGATGATTGGTAAGGACAAGAATTTTCTACCCGGATCGACATACGGAACAAGAGGAAATATTTTTACGAATGCTACCGATGCGTGGACAGTAGATGATCCACGCGGAGATGCTTTTTATCCACGTCTGCACATGGGATATAATGCCAATAATGCACAGGAATCTACCTGGTGGCTGAAGGATATGAGCATGTTACGTCTCAAAAATATAGAGTTAGGATACTCTTTCCCTAAAAAATGGATACAAACCATTGCGTTGGAACATGGACGGGTATTTATGAGAGGAACTAATTTCCTTCATTTTTCCAAATTTGAATTATGGGATCCGGAACTGGATACTGGTAATGGATTGAAATATCCGATCATGGAAACATTCTCTATAGGAATTCAGGCAAAATTCTAATTAAATTAAACAATGATGAAAATTATGAAAAAGAATATATTAAAATACTTAGTATTGATAGTTGGCTTTTTTACAGCCGCTTCCTGTACTGATTTCCTGGATAATGCACCTGATGGAGAATTAACCTTGAAAGAGGTTTTTAATGACAGAAACAAAATAGAAAGCTGGTTGGCCGGAATGTATAATTCCATTCCGGATCCTTACATGAAAGGGATGCGAAATTATGATGCCTATGCCGATGATTTTTCTCCTTCCGAAGGTTGGGCAGCTTTCAGTAATTGGGATTGTATAGATAAAATCAAAGGTAACTGGAACTCCGAAAGTGCATGGAATGGCAACTACTGGGGCGATTTACCTGTGAAAATCCGGGAATCTTATGTTTTCATGGAGCAAGTCAAACCATTGCCGGAGTTGAAAGTTTATCAGGCTGATGTGGATAATCTGAAAGCAGAGGCTCGTTTCCTGATAGCCTACTATTATTACCTGCTGGTAAATACTTATGGCGCTATTCCTCTGCAAACGTGGTTGTCTGGTTTTGATGAGCCTGTTGAAACACTGATGATCGGACAAAATCCATACGATGACGTTATTGACTGGATCGACAAAGAATTACAGGATGTAGCCAAAATATTGCCCCCAACATATCTTAATAATCCTGATTTTAATATGAATCACGGATTCAAATATCCTTATGGCAGGGCAACCTCTATTATGGCATTAGCCGTAAGAGCAAGAATGTTACTCTTTGCCGCCAGCCCTTTGGTCAATGGAAACAATGATCCGGATTATGTCGCTTTTGTCAATGATAAAGGTGAACACATCTTTAATGCTACCTACGATCCTAAAAAATGGGAAAGAGCCGTCAAAGCATGTAAAGAATTGATTGATGCTGCTGAGTCAAGTGGACACAAGTTGTATTATGAATATAATGACGATGGAACGATAGACCCGTTTATGTCCTACTCAAACATGTGTTATAAAGAATACCATGCCGGTAACACAGAAATATTATTTTCCCGCTCAGAATGTAGCTGGGACGATATGCAAACACATGCCGCTCCCGGCGGGTCGAACGGTAACGGAGGATTAGGAATCACCCAAAGCTTAGTTGATGCTTTCTTTATGAGCAATGGTTTACCTGCAATTACTGGTTATACTGCCAACAGGAAACCGATTATCAATCAGGCTTCCGGCTATAGGGAAAAAGGATTTTCAACCACAGCCGATAAAAGGAAAACCAAGTGGATTGAAGGAAGCGCTGATGCAAAAACTTCACAGGAAATCAACACTGTAGTCCCGTCAGGCATTTTCAATATGTATGTAGACAGGGAACCCCGTTTTTATGTATCAGTACTTTATAATGGAGCCTATTATCGGGAGTCAAGCCGGAATGTAAACTTCTACAAAAAAGGAACTGATGGAATAGAGGGGGCAAAGGGCAACGCATGGGATGCTCCTCAAAACGGCTATTTGCTGAGAAAAAGGATGAATCCCACATTCAGTAACCGGAACAATATAAAACCCTATCGTCCGGGAATATTGTATCGCATGGGTGAAGCTTACCTGAATTATGCCGAAGCTTTGAACGAATGGGATCCTTCACAAAAAGATGAAATACTGAAATATGTGAACCTGATCAGGGAACGGGCAGGTATTCCTACTTACGGAAATGGAGTAAATCAAATTCCGGCGCCGACGACTCAGGAAGGTATGCGTGATATTATCCGTCGTGAACGCAGGGTCGAGTTCAATTGCGAATTTGCCATCCGTTTTGATGACATCCGCCGTTGGAAACAAATGGATTTGTTGAAAGGCGATTTCGACGGAATGAATGCACAAGGCACTAAAAATAGTGATAACGAAAGTGATCCGGATGCTTACTATGTTCGCAAAGTGTATATCACCCGGGCATTCAGTGATAAAAACTATTGGCTTCCGGTGCATCAAAACCAATTGGATAAGAATTGGAATTTGAGACAACTCCCCAAATGGTAATTCATAATTTAATACAATAAAAAGATGAAAACAATATATAAATTATTAATCTGTTGTTTGGCGCTATCCTTTTGGGGATGTGATAATAATGATGATGAGGCTCCTGTGCGCGACCAATTGAAACTCACACCTTCAGCCGAAAAAATCATATTGGATCAAAGTAAACCGGATGAAGAAGTGCTGACTTTTACATGGACAAAAGCTACTGAAATCGGCCCTGAATATACTTTCATGTACATATTCAGGCTAGACAAAGCCGGTGATGATTTTGAAACAGCCATTGAACCCATCATAGCAGAAGATGGCACTTATTCCGTCAGTTTCACCACAGAACAGTTATACACCTACATAGTAGATAAATGGGGCGGCATTGCCGGACAGGAAACTACTATTGAAGGACGGATTTGTGCAAAAGTAATCGGTCCGAAATTCGAGTATCCGGAAATTGCTATCCAACAAGTAGTAGTTCAGACTTACATCCTGCAATCAGTACCGCTATACATGTTGGGTAGCGCAACAGATGCAGGCATGGATATGAGTAAAGCCATCAAATTGAATGAAGTGTCGAACGGAAGGGTATATAATTGGAAAGGAACCCTGAAGCGGGGAGAATATAAATTCATATACAGCCTGGAATCCATGTTGCCTTCTTTGAACAAGGGAGCAGAAGACTCCTTGTTGGTGAAGAGGACTACAGATGCTGAACCGGATAATTATTTCAGGGTTAATACCGAAGGAACATACTCCATATCACTCTCCTTGAAAGAAATGAAAATCTGGGTGAAACCAGTCAAGTATCAAAACCTCTATTTAGTAGGTGATGCAACTTCGGCCGGATGGAGTACTGATAATGCTGTGGTAATGACGTCCGATGCCGCCAATCCAGCCATATTTACCGTTCTGACAAGTCTGAAACAGGGTGAAATGAAAATATTGACGGAAAAAAGATGGGAAGGAGCCACTTTCAGGCCAATGGTAGCCGACGGTTCCATCACAAGTACCGATACTCAAGTCTATGTTGGTGATCCGGATCTCAAATGGAAAATCACCGCCGATCAAGCCGGTACTTATAGAATTACACTCGATACGGAAAAAAATAAAATACATTTTGTGAAACAATAAACTATGTGAAAGTGAAAGGTGAAGCTTACTTCTCTCACCTTTCACTTTTATACCAACATAAATCTCATTATCCTCAATAAAATGAAAAAAAATTACATCTTACTATTACTGATTGCCCTGGCATTCTACAGTTGTTCCGAAGATGATCAACCGGATATCGAACCGATAAAACCACCTCAAAAGTCTGGAATAGATACAATCTATATCAAAAAGGCAGAAGCTACATTCGATAAAATATTTGATTTGTATTGGAACAACAACAGGAAAATCATGTACGATAAATATCCGAATATAAAAGCTACCGATACAAATATGAATAGCTATCCCTACGATTTGGGATACACTTTCGCTTGGGGATATGGCTCCGTATTCTCAGCTTATAACATGCTTTATCAAAGGATTCCCTCAGTTAATGACTTTGAGCGGAAATACAAAAGCAAAATAGTAGATGGACTTGAAATTTATTACAATACAAGTAAAAAACCGGATGCTTATGCTTGTTTTCCAAACAGTCACGACGACCGGTATTATGACGACAACGTTTGGTTCGGTATCGATTTAGTCGAATTGTATGACAAAACAGGAGATACATGGTATTTAGACAAAGCAAAAACAATCTGGACATTCCTCATGAGTGGTAAAGACAATGTATTGGGTGGAGGTATTTATTGGAAAGAAGGAGAAAAAAACAGTAAAAACACTTGTTCAAATGCTCCGGTTGCCGTTTTTGCTGCCAAACTTTATTCGACCACTAAAGAAAATTCCTACCTGGACACTGCCAAAGAATTATATAAATGGACTAAAGATAACCTGCAAGATCCCGCAGATTATTTGTATTGGGATAATATAAAAACCAACGGAACTATCGAGAAACCGAAGTTCTCCTATAATTCAGGACAAATGATGCAGGCTGCTGTGCTTTTGTATAATGCAACCCAAAGTGAAAACTACTTAACCGATGCAAAACGCATAGCAGAATCTGCACATAACTATTTCTTTGAAAGATATACACCGCCAACAGGAGAAACCATTACTATACTCCGGAAAGGAGATTTGTGGTTTAATGCCATAATGTTACGTGGCTTTGCTGAATTGTATTTGGTCGATAAAGACAATAAGTATATCACTTCTTTCAAACAATCCCTTGACTGCGCCTGGAAATATGCACGCGATACTCAAACCGGATTGTTTAATTCAGACCTCAGCGGCAGGACTACTGATACGGAAAAAGATATCAAGACACAGGGCGCAATCATTGAAATGTATGCAAGGATGGCTTCTCTGCAATAAAAATCAATCAAATATCATATAATTATGAATCTTAAAAGTTTAATATCATTATTCGTTGCACTTTTCTGCATTGTGAATATCAATGCACAGAAAGTATCCATACAAAAAACAACTTTGGTGGGAGACAGGATTGTCGAATTTATTCCTGCCGGATTCGATCAAAGTAAAACACCATCATTGATACTGAAAGAAGAACCTGTAGCAAAAGGTACTGTACCTGCTAATTGGTCATTAACTCCGGAATTCACATTGGTCAATAATAAAGCAAACGCCTCATTAAAACTATCCGGAACCATTAGTTTGTATGGTGGAGGTGAAGTAACAGGCCCCCTTCTGCGCAACGGACAATACATCAAATTATGGAATACAGATACAGGCGCTTATGGTGTTGATGGAGGAAAACGGCTTTATCAAACTCATCCCTGGGTGATGGGAGTAAGAACTGATGGTACTGCTTTTGGAATCATTTTCGACACAACATGGAAATCAGAACTTTATACCTACTCCGACGAAATTCAATTTAATACAGAAGGAGCGCTTTTCCGAGTCTATATCATTGACAGAGAATCTCCCCAAGCCGTATTAAAAGGATTGGCCGAAATGACAGGAACAATCAAAATGCCGGCGCGTTGGACTTTAGGCTACCATCAATGCCGTTTTTCGTATGGTACGGAAGCAAAAGTCCGCGAAATAGCCGAAACATTCAGAGCCAAAAATATTCCATGTGATGTGATTTGGATGGATATCGATTATATGGATGGATACCGGATTTTTACATTCAATCAACAAAACTTCCCCGATCCGAGAGCATTGAATGATGATTTACATAAAAAAGGATTCCGTGCGGTTTACATGATTGACCCGGGAGCAAAATTAGATCCGAACTACAGCATATATCAATCAGGAACAGCCAATAATGTATGGGTTAAAAAACCAAACGGCGAAAATTATGTAGGAAAAGTATGGCCCGGCGATTGTGTATTTCCTGACTTTACACGCCCTGATGTCAGAAAATGGTGGGCAGGTCTTTACAAAGATTTCCTTGCCAAAGGAATGGACGGAATCTGGAACGATATGAACGAACCTGCGGTTAATGATAATGAATTGCCGGAAAGTCAACGTTTGGGAACAATGCCTTATGACACGCCTCACAAAGGTGGAGGCAATTTGCCAGCCGGACCACATTTACTTTATCACAATGCTTATGGACGCTTGATGGTCGAAGCTTCTCTTGATGGAATTATGGCAGTGAATCCGGACAAACGCGCTTTCATCCTTACCCGTGCTAATTTACTTGGCGGACAACGTTATGCTGCTACATGGACTGGCGACAACTGGGCAAGTACCGAACAAATGAAACTTTCTGTCCCGATGTCTATCACATTAGGTTTGTCAGGACAACCGTATAATGGCCCGGATATAGGTGGATTCCTGAATAATACAGATGGCGATTTGTGGGCAAACTGGTTAGGATTCGGCGTATTCATGCCTTTCGTTCGTGGACATGCCTGTGCCGGGACAAATGATAAAGAACCCTGGGCTTTTGGCGAAGCCATTGAAAAAACATCACGCATTGCGCTGGAACGCCGTTATCGTTTAATTCCTTATATCTACACTTTATTTTATGATGCATCACAAACCGGTATGCCGTTAATGGCTCCAGTTTTCTTTGCTAATCCTCAGGATATGAGATTAAGAAATGAACAAGAAGCCTTTTTAATGGGTGAAAATCTTCTGGTAATTCCTGCATTTTCAAAAAATCCCACACTTCCATCAGGCATCTGGGAAGAATTGAGTTTGATAGATGGAGATTTATCCGATAAATATCAGGCAAAATTAAAAGTAAAAGGCGGAAGCATAATACCTGCCGGAAAAATTATTCAAAATACAAATGAAAATTCATTTGATCCTCTTACGCTGATTGTTTGTCTCGATGAACAAGGAAAAGCAAAAGGTCAGCTCTATACTGATGCCGGCGACGGATGGGCGTTCCAATGCGGAGATTATGCCTTGATGAACTTCACCGCTGAAAAAACAGGCAATACAGTAAATGTAAAACTGTCAGGCAAAGAAGGTAAAAGAAAAGTTGACAAGGAAATCAAAAACATCAATGTAGAAATCCTTCTTAACGGTAAAGTTTACAAAGGAAACGGAACGCTGCAAAAAGGAATCCAAATTAATGTAAAATAGTTACGGGTTACGAGTTACAGGTTACAAGTAACTCAATAGACTCGTAACTTGTAACTCGTAACCTGTAACTCGTAACTCGTAACCTGTAACTCGTAACTTGTAACTCGTAACCTGTAACTCGTAACCTGTAACTCGTAACTAAAATAATAAAAAACAATGAATCTGATAAACCCATTGAAAATATTACTTCCGGGCTTTTTGTCATTGCTATTAACGCCAATATTAAAAGCCCAGGATGTGGTTGTATCTCTTGAAGCTGAGGCCGGTACATTAACCGCTCCGGCAAAAGTAAAATCTGTGAACGGTTTTTCCGGCAATGCTTATGTCGGAGATAATGATGCCGGAAGTGCAATCACATTTACCGGTGTTGAGATAATAAAGGAAGGAACGTATGAGTTTAAGACTTACTATACCTGTGTGGGCGCACGTTCTATCGCCATAAAAGCCAATGACTTATCCGAAGTAATTTCAATCGCTGTGAATTCTACCTCCGATTGGAATGCTCCTCCGGTTGGAACAATGAGCACTTATGTTTATCTGAATAAAGGGAAAAACACGATTAAAATAACTCCCCATCCTTCCGGACAAGGAGGCCCGAATATGGATAAGTTTGAAATCCTGACAACACCTCAGCCCGGAGAATTTCCAATTCTCCTTGAAGCAGAAAAGGCGCGTTTGTTCGGATCCCTGAAAGTCAAACCTTTGGATGGATCAACCATTAGCGGATTGTCCGGGGGTAAATATATCGGCGACTTTAACCAGAGTGCAAAATCTTACCTGCAATTCACTGATATTGAAATACCAGACGAAGGCACTTATGAACTTAAAGTATATTCCATGGGTTCCAGTCGTGCATTATCCATCAAAGTCAATCAATACAAAAAGTCAATTATAAGAACGAAAGATTCACCAAACTGGAATGATGCTCCCCCTTCCGTAGTTTCCACTTTAATTTATCTGGATAAAGGGAAAAATAAAATAACTTTCGGGACACACAACGATGATGGCCCTAATCTGGATAAATTCGAAATACATAAAACGACAGAATCTATTTCTAAACCGGAAGTAGAAAAAGTTGCTTTTGTCTCGGATTTTACGGATGAAGCAGAGATTACAGCTCAACACAATAATTCCACAGTATCTTATCTGACAGATAACGACGAATATACGATTTATCAAGTTTCCGGAGTAACATCTACTCAGATTATTGCCAAATGCAAAGAACCGGTTTTTCTGACAGGATACTTATTTTCCGCAGGAATAAACTCTTCGGAAGATGTGACTAAATGGACATTGGAATCATCTGTCGATGGCAACACATGGAAAAGCATTACCCCAAGCACTTCGACTGATTTGTCTGCCGGATATTTATTCACCATCAACAGATCGTATGGAGATGCCGCCGCACAATCCGCACAATATTATCGCCTGACGGCAAAAGGAAGTACAGATATTAATGTAGCAGAATGGCAATTGTTTGGTGTTCCCTATATTGCAAATACAGATGGGAAAACCTTTCCACAAGATATTACCGAGGGAATAAACATGAATACCAACATATCAGGATATCCGGAAGGAGCATCCGGGTCAGGTTGGTCGGAACAATTCTATAATTTGTTCAACCGCAAATTAAATAGTAAATATTACATGAGCGGCGCCAAACAATATTATGTAGAAGTAAAATTGGATAAAGCATATCAGTTAGACTCATATACGCTGACTACCGCAGATGCATTTCCCGATCGTGATCCGAGGAAATGGACATTCAACGGATTTAATGAAGAATCAGGCTGGATTGAATTAGACAGACGCGTTGAATTTACTTTCCCGGGCAGATACACTACCATACAATTCAACATTGATAATAAAATGCCGTTTACCAAATTTCTACTTGATGTGGAAGACAATAACGGAAGCTCCGACAGCCAGTTGCTGAAATGGCAATTGTTTGGGAAAGAATATATCGGAACAAATATCGAAACAGCTGAAACCAGACAAATGGACAGGTATTCTGTTCATTCTGAACAGGGAAAGATTACGATCCTTTCAGATTCAGATATTTCAGCCGCTTTTGAAATTTATAACATATCCGGTATGTTGATTTCCAAAGGAACATTATCCGGCACAAAGAAAGATATTGTCATCTCTCAGGGAATTTATATCGTAAAAATAAATGACAGCATGAAGAATTACTCTGCCAAAACAATTGTCAGATGATGATGATTAAACACAAAGACAAACTAAAATATACAATCAAATGAAACGAAAATTGACAAAATATACATTAGTAGCCATATTGCTACTTATCACAAGTCAGCTATATCCGCAATCCTGGCTCACTCCCGAAGTAGAAAAAAGAGCGGATGAACTGTTGAAAAACATGACTACCCATGAAAAACTGATTTATATCGGAGGTGTTGATTGGATGTACACCAGAGCTTTTCCCAGATTGAATATTCCTTCCGTCAAAATGTCGGATGGACCTCAGGGTTTGGGGACCTGGGGCGCTTCTACAGCATATCCTTGCGCATTGATGCTCGCTTCTTCATGGAACCGTGATTTAGCTTATGAATATGGAAAAGCATTAGCTTCTGATTGCAAAGCAAGAGGTGTGAATATTTTACTGGGTCCGGGTGTGAACATATATCGCGCTCCCATGTGCGGACGTAATTTCGAATATATGGGTGAAGATCCTTATCTGGCAGCTCAAACTTCAACAGAATATATCAAAGGATTGCAAGCCAATGGAGTCATGGGAGTGATCAAGCACTTTACAGCAAATTTTCAGGAATATGACAGAAACTTTGTAAGTTCCGATATCGATGAACGTACCTTAAACGAAATCTATTTTCCGGCATTCAAGGCTGCCGTTCAAAAAGCAGAAACCGGAGCAGTTATGTCCAGTTATAATTTATTAAACGGAGTATGGACAACCGAAAATCCATGGCTACTCAAAGATGTTTTAAGAGAACAGTGGGGTTTCAAAGGCTTGGTAATGTCTGACTGGGGATCTACTCACAATTGTGTTCCGGCTGTAAAAAGCGGACTTGACCTCGAAATGGCCGGCAATGAAATCGAGAACGAAGACGCTTTACGCAAATATCTTGCATCTGGTGAAATTTCTATGGATGATATCAATCTGAAAGTCAAACATATTCTACGCACATTAATTGCTTTTGGATTTTTTGATAAACAACAACTAGATACAAGCATTCCTTTAAATAACCCTGTAACAGTAAAAACAGCCTTGGACGTATCAAAAGATGGTATTGTATTACTAAAAAATCAGGATAATATTCTTCCGGTTAAATCAGAAACAGTAAAAAATATCGCAGTAATAGGTAACAACGCTTTGATTTTTGCAGCCGGAGGAGGTAGTGGTTTGGTAAAACCATTCAGTTATGTAACGTATTTTGACGGACTGAAAAAACTCGCAAACGAAAAAGGAATCAATGTAACATACGTCGATAAATTCGACCACATGCAGGATGTATTATTCACTTCTTCAACTTCTCAGGAAAATGGTCTTTTTGGCGAATATTTCAATAATAAAGAATTATCGGGAACTCCTGTAGCTACACGAGTTGACAAAAGAATCGGTTTTGAATGGACTGCCGGATGTGATTTGGATAAAGTCAATAAAAATGATTTTTCCGTAAGATGGACAGGAGAAATCCGACCGGTTCAGACTGGCGAATACGACCTTATCGTCAGTGGAGATGACGGATACCGTTTATTTATCAACAATGCAAAAGTAATCGACGAATACAAAGAAGGCGGATTAAGAGAAAGAAAATACCGGAAAACCCTGACTGCCGGACAAAAATATATGATTAAGTTGGAATATTTTCAGGCAGGAGGCGCCGGGTCTGTGGATTTTTCGTGCCAGAGAGAAGGGGATAATAATAGGTTTGAAACAGAACTAAACAAAGCCGACCTGATTGTAGCATTTGTCGGACACAATGCAAGTAGCGAAGCCGAAGCAGGCGAACGTCCTTTTGGCCTTCCCGGAACTGTTGAAAGTCTGCTGAAAGAAGCACAAAAATCTGTTAAACCCATGGTTGCTGTAGTCAATGCCGGAGGAAATGTATATATGCAGGATTGGGAACCTAAATTGAAAGGCTTGATCTGGGGATGGTACGGCGGCCAGGAAGCCGGAACCGCTATGGCTCAGGTATTGTTGGGAGAAGTGAATCCTTCGGGAAAACTTCCGGCAACTTTCGAGAAAAAATGGGAAGATAACCCGGTTTACAACTCTTATTATGATTCGGATGGAGATAAACATGTAAAATTCACCGAAGGAGTTTTTGTCGGTTATCGCGGATACGACAAATTAAACAGAACTGTTCAATACCCATTCGGATATGGCTTATCATACACAACATTCTCATTATCAGATATGCAATCAAATAAATTAAGCGATAATGAAAACTTTGTTGAAGTAAGTTTTAAAATCAAAAACACCGGAACTATGGCCGGAGCCGAAGTTGTTCAATTGTATGTAAATAAACAAGGAGGATCTCCTGTAGAACGTCCGCTCAGGGAACTGAAAAATTACCAAAAAGTATATTTAGCTCCCGGAGAAGAAAAAACAATTACCATGACATTGACAAAAGATGCTTTCTCCTATTATAGCGTTGAAAGTAAAAAGTTTGTTGTCGACGAAGGAAATTACAAATTGGAATTAGGAGTTTCTTCAAGAGATATGAAGTTAAGCGCAGATATAAACATTGAAAACGCTCCCACTAATCTGAAAACTAATCAGGTTAAAAAAAAAAGTAGTTTGAATCCTACTGTGGTCAAAGCAGGTGAAAAAATTACGATAGAATCAGGTTTTTCGGAAAATGTACGGGTTTATGACCTGAACGGCCAACAGGTTTCTTATTATAAAAACACAGAAACAATTGAAACAACAGGCTTGAGTCAGGGCATTTACATTGCAAGCTATTATTGCGATAATACTCAGTATTCGGAAAAGTTTTTTGTACAATAATTTCTTTTGCCCTTGGCCTTTCACCTTTTGCCAAAAATGAAAGAAAAATAATTTTTTCAATGAAGACAGGAAAAATCAAAAACACGCTGATTGCAATAGTTGCAATACTATTGGGCGGCAATGTAAGTGCTTTGGCAGATAATGTGGTTGCCCGGGTGAACTCTCCGGATAGCAATCTTAAGTTTGAACTTTTGTTGGATGCAAACTCCACCATGTACTATCAGGTGAGTAAAGGCTTGGGGATCATTGTCTCAAAATCAAAGTTAGGGATGAATACTTCTCTTGCAGACTTTACCTCAGGATTGGCGTTTAATACAGTTTCATCAAAATCAATAGATGAAAATTATTCATTGCCTTCAGGAAAGAAAA
Organism: Bacteroidales bacterium; assembly: GCA_031553435.1. Taxonomy (GTDB): domain Bacteria; phylum Bacteroidota; class Bacteroidia; order Bacteroidales; family Azobacteroidaceae; genus JAVBLQ01. The sequence goes on along the minus strand of JAVBLQ010000148.1, from coordinate 4,979 downwards.
GTAAGTATATCAATCAATGCAATGAGATAACAGTATCTTTTAGTAAGTCCGGATATAATATGCAGGTAATAGTCAGAGCATACAATGAAGGAATTGCATATCGATATTTGTTGAATGGATCAGGTACTGTTTCGATAAATTCCGAACAAACCGAATGTGCCATTGCAAATATAGAACGGATATTTTCACAGATATATTCAAAAGACTATAAAAATATCGTTGAAGAACCTGATTTAGAAGTATTAGGGTGTGTAAACCCACATATTTCATTGCCTTTATTTGCAAAAACATCTTCTGATTATGTGTTACTTACTGAAGCAATGGTCAACGGCGAATATGCAGCTTCTCAACTTGAACTGAACGAAGAAACACAAGCCTTCAGATATACGCCAACTGGATCTGTGACTTCTTCCCTTCCTTTTCAAACGCCATGGAGAACATTGTTTATCGGCTCTCTAAATGCAATAGCCGAATCAACAATGTTGGAAAATCTGAATGCTCCAACCGACATGACAGATTTGACATGGATAAAACCAGGCAGAGCCGCATGGAATTATGGAGGTGAAGATACATCCGGTTATTTAACTATCGGAAATATTTATGCATACATCGACTGGGCCAAAGAAATGGGTTGGGAATATTTTACATTAGACCGCGGTTGGCAAAACACTCAGAGATTTACGCTGAATCAGATAATCAGTTATGCCAATGCAAAAGGAATCGGAATATTTATCTGGGTAAATCAAAACACATTGCCGGCAAACAAAACCGATCTTCAAAAAGTATTGGCCGCCTGGAAATCGCAAGGAGTGAAAGGATTAAAAATAGATTTCTGGGAAGATGACTCTCAAACAATGATGAAAAAATATGATTTGTTGTTGCAGGTAGCTTCCGGGCAAAAATTGATGTTAGATTTTCAATCATCAACGAAACCAACCGGTTTACAAAGAACATGGCCTCATTTATTAACTTCCGAAGCAGTTTTAGGAAATACATATTACGCTACAAGTCCGGCTGTCATATCAGCAGAACATAATATTAACTCGGCAATCATAAGAAATGTTTTAGGTTCCACAGATTATTGTCCTGTTGATTTTGCAGATAAGAACGGCCGGATATTGTACGGCACGACCTGGGCGCATCAATTGGCGCTTTCTATTGTTTTCGAATCAGGTATACAGCATATTATGGATGCTCCCGGCAATATCAGATACAATATTGCCGCCGAATTGCTGAAAAAACTGCCTGTAACATGGGATGATATCAAGAGTCTGGAAGCTGACCCGGAAAACTATATCACCATAGCCCGGAAAAAAGGTGAAGACTGGTATATCGCATCATTGGCAAACGAAAATAGAGATACAAAAATTGATCTTTCTTTTTTAATGCCGGGGAAAACGTATAATGCCTATATCTACAAAGATGGAGATTGTCCGTCTGAAATCCGGTTTGAATACAAAGAAGGTCTGACATCGTCCGATATAATTACATTGCCTCTCAAAGACAATGGAGGACTAACAATGGCTTTATCCCCTTCCTCTTCTTATGCAAAACCTGTGTTTGAAAAATATGAAGCAGAGTCGGCTGATAACATCATCCCATTCGGAGTTACTGTAAAAACGGATAACGACAGTCTGTGTTCCAATAAGCAATATGTAACCTCCATAGGCAAAGGAAAAAGCATAACATTTCAAAAAATCAGAGTTCCTCAATCAGGATCTTACGCCGTTACATTTTACTACATGGCAAATATAACTAAGTATGCTTATGTGAAGATAAACGGAAAAGATGAAACCTGGAGTGAATACACCTTTGTGGGTACCGGAACAGAAAGCGGATCAGGACTTGGAATCAAAACGATCCAGATGAATCTGGAGGCAGGCATCGACAATACAATTGAATTCGGAAATTATACGGATTACGCTCCGGCCCTCGACAGAATCTCGGTTTTAAAAATCGGCACTGGAAGTACCGGAATCAAAGATGTAAAAGATGATAAATTAGTTGGCATCCACTCTCTGGATAACAATATCATTATCGAACGAAATGATTTTACTTCTTATAGAGTGTACAATACTGTCGGACAGTTGATTGTCAGTGGAACATTTGCCGGATTCAAAACGATTCCCGTGCCCGGCAAAGGCATTTATATCGTAAACATTGAATCTGACGGAATAAATTATTCGAAAAAGATAATTGTAAAATAATCATAGCAGAAAAAATCATGAAACAAATAACTCTTTTACTCTTAACCTTATTTTTTACATGGGAATTTTCATCGGCTGCCGCTTATGAAAATTTGTACATTGTTGGGAGCGCCACTAACAGCGCATTTCAATGGGACAACGGCGGCGCCGCCGAGTTGACGAAAATAAGCGATGGTGTTTTTAGATGGACAGGCGTTTTGAGAAGCAAAGACAGTGGCGATAATAACCAGGCCCGTTTCAAATTTCTTGTGACAGGGAAAAACTGGAGTCCTTGTTTTACCTGCCAGTATACTACCAAAGGACATGCAATGGTAGTTTCCGGGCAAGAGACATCCATCTATTTGTTTGATGGAAAAGGAGAGGACAATGCTTTTCAGGTAAGTTCAAGCGGCACTTACACCATCACCGTAAATCTGAACACCATGAAAATGGTCTGTACCAAAATATCCGATGATACAGAAACCGATTTAGATCATTTTACCAAAGAAACATTCACGACCTCAGGCAGTGCAGTACTAAACTATAGAAAACTAACACCCATATCTATAGAAAAAGATACTAAGTACCCCTTGGTTATTTTTCTGCATGGAGCAGGAGAAAGAGGCTCTGATAATGCCGGCCAATTGAAATACGGAGGCGATTTGTTTGCAAAAAAATCAAACAGAGAAGCATTTCCTGCTTATGTATTGTTCCCACAGTGTCCGTCCAACTATTTTTGGCCATTCGATTCACAACCGGCTTCTTATACTGCAACTACTTTTCCGGTTAGCTATCCGGTAGCTCCGGCCATACAACAGGTAAAAGAATTGATAGATTCTTATCTGAAAATGGAAGATATAGATAAAGACAGAGTCTATATCACAGGTTTGTCGATGGGGGGAATGGGAACTTTTGATATTGCTTGCCGTTTTCCTGAAATATTTGCTGCTGCTGTTCCGATTTGTGGCGGAATAAATGTAGAACGCTTAAATGCCAATGTGAAAAATATATACTGGCGTATTTTTCATGGAGGCGCAGACGGTGTGGTTACTGTGAAAAATTCACGCGATGCAAATACCAAACTAAATGAATTAGGTGCCAATGTGGAATATATCGAATTCCCGGGTGTTGACCATGATTCATGGACAAATGCATTTGTACGTGAAGATTTTTTACCGTGGATATTTTCTAAGACTCGTAATTCTTCTACCAATATAAAAATTTTGGATAAAAAGGACCTTGTGAAAATACATTATGATGACCATAAATTATGTGTAGAAATGGAAGAAACCGGCATGTTTGTAATCAATTTATATGCTGTTTCGGGAATCCTGTTACATACAATTACTGATACCAATACAAATCAATGTCAAAAAGAATATGCTTTGCCATCACTGAACAAAGGAATTTATTTAGTTAAAATCCAGAAAGATAAAAACAGTTACTTATTTAAAATCTATATGAACTAAGAACTAAGAGTGAAGAACTAAGAATTGGCTTACGCACTACGAGATTAGATCGACTTTGTCGATTTAATTCTTAGTTCTTCACTCTTAGTTCTTAGTTCAATTATTGTTTAATTTTTAAAAATTATTAGATCATGAAAAAAACGACTCTTTTATTATTAAGCCTGTTTCTTGTATTGGTATCTACCTCGGCTGCCAGTTACGAAAACTTGTATCTTATTGGGAATGCTACTACAGCTGAGTGGACTACGGGCGATAAGAAAATTGCAATGACTAAAGAAAGTGATGGAGTTTTCACCTGGACAGGGCCATTGAAAAATAAAGCTGATGGAGATAATGGGCAACTGAGGTTTAAATTTCTTGTCAAAAACGATTGGTCTCCATCCATTACTTGTAGGTATGATGTTGCAGGACATACAGAATTAATTTCCGGTGTAGAAGTTGATATTTATGAACATCCGGGAGGATCTGGCACTTACGACAATGCATTTCAGGTTACAGAAACCGGTATTTATATGCTTTATGTAAACCTGAATACCATGAAAATGACCTGCACGCTGCAAGGTCCTCTTCCTGATGGCCCTGATCTGACCCAATTGTACATCGCAGGAAGCGCAACAAATGAAAATGGAAACTGGGACAACAGCAATCCGATTACAATGGTGAAAATTTCCGAAGGTATATTTGAGTGGTATGGAAATCTTTATACCGAAAAAGGAAATGAATTCAAGTTTATCAACACAAAAGGAAGTTGGGCTAATTCAATTAATCCGGATAACGATTATGAATTTACTGTTGATACAGATTATGACTTAAAATATAAATCAGATGACAAGAAATTCAAAGTAACAGAAGCAGGTATATACACTGTTAATGCAGATTTGAATACAATGAAGGTACGATTTACTAAAGGAGAACCTCGTCCTGATTATACCCAATTGTATATTGTCGGTAATGCTACAACTGCAGCTTGGAGTCCCGCTGCCGCACTTGAAATGACAAAAATTTCTGATGGTGTATTTACCTGGACAGGATCTTTGAGTACTGAAAACGGTGGCGACCAATTCAAATTTTTAAACGTAAAAGGTTCCTGGAGTAATACAATCGTGGCGAAAGATGCTAATAACACCCCATTTGTTGTCGGAACAGAACATGATTTGAGTTACCGTCCTTACGAAAGCAGCCCGAACGACTTTAAGTTTACAGTTACAACCAATGGAATTTACACTGTAAAAGTGAATCTGAATACAATGAAAATGCAGATTACCATATCTACCGGAATTCAGGATGCTAAAATTCTTCCTTTCGAAATAAAAATCATAGATGG
>JAVBLQ010000005.1:0-2714 GCA_031553435.1 Bacteroidales bacterium | reverse complement strand
CAATGGTATCATCAGCCACCGGTCCGATAACTATGTCATATTTATGTACAGGATGCTCTTTAGTCCTGCTCCGGTTATTCATAACAAACAAAGCCCATTCTTCATTAGGTTCATTGAAATGTTTTATTGATAGAGTTTCATAATTAAATGCAGATTCGTCAAAGTCAAAAAAAGTTACAACAGGACTCCCTCCATAAATGGATGCTGTACGATTTGCCATCAAAGTTGCCTGTTGTTTAATCTCTGTAAGATAAAATCCACACCCGAAATCTTTATATGGCTTGCACATGGAAAAATCGATGGCAGTAATATCCGTATTGGAGCCATGAAATAGTTTCATATAATGCCTCCTCCCTGATTATAACAAACCTGTGCTAAATCCTGTACACTATCTTCCAAAGATAATAAATGTTCCGCTTCATAATGATTGGTAAGAAAATCCAATCCTTTATATCTGTTCAAATAATTGCTGGCTTCACGTACATTCAAATTATATGTTTTTGCAAATATATTAATGCAAGCGACCACGTATCCAATAATACGCTTGTCTATTGGTTGGGAATTCGTCAATTTAACCGTGGCAGACAAGTCTAATGCATCTAATACTTTAGTTACTGTTTTTATTGTCAAGCCCTTACCACTCTCAATCTTTGATATTTGAGCTTTGCCAACGCCAACTTTTGTACCAAGTTCTTCTTGTGTTAAGCCACGACGGATTCTTTCGTCACGTATTAATGCTCCTATGTTATTGATTTGAACATCCATAATTTTCATTTTTGCAAAGATATGAATAGTTTCCTAAATAGGAAACTGTTTTTTAAAGAAAATGACAAAAAATACCGGAAAAATATTGGAAAACAAAAAAACATTATTCGTTCATCTCCTTATCTGTAATTTTAAAATTATAAAAACGGGCAATTTCTTCTTTTTCGCTTTGATTGCCTTTGTCCCAGACTCTGGAGATAACAGATTTTTTTATTTTCCCAGTCTATTCTATTGAAATCAGAATACCAAAAAAGAGATTTCCTTATGTTGAGAGCATGACTATGCTTTTCTTTGGACTTCTGCTCTTTATAAACAGAAATATTATTAAAGTCCTGCAATATGAGTAAAAAGCCCTCTTCATAAGTAAGCGTTTTTTCAATATTCAAAGCTATTTCCAATGTAATATTCCTTCTATAGGAAATAATAGCATTTATGGTTTGATAGGGAACTCCGACCGCTTTTGCCAAAGCTCTCTGAGTCAAATGCTTTTTATTCAAATCCCTTTCAATGATTTTACCGAGATGAATACCTTTTAATATGTCAATACGATTAATTATAGAAAAATTTTTACTAAGAAACGAAAAGTAAATAAATACGCTTATTTTATTATCTTAAAATTTTCAAACAGTAAAAATATGAATCGATAATACTATCAAGATAAACTCATAGTTTTAAAGATTATTCCAGTTAAGGTCGTATATTTGTCTGCAAGATGACAAAAAAGAATAACTTTATTTGGACAAAATAATATGAATATTGATACTTCTATGGAGATAATAGCAACTGTTGTTACGCTGATTAATTTCATTTTTCTGTTTTATATTGCACAGAAAAAATCCTATGTTGAGGAAAAAGGAAAGAATCTTGCCACCAAAGAGGATATTGGCGAGATAACAAAGGAAATTAAGGCTATAGAGAATAAATATGATAGTTCATTGGAGCGTTTTAAAATGGATTTGATGCGTGAATACGAATTCTCAAAATCATCATTTGAAATATGTAATAGCTTGGACAAGCAACTAATAGATATTCTTGTTGAATGTCAAAGAAAAATTGCAGATGATAGTAGTTATGATGGGGGTGGTAAGACAGGTAACTCACTAACATCAATCATTAAACTAGGTGACTTCCTAATAGATTATCAGGTAAGATATTCTACTCTCCCAAACTACAAAAGAGTTGCTGAACTTTGTAGCGATATGTTTGGTATCTATATTGAAATAGACCAAACCCATAAGAGTTATGAAGAGACTGACTATAGCAGCATTACATCAAAAATTAAAAAGAGCATCCCGGATATGCTGAAAATTTTTCTTCCCTCAATTGATGTTCCCACTAATTGAAATGAAACATGATTTGAAAATATCACTTCGACATACACTATAATTTGTTGACTTTGGGTGATAATCTGATTGCAAAATTAAAATGGGATTTATCCGAATAGGTAATTTCATTTATAATTACAAGCTTATATAAGCTTCTCTATCGCATCTTTCAATTGAGAATAATCAAGACGTTCCAAATACGTTTGAGTAATTTTTTCTGTTGCATGTCCCATAGATTCACTAATTACCGATATTGGTACACCTTCCTTTTTAAGAACACTGGCATAAGTATGACGAGCCACATATGTTGTTAGTACTATTGGTAAATCAAGTTCTATCCCGATAATTTTCAATTTCTTGTTTACTCTACCCATTACCCTATGTATTCTATCAGTTTTCTGTTGGTCAGTCGCAAAAAAGTTTGAAAGTATTGGAAATAAATACGTTTCATCATCTTTATGGTACTTTTCAATTAGTTCCATGGCTTTGGGGTGGATTGGTAAAATAATAACTTTTCCTGTTTTACGCCGAGTATAAATCAATTTACCATCTTCCAAATTGCTTAATGTTAAGTATGACATATCAACAAAGTTAATACCTCCCATTAAATAAGAAAATATAAAC
>JAVBLQ010000069.1:0-36966 GCA_031553435.1 Bacteroidales bacterium | reverse complement strand
ATAAGCCATGTCGATGAAGGAAATGCCGCGGAGGTAAAAACTCAGGATAAACAGGTCGCGGGAGAATTCGAGTTTGTTGATTTCCTTCTCTTTTTCTTCTTTCTCTTTCTTATTTATGGATGAAGACATGCTAAGATCCATTGCTGCAAGTTCTTTAAAAACTTCCTGTTTGACCGCACGTTTCTTTGTTTTGGCTACACCTGTAAAAACATGGGCGAAGATATCTTCATTCGGAGGGGCGATCAATCGTCTTTCTACGGCTGCTTTATGGATCATACGGAGGTTGCGCATGTAGAAAGAGGTGGTGTTCTGTTTATTGCCTTTGAATTTCATCCAGGTTTCATATTCCTTGATACGGCTACTATCGAGCTGTTCCAAAGGAAAATCCTGACCACCATTGAAGCGGATGAAATTGCGTGCGGCATCCCGGTAAGCACGGGCGGTACGGATACGGCCGGATTTTAAAAGGAATTGCTCCAACTCCAAAGCAAGAATCGAAAGCAGGCAGCAACTGTTGTTCCGGCGGTAATGCTCAACAAACATTGAAAGATTGAAACTATCGGATTTTTCCAAATAGCGAATGTTACTTTCCAGGTTTTCTCGCTCACGGGAAAGATCGGAAGAAAGTTTTTGAAGGTAGGCTTCACGCAGAGGAGTAGAACACCCGAGCTTGACTTTTTCCAGAAGAGGATTCCATTCTTCAGGAAAAAGTTTATACTGGGTAGTTAATACCTTGACCTCCCGGTTGCGGATGAACTGGAAGAAAAGCGAACCTTCGCAGCCGGGAAGGGTGGAAGGACGGAACTTGAGACGGATACTGGTTGATTTCATAACCTTAGTTTTTTTGTGAAAGGGGAAGGTCACTACGTTCCCTTGTGAAAGGTGAATTATTTTTCCCCTTCACCACGAGCATAGCGAGTTCACGAAGGAGCAAAGCGACTTTCACCCTTCACAGGGAGCGAAGCGACCTTCACCTTTCACTGTAATTTAATAAGGTTACAACGTTGAGAAGTGGGGAAAGGTTTTAAAACACGAAGACACGAAGTTTAAATTTCCTTCGTGCCTTCGTGTCTTCGTGTCTTTCTGTTTAAACTATTTTTCTGGCTCCATCTTTAATGACTACATCATATACTTTGGGCTTAATACCGAATTTTTTCTCATAAGCTTCTGTAACCTTGGCAATAAACGCATCGTGTAAATCTTCTTTTACCATGTTGATAGTACAACCGCCGAAACCGCCTCCCATTACCCGGGATCCGGTAACACCGCATTCTTTGGCCATATCGTTCAAAAAGTCGAGTTCCGGACAACTTACTTCATATTTTTTACTCAAACCTTCGTGAGTACCATACATTTTTTGTCCGACAGTTTCATAATCTCCTTTTTTCAATGCTTCACAAGCATCCAGCAGACGTTGAATTTCTTCGATAACGAATTCGGCACGCATATAATCTTCTGCGCTGACTTCATTTTTCACTTCTTTCAACATATCCATATTGGCATCGCGAAGCAGTTTCACTTCAGGATGATGTTTGGCAATGGCAGCTACCACATTTTCACATGATTCGCGGCGTTTATTGTATGCCGAAGATGCTAATTCGTGAGCAACACAAGTATTGATCAAAACAACTTTATATCCTACCGGATTAAAAGGAACATATTCGTATTTCAATGAACGGCAATCCAAACGTATCAGGGAGCCTTCTTTTCCGAAACAAGAAGCAAATTGATCCATAATACCGCATTTAACTCCGCAATAGTTATGCTCTGTTGCTTGTCCGATTTTGGCCAGTTCGAAACGATCAAAACCAAGATTGAATTGATCATTTAATGCAAAGCCTACACAACTTTCCAAAGCTGCGGAAGATGACATACCAGCTCCAAGAGGTACATCTCCCGAAATAACAATGTCAAAACCGGAAACTTCTTTGCCCCGCTTAGACATTTCACGGCATACTCCGAAAATATATCTTGCCCAATTTTTCTCAGGCTTATCGATTTCTCTTAATCCGAATTCACATGATTCATCCAAATCCAATGCATAAGCGCGAATTTTATCGGTTTCATTGGGTTTGATTTCACAATACATTGCTTTATCAATGGCGCCAGGGAGGACAAATCCACCATTGTAATCGGTATGTTCTCCGATGATATTGATTCGACCAGGTGAGGAATACAGTGTTCCTGCTGCTCCGTAAAGCGATTTAAATTTTTCTCTGATTGTTAATGTGTTCATGTTTTTAGAATTGAAAATTATCAATTGTTAATTAATCAACTGGAATGTCTTTATTTACATTTTTACTACCGATTAACGCATAATATAACAGGTATGCAAAACCTGCAACAATCACCCAATAACTAGGTAGGTATCCACTCATATCAGCAACTTTACCTTGCAGCCATGGCAATATACCTCCACCGCAAACCATTACCATGAAAATACCGGATGCCATTTTGATGTATTTACCCAGACCCTCTACTGCCAGGTTAAAAATACCTCCCCACATAATGGATGTGCATAATCCGCACAATGCCAGAAGCATTACACTAATCGGAACTAATTCCATTCCAAAAGAAAGGTGTCCTCCTTCTGATTTGAAAACCGGCATATTAACTTGAGACTCTACAGGATAGAATATGGCAATCACAACAAACAATAAGCCTATTGCCGATGCGAAAGAGAGCATCGTTTTACTGGAAATTTTGGCTCCTATGGAGGCTCCTATGAAACGTCCTATCAGCATTAAAAACCAATAAGTTCCGGCTATGGAACCGGCAATTGTGGAACTTTTTGCCAATCCGTCTTTCATAAACAGAATGATGAAATTAGGAATTCCTACTTCAACACCTACATAAACAAATATACCAATGGCTCCCAATACAAAATGACGGAAAGAAAGAGCGCTGTGTTTGCTTTTTTCTTTAGATTTTTCTGTTGCAATTTCTGTGTGTGGTTCCGGAATATTTACAAAATATAATACAAAGAATACTAACGCAAAAATACCCATAGCTATGAAAAGAGCAGGACTGGCATCTTTGATTGTCGGCTGAAGAGTGTTTCCGATCAGATAACCAACCAATACGGGAACTAAAGTTGCATTCAATGAATTGAATGTTCCTCCGATCTGAATAAGTTGGTTTCCTTTTTTACCGGCTCCACCAAGAGTGTTGAGCATCGGATTTACTACAGCATTCAACATACACATGGAAAATCCGGCAACAAAAGCGCCTGCTACATAAACGGCAAAACTTCCGATTGTTCCTGAGAAATACTGAATGCCTACGCCGACAAATCCGACGATAATGGCCAATAATGCTGTTTTTTTGTAACCGATGCGTTGTAATAAGATACCTGAAGGAATTCCCATAAAAGCATAAGCAATAAAATTGGCAAAGGTTCCCAATTGCGACATTGCATTCGATGCTTCGAACTGTTCTTTCATGATCATTCCGAACGGACCTCCCAATCCGGTTACGAATGATATCATTCCGAAGAGGATAATCATCATTACGATAGGTAATGCATAATTCTTTTGCTGTTGTGACATAATAATTATTCTTTAGGTTTTTATTAATGAATAGTGTTAATTATTTTTCTGTATAAAACTTATAAACAGTTTGTGATTTGAATGTGTCTCCGGGCCTCAATACTACGCTTGGATATTCGGGCTTATTGATACTGTCGGGAAAATGTTGGGTTTCCAGACAAAATGCAGAACGCATCGGATAACGTTTCCCTTTTTTGGCTTCAAATTCTCCGGTCATCCAGTTTCCGGTATAAAGTTGTACCCCAGGTTCGGTTGTATAAGTATCCATTACAATGCCGGTTTTAGGCGACATTGCTTTTGCACAGAATGAAAGTTCATTTTCTTTTTTGTTCAATATATATGTATGATCGTATCCTTTGCCGAAAATTAATTGTTGAAAATGATCATTGATACGGGCTCCTATTTCGTACGGAGTCCTGAAATCCATCGGAGTGCCTTCTACTTTTTCCGGTTTACCGTAAGGTATTGCCGTATCATCTGTCGGGAGATATGCATCCGCATTGATCGTCAACAAATGATCTCCGATATACGGATCTCCTGCACCTGAAAGATTAAAATAAGAATGATTGGTAAGATTGATGATTGTAGCTTGATCTGTTATGGCTTGATAACGTATATCTAATGTATTATCATCAGTAAGTTTATAAATGATGGTGGTGGTAAGGTTTCCGGGAAAACCCTCTTCTCCGTCTTTTGAAAAATAAGTCAATTCGATAGTCTGGTTATCTATTTGTTTGGCATCCCAAACAACCGCATTAAAACCCTTGATTCCTCCATGAAGATTATTCGGCCCATTATTGATGGCTAAAGAATATTCTTTTCCGTCAAGGGTAAATTTTCCTTTGGCGATTCTGTTGCCGGTCCGTCCGCAAACGGCTCCGAAATAAGGTTCCTGGGATTTCAAATATTCGTCGATAGAACTATGTCCTAATACTACATCCGTTAATTTACCATTTTTATCAGGAACATGGAGAGAAACTATTTTGGCTCCATAATTAGTAACTGTCATTTCCAATCCGTTCAGGTTGGAAAGTATATATAAAGTGACAGGCTTGTTATCTACTACTTGTTGAAAATCGCTCTTATTCAAGCCACTGATCTTTGATTTTGTTTCCATGTATATTAAAAATTACAGGTTGTGAATTTTTGTTTTGCAAATATATGATTTTATTGTAAATAATTGTTGAAAGTTGAAGGTTTAAGGTTTAATTTTTCAATCTTCAACCTTTAACTTTCAATCATAAGCCATTGATTAATATTGTATATCATACAATATCACACTCGACACTTATTGTATAATATATGATATTCAAAATACTGTTTATTAATTATTTAATAAAATAAAAAACAAAAATATTTTGTTTTTGGAAATAAAATAATACATTTGCATAGTTTAATACCTGAAAATACAAATGGAAGAGCAAATAAAATTATCGGAATTTTTGCATACCCATGTATCAGTTGATTGTGTGGTATTCGGATTTGACGGTCAGCAACTCAATGTGCTGCTTGTTCAACGAAATACTGATGATACTTCAAGGAAAGATTTAAAACTTCCGGGAAGTCTTATTTTTCACGAAGAAGATACGGACAAAGCAGCAAGCAGAGTATTAAATGAATTGACCGGCATCAAAAAAATGACTTTGAAACAGTTCAAATGTTTCAGCTCTCCTGACCGTACACAAAATCCGGAAGATGTCAGATGGTTGGAATCTGCTTATCTGCACAAAATCAATAGGTTGATAACTGTTGCTTACCTTTCTCTCTGTAAAATCAACAGAAAATTTAATCTCATTACTAAATATAAATCAGTGGAATGGTGTCCTGTAGACAAACTTCCTTCAATGCCCTTTGACCATAATCAAATCGTCAAAGAATCATTGGAAGAAATTCGTCGTTGGATTGAATATGATCCGGCTATAGTTTTCGAACTATTGCCCGTTAAATTTACTGTTGCAGAACTTAGAGGATTATATGAATCCATATACGGAAAAAAAATGGATGTCCGCAATTTTCATAAAAAAATAGCAACACTCAATTACATTGTTCCCCTGGATGAAAGGCAAGAGGGAGTATCTCATCGGGCAGCACGTTATTATAAATTTGATAAAATACTGTATAATAAACGTATGACAACAATCGAGTAATTGTCTAACTTTTAACTTTTAATTTAATATGTATTTACTTGGATATGATATCGGAAGTTCTTCTATAAAAGCCTGTTTGGTAGAAGCTTCTACAGGGAAGATCATTGTGTCGGATTTTTTTCCGAAAGTAGAAATGAGCATTCACGCCCAAAAACCGGGATGGGCAGAACAAGATCCTGAGTCCTGGTGGACAAATCTGAAACTGGCTCACGAATCGGTAATCAAAAAATCTGGTGTCAACGGAGAAGAAATAAAAGCAATCGGAATTTCCTGGCAAATGCACGGACTGGTTTTGGTAGATAAAAATCAAAAAGTATTACGTCCGTCGATCATTTGGTGCGATAGCCGCGCCGTTCCCTACGGAGAAAAAGCATTCAATGCGATAGGAAAAGAAAAGTGTTTATCACATTTATTGAATTCTCCGGGAAATTTTACAGCGGCTAAATTGGCCTGGGTAAAAGAAAACGAACCGGAAATTTATCAACAAATAGATAAATTCATGCTCCCGGGAGATTACATAGGAATGAAACTGACAGGAGATATTGTAACTACAGTAGAAGGTCTTTCCGAAGGCATATTCTGGGATTTCAAAAACAATTGTCTTTCCAAAGAAGTGATGAATTATTTCGGATTTGACGAAAGTTTTGTTCCACCCGTCAAACCGACTTTCGGTATCCAAGGCGAAGTTTCGGAATCAACAGCCAAAGAATTAGGATTGAAAGCCGGAACTCCGGTGACCTATCGCGCAGGCGATCAACCCAACAATGCATTGTCGCTGAATGTATTTAATCCTGGAGAAATTGCCTCGACAGCAGGGACCTCAGGTGTAGTTTATGGTGTATTGGGACAAGTAAATTATGATCCCTTATCCCGCGTCAATACATTTGCCCATGTGAATCATACATCAGAACAAACCCGTCTGGGCGTTTTATTGTGTATCAACGGAACAGGAATCCTGAATTCATGGATCAAGAAAAATATAGCTCCGGGAGGAATCAGTTATAACGATATGAATGCTTTGGCCAGTCAATCGCCCATCGGTTCCAAAGGAATTTCCATTATTCCTTTTGGTAATGGAGCTGAACGAATATTAGAAAATAAAGAAACCGGTTGTTCCATTCATGGAATCAATTTTAACACACATAATCAATCTGATATCATCCGCGCAGCACAAGAAGGAATTGTATTTTCTTTCCAATATGGAATGGAAATCATGCAGGAAATGGGAATGGATATCCGCATGATCCGTGCAGGAAATGCCAACATGTTCCAGAGTCCAATTTTCCGTCAAACCCTGGCAAGTGTAAGCGGAGCGACCATCGAGTTATATGATACGGATGGAGCAGCCGGAGCTGCTAAAGGCGCCGGAATCGGAGTCGGCATTTATGCATCGAATAAAGAGGCTTTTGCATCTCTCGAAAAATTAGCAGTTATAGAACCTGAGACAGAAAAAACAGGTCAGTATCGGGATGCGTATAGTTGTTGGAAGGAAATTTTAGGTGCACGGTGCACGGTACACGGTGCACGATAAAAAACGAAAAGTCAGAATACATTTAATCAAATCCAAAAATATGAAAGAAAGTATTGTAAAAAGTTTTGAAGATTTAGCAGTTTGGAAAGAAGCGATGCAATTGGTTGTTTCTATATATTCAGAATTTATAAATTGTAAGGATTATGGATTTAAAGATCAAATTCAACGAGCAAGTGTATCAATTCCTTCTAATATTGCTGAAGGATATGAAAGACAAACAAATAAAGAATTTATACAATTTTTATTTATAGCAAAAGGTTCTTGTGGAGAACTCCAAACTCAATTATACCTAGCATTAAAATTAGAATATGTATTAAAAGAAAAAGGACTGGAGCTTATTGATAAATCGAAAAAAATATCAGGTATGCTTCACAATTTAATAAATTATCGTAAAAACATTAAATAACCAGGTCGTGCACCGTGTACCTTGCACCGTGCACCCAAAAAATTAAATATTATGGCAAACAAAGAATTCTTCCCTGAAATCGGGAAAATCAAATTTGAAGGAACATCAAGTCGCAATCCATTAGCATTTCGTTATTATGATGCAGAAAAAGTAGTAAATGGTAAAAAAATGAAAGACTGGTTCAAATTCTCCATGGCATGGTGGCACACACTTTGCGCTGAAGGAGGCGATCCTTTTGGTGGCGGCACCAAATCATTTCCCTGGAAAACCAGTTCTGACAGAATCCAGGCTGCAAAAGACAAATTGGATGCCGGTTTCGAATTCATGCAAAAAATAGGCATTGGATATTATTGTTTCCACGACATTGACTTGGTTGACGAAGCCGATACCATCGAACAATACGAAGCTGATTTGAAAGAAATCGTTGCTTATGCAAAAAAACGTCAGGCAGAAACAGGTATCAAATTATTGTGGGGAACAGCCAATGTATTCAGCCACGAACGTTACATGAACGGAGCAGCAACCAATCCCGATTTCAATGTAGTAGCCCGCGCTGCTGTTCAAATCAAAAATGCAATCGATGCAACCATCGAATTGGGTGGAACAAATTACGTATTCTGGGGAGGACGCGAAGGTTATATGTCTCTTTTAAATACCGATCAAAAACGTGAAAAAGAACATTTAGCACAAATGCTGAAAGCGGCCCGTGATTATGCCCGCACCCGTGGATTCAAAGGAACTTTCCTGATCGAACCCAAACCGATGGAACCAACTAAACATCAGTACGATGTGGATACGGAAACTGTTATAGGCTTCCTGAAAGCACATGGTTTGGATAAAGATTTCAAACTGAATATTGAAGTAAACCATGCTACATTGGCCGGCCATACTTTCGAACACGAACTGGCAGTTGCTGTTGACAATGGCATGTTAGGTTCTATCGACGCCAATCGTGGAGATTATCAGAACGGATGGGATACCGACCAATTTCCGATTGATCAGTTCGAACTGGTACAAGCCATGTTGCAAATTATCCGCAATGACGGATTAGGCAACGGAGGTACAAACTTCGATGCTAAAACCCGTCGTAATTCAACCGATCTGGAAGACATCTTCATTCCTCATATTGCCGCAATGGATGCGATGGCCCGCGCTTTGGAAACTGCAGCAGCTATCCTGAATGAATCTCCTTACAAGAAAATGTTCAAAGACCGCTACGCTTCTTTCGATTCCGGTAAAGGAAAAGAGTTTGAAGAAGGCAAAATGACACTGGAAGATTTGGTAACATATGCTAAAGCCAATGGCGAGCCGAAACAAATCAGTGGCAAACAAGAGCTTTATGAAGCGATAGTTAATATGTACATCTAATAAAGTGTTTTCACTTTTAATTCTATTATTCATGGAAAAACAATATAATTCGGGTTATATATTCGGAATTACACTCGTTGCAACCATTGGCGGATTATTATTCGGATATGACACAGCCGTTATTTCCGGCGCCGAGAAATCTATCCAGGCATTCTTGATTATTCCACTAGGGCTCAGTTCTTTTGTGCATGGAGCCACTGTTTCAAGTGCATTGATCGGATGTATAATCGGTGGTGCTTTATCCGGTTTCTTTTCATCCCGTTTAGGACGTAAAAACTCTCTTTTTCTTGCAGCCATCTTATTTTTTATTTCAGCTTTAGGCTCTGGTTTTCCCGAAGCATTTTTCTTTAAAGAAGGCGAACCCTCCATGGCATTGCTTTGGATGTTTAACTTTTACAGGATTATTGGCGGAATAGGTGTTGGTTTAGCTTCGGCAGTCTGTCCGATGTATATTGGAGAAATTGCACCTGCTCATATTCGTGGACGTTTAGTCTCATTCAACCAATTTGCCATTATATTTGGAATGTTGGTTGTATATTTTGTAAACTGGGGAATCGCACGTGGACAAAGCATTGAGTGGATCAATGAAACGGGATGGCGGTATATGTTCGCTTCAGAAGCTATTCCGGCCGGACTTTTCGCTCTGTTTTTGCTTTTGGTTCCTGAAACTCCACGTTATTTAGCGCTGATATCGAAAGATGAAAAAGCGCTGAAAGTACTGACGAAAATTAATGGTGTAGAAAACGCTAAAATTATTTTTGCGGAAATAAAACAAACTGTTTCTGAAAAAACCAAAGCTAAACTTTTTTCTTATGGGAAAAAAGTGATTATCATTGGTATTCTACTGTCTGTTTTCCAGCAATTTGTAGGAATAAATGTTGCATTATATTACGCTCCCCGTATATTCGAAAGTATGGGTGCAGCCAAAGATGCATCTATGCTACAAACCATCATTATGGGATTGGTAAACGTAATTTTCACCGTCGTTGCAATTATGACTGTAGATAAATGGGGACGTAAACCTCTGCTTATCACCGGTTCAATAGGAATGGCGATTGGTATGTTTGCCATTTCGGCTTTATCTTTTAATAATATCATCGGTCTTAGCACATTAGCCTTCATCATTATTTACACAGCTTCGTTTATGATGTCATGGGGCCCGATATGCTGGGTATTGATTTCCGAAATATTTCCCAATAAAATCAGAGGACAGGCCGTTGCAATTGCTGTGGCTGCACAATGGATTGCCAACTACCTGATTTCGTCAACCTATCCGCCGATGATGGAATTCAGTGGAGGAATGACTTATGGATTTTATGGTTTAATGGCTGTTCTCTCCGCGCTGTTTGTGTGGAAAATGGTTCCTGAAACCAAAGGAAAATCTTTAGAAGAAATGGAAAAGATCTGGAAATAGTTGCACTGATATCAGTGGAAAATGGAAAGTGGAAAATGATTTTGTGTATAAACATCATTTTCCACTTTCCATTTTCAATTACTCGTCAAAGGTTCCAACGCAGATTTTAGCCTACATATTTCCCTACATAAGAATAGTTTTTTGTGTATCTTTGGGTTTGAAAATGCCAAAAAAAGGCAAAATCCTATAAAACGAGAATAAATGTCCCTACCAGTATTTTCCTATAAAATACAAAAAATCAACACTTTTAGAATGGTTGAGCCTATGTATTTAAAAAAGGAAAGGTTGTCATCCCGACAACCAATCTTCATTGTTAACCTTAAATCTAATACCATGAAAAACACAGTACAAAGATATGCGATTTTATGTTATATAACATAATTTTTGAGCGATTTTTTTCTTGTAATTAACATTATTTAATTTTTTGAATTTATTCAACATAGAGAACAAATCCTTTAAGATATTCACTTTCAGGATGATATATATTTACAGGATGATCCATTGGCTGTACCAATTGATGAAGAATTCTAACCTTCCTTCCGGACTGAGCAGCGGCGCTAAAAACTGCCAGCCTGAAGTTTTCTTTACTCACAACCTGGGAACAGGAAAAAGTAAAAATAATTCCTCCTGGTTTTATCTTTTCAATGGCAATCGCATTCAATTTTCTGTAGCCTTGCAGCGCATTTCTCAATACATTTTTATGCTTGGCAAACGCAGGAGGATCCAGAATAATCAAATCATATTTGTTATCGATTTGATCCAGAAACCGGAACGCATCTTCGCAATATGACCAATGTCTGCTATCACCCGGAAAATTTAATTCCATATTTTTGTTGGTGATGTTGATTGCCTTAGAAGAACTATCCACAGAATGTACTATTTTAGCTTCTCCTTTCATTGCATAAACAGAAAATCCACCGGTATAGCAAAACATATTCAAAACATCACGATTTTGAGCATATTTTCCTAACAACATTCGATTTTCACGTTGATCAACGAAAAAACCTGTTTTTTGTCCTTTTTCCCAGTCGATTTGAAATTTCAAATCATTTTCAATAGCAATATTTTGTTCGGTCGGACCTCCTTTCAAATAAACATTTTCGGCCTCTAACCCAGCTTTATATGGTAATGTAGTTTCTGATTTATAATAGATATTGTGAATTTGACCGTCCAACACTTCCATCAAAACATCCGATAATATATGCCGTTCTTTATGCATTCCTACGGAATGGGCTTGAATTACAGCTGTATCATCATAAACATCGATAACTAATCCAGGAAGAAAATCACCCTCACCATGTATCAAACGATAAGTATTATTGTGAGGAGTCCCTGTTAATTTCAGCGATTTCCGGAGATTGTAGGCAGACAACAGGCGTTCTCTCCAAAAATTCTGATCAATCACACAAGGCTCGAAAGAAAGGATGCGAACCGCAATACTTCCAATCTGATAATGACCTATAGCCAGAAATTTTTGTAAGGAACTGTAAACTTCAACTAACTCTCCCTCTTCAATATGATCGTCCATTTGTTGAATGGCTCCCGAAAAAATCCAGGGGTGATATCGCAAAATCGACTCTTCCTTTTTAGGACGCAAGTATATTTTTTTCACTATTCCCTCCATTTATTAATTTCTGATATATTTTCAAACAAGCCCAGGCATCTAAAGCTGCATATTTCTTTTGGGCAATTGTTAATGAATCTGCCTCCCAATTCGTGAGTCTTTGTGATTTGGATATTTTTTTTTCGAAAAGTAATGCGTAAACTTTCTGTAAACTACTATCTGATATGCCGTAATGGGGCACCAGTTGTTGCAGGTCTTCAAATCCTTTAAAATCTACTTTGCTTCTCCTGTTCATGGATGCAAAATCATCTTTTAATGATAATCCTATTTTCTTTACCTTCGGATTAATCAGAAAATCAAGAAGACAAGAAGGAAACCCTAACTTATTTATTCTGAACAGGTAACAAATATCATTCGTTGATAATTGCATCAGAGCAACTCCTCTCGGATTACCTTTTTTGTAAACAGGTTTGGTTTCCGTATCAAAACCAACAATGGAATGGCCGGACAGCTGGTTAATCGCATTTTCTACTTCTATTTCGGTTTCAATTACAATTATTTCCCCTCCAAATTCCTCAACCGGCAATTGAGATATTTGTTCTTTTGTTATACTTTTTACTTCAGACACAATGTTTTACTCTGTTTAAGGTTGAAAGGGACCGTCTCAAAAGTGAAATTAGAACACGAATCTGTGTAATCCGTGTCATCTGTGTTCTGTTGATTTGCTTTTGAGACAGTCTCCTTCAACTATATTTTAAATTATGTATAGCTCTCAATACATTCACCAATTTTTGCCCCCAATAATCTTTGAAATTTTGAACACATAAATATAATGCATCATTCATAGATTCCGGAATTCCCGATTTAAAAACAGCAATAAAATTACCAAAATCCTGATAAATATCCGCCAGATTTTCAGAAATAGTTGTTGCTATCGGAGTATCACTGTATTGGATGTCCGGATGGAAAGTCTCCAGATATAAATCATCTTCTCCTAAAAGTGAAGAAATTCTGTTAACAATCGCATTGTATGTTTCTTCTGTAATTCCGATTTCCAAATCCGACTCAAAATATTCCTCTATGGAAGGAAGCATCTGTATTTTTAAATATATTAATGGAAGTATTTTCGAGATTTTATCAACAAAATCCGACTTTTCACATTCCTGAACTTTTTCCAACAACTTACAATATTCCAGTGTTACCCTGGCAAAATCAATTGTTTGGTCTGAATAAATAACTTCCTTCATATTAAATTCTTCACGAAATTAAGACAACAAATGTACATGAAAATAAAGTTATTTGCTAATTTTGCATACTATTTTAGGATACAAATTTAATTCATGTATTTTTAATTCTAATAATTCATAATGTCCGGAGGCAAATCCAAAAAAAAATCAACAAGTAGTGAAATATCCCTTCTCATGCAGATTATCAGAAGTGAAGTAACTCATTTTATAGTGGGTCTTCTTTTCCTGATGCTTACTGTCTATGCCGGATTGTCCATGATTTCTTTCTTTTTTACCGGAGCCGCCGACCAAAGTAAAATAGAAGGCCTGTCTATTTTCCATATGGAAGGGGTAAACGGAATCCAAAACTGGACAGGAACAAGAGGCGCCTGTTTAAGCAACCTGCTAATGAATGAATGGTTCGGAATTTCCTCCTTTTTCATGTTATTCTTTATTGCTTCTTTAGGATTGAAATTAATGAAGGTAAAAAGGATACGACTCATCAAAAGATTCATCATTTGTACCCTTGCCATGTTGTGGTGCTCTGTTGCACTTTCTTTTTTCTTCGGTTCTTTCTTTGCGGGAACAGCAGTGTATATCGGAGGAAAACATGGGCTGATCATATCCGATATTTTGAAAAACAACTTAGGCACACCAGGTTCCGTCATATTGATTCTCACTACATTCATCATTTTCATGATCTTTGTCAGCGCTCAAACCATTCCTTTTCTGAGAAAATTATTCGGGTTAAAAGTTCCATTGAAAAAGCCCGAATTCAATTTTAATAATCGCAAAGAAAAAGATATTCAGGAAGAAGAAAAAGAAAAGAAAGAAGAAAAAAAGGAGAAAAAAGAAAAAATTGAACCCATTGAACATAAACCCAATATCCTTGTAGAAAATAAAGAAAAGGAGGATAAATCGTTTGTCAGAATAGAAGAAACCAATAAAAAAGACACTTTTGAAGTTATCAGGCCCAAAGATGAAGAATATCATATCCCTGTTCCTGAAGAAAGAAATGACAGGCCTCCGTTGATTATCGAAAAAAATGATGATGAATCCGGGGATTTGGAAAAACTCGGACCATATGATCCAAGACGGGATTTATCCAATTATCGCTTTCCAAGTATTGATTTATTAAAAAGATATGAAACCAAAAGTTCCGAGGTGGATATGGATGAACAAAACGCCAATAAAAACCGTATCACACAAACGTTGGAACATTATGGAATTAAAATAAAATCCATCAAAGCAACGGTTGGCCCGACCATCACGCTATACGAGATCATTCCGGAAGATGGCGTAAGAATCTCAAAAATACGAAATCTGGAAGATGATATTGCTATGAGCTTATCGGCTTTAGGAATCCGTATCATAGCTCCTATGCCCGGAAAAGGCACTATCGGGATTGAAGTACCCAACAAAGATCCGCAAATAGTATCCATGCAATCGATCATTGCTTCCAAAAAATTCCAGGAATCAACATTCGATTTGCCGATTGCCATCGGGAAAACTATCACCAATGAAATATTCATGGTTGATTTGTGCAAAATGCCACACTTGCTGGTGGCAGGAGCTACCGGACAAGGGAAATCTGTCGGACTCAACGCCGTCATTACTTCCATATTATACAAAAAGCATCCGGCCGAAGTCAAATTTGTGATGGTAGATCCCAAAATGGTAGAGTTTAACATTTATTCTGTCATAGAAAAACATTTTCTGGCCAAGTTGCCGGATGTGGATAAACCTATCATCACAGATTTTACCAAAGTGATCTATACACTCAACTCATTGACCAAGGAAATGGATGACCGTTATGACCTGTTGATGAAAGCGGGTACCCGTAACATCAAAGAATACAACGAAAAATTTATTACACGGAAATTAAATCCGATGAAAGGTCATAAATATATGCCTTACATTGTCGTGGTAATCGATGAGTTCGGAGACCTGATCATGACTGCCGGTAAAGAAATAGAACTACCGATTGCCCGTATCGCACAGAAAGCCAGGGCCGTAGGTATCCATATGGTAATTGCGACACAACGTCCTACAACCAACATCATTACAGGAACAATCAAGGCGAACTTCCCTGCCCGTATCGCATTCCGCGTAACATCCATGATTGATTCAAGAACTATTCTCGACGGACCGGGAGCCAATCAATTGATCGGACGTGGTGACTTGTTGTTCTCACAAGGAAGCGATGTCAGCCGTGTACAATGCGCATTTGTAGATACTCCGGAAGTACAGAATATTTCAGAATATATCAGTAGACAACAAGGATATACAACAGCATTTTTATTGCCTGAATATGTTGGGGAGGATAGTGGAGATAGGCCTGGCGCTGTTGATTTGAATGACAGGGATTCACTTTTTGATGAAGCCGCTCGTCTCATTATCATTCACCAACAAGGTTCTACCTCATTGATACAGAGAAAATTTTCCATCGGATATAATCGTGCCGGAAGGCTCATGGATCAACTGGAAGCCGCCGGAATTGTCGGCCCATTTGAAGGAAGTAAGGCCAGACAGGTATTGGTACAGGATGAATATCAGTTGGAACAAATATTGAACAACTTAAAAAATTGAGAATTGAAAATGTACTTGTAACTCGTAACTCGTAACTTGCAACCCGTAACTCAATTAAAAACATGAAAAGAACAATTATTTTTTTACTCATATTCACCGTTCTTCCTTTAGGAATAATAGCACAAAAAGATGCTAAAGCCAAAGATATATTGGATAAATCGGCTGCTACTTATCAATCTGCAGGTGGTGTGTTTGCATCTTTTACCTTGAATGTCAAAAATGTAAAACAAAAAATATCCGAAAGTTTTGAAGGCAGTATTTTAATGAAAAGCAATAAGTTCTATTTATCCACTCCGGATACGGAAACCTGGTTTGACGGAAAAACTCAATGGACTTACATGAAATCCAGTGACGAAGTGAATATCAGTGAGCCTTCGGATGAAGAATTACAAATGATCAATCCTGTTGCCATATTCAGTATTTATCAAAAAGGATTTAATTATAAATATACCGGAGAAAAAAAAGATATCAAAGGGAATGCCGTTTCAGAAATAGAACTGACTCCGCAAACAAAAAAATCGGATATCAGCAAAATTATTATTCAAATAGGGAAAAGCTCAAACTTACCCACCTCTATTTCAATCATCAACAAAAGTCAGATAAACAATAATATCTACATCAATAGGTATCAGACAAATATGTTGTTGATCGATGAGGTTTTTGTTTTTAATAAAAAAAATTATCCGAAAGCAGAAGTGATTGATTTAAGATAAGTTATGGATTATAAGTTACGGGTTACAAGTTACAGGAAAATGAAAAATAATTACCTGTAACTTGTAACCTGTAACCCGTAACCCGTAACCAATAACTTGTAACTAAATATGGACAACTCAACAGAAAAAACCCGATGTCTCATCATCGGATCCGGTCCGGCCGGATACACGGCTGCCATCTACGCTTCCAGGTCTAATCTGTCTCCTATATTATATGAAGGAATACAACCCGGAGGACAATTGACAACAACTACCGAAGTGGAAAATTTTCCAGGTTATCCGGAAGGAATTTCCGGGACAGAACTGATGGAAGATCTCCGCAAACAAGCCATCCGATTCGGAGCAGACATCAGATCAGGAATAGCCACAGACTCCGATCTTTCATCCAAACCATATAAGATCACCATTGATGGGGAAAAAGTGATTGAAACAGATGTTTTAATCATCGCAACAGGAGCTACAGCCAAATATCTCGGACTGCCCGACGAACAAAAATATGCAGGACAAGGAGTTTCAGCTTGTGCTACTTGCGACGGATTTTTTTATAGAAAAAAAGTTGTAGCAGTAGTTGGCGGTGGAGATACTGCCTGTGAAGAATCTTTATATCTCGCAGGATTAGCTTCTAAAGTCTATGTGATTGTGAGAAAAAATTATCTGAGAGCTTCAAAGATTATGCAAAAAAGAGTACTCTCCCACCCTAAAATCGAAGTTTTATTCGAACATAATGCAATCGGATTATTCGGCACGAATGGCGTGGAAGGTGTTCATTTGGTAAAAAAAATGGGAACTCCCGAAGAAGAAAAAATAGACCTTGCCATTGATGGTTTTTTCCTTGCTATCGGACATAAACCTAATTCCGATATTTTCAAAAAATACTTGGAAACAGATGAAATCGGATATATTAAAACAATTTCCGGAACTCCGAAAACCAAGCTTCCGGGAGTATTTGCCGCCGGAGATGTAGCCGACTCGCATTATCGGCAGGCAATTACCGCCGCCGGTACCGGGTGCATGGCTGCTATTGAAGCGGAAAGATATTTGAATGGATGAATCAATAGAACACGGATAACTGTGTTATCCGTGTTCTATTGATCTGCTTTTGAGACAACCATATTTTTTATTTTCCTCTCAATAACCTTTCATACAATTTCGGATCATTGATAATATCCATTGCCTTCTTCAATGATTTATTCTGATCATTCATGACCTGGGTATAATACAAACTCTTTTCATAAACAGCTTGAGCAATCAGCGCTTTCAAGTGAAGTTTCATAAATTCTTCCGATCTGTCATATTCTTCCTGATTAAATTTAACGCTATCACTTTCAGCCATTTTTTTCAATTCATCTATTAAACTTTCCGGTATCTCATATTGAGTGTAAAATGTATCGAATTTACGATATTCCGATTTAAGAGATGCTCTGTTTTTATCTACATAATTCATTGTCAAACGATATGGAATGCCTTTGGCATTCACATTTCTGTACCATTTGGAATAATTGGTGGTATCCACAGGGATAAAATAATCAGGCATGATTCCTCCTCCTCCATAAACTACCCGTTTATTTATCAACGTATTATATTTCAATGAATCGGGGAAATGAATACTATCCGCACTCACCATTTCTCCATGATTATAACGCTCAACTAAATCATTATTATAGGAATCAATATCACCATTTTGATAAGGTTTCTGTATGGAACGGCCCGAAGGTGTATAATATCTGGCCGTAGTCAAACGAATCATTGTTCCGTCAGGAAGAGGAATCGGACGTTGTACCAAACCTTTGCCGAAACTTCTGCGGCCAACGATCACAGCCCTGTCCCAATCTTGCAATGCACCGGAAACAATTTCACTGGCTGAGGCTGAAGTTTCATCGATCAAAACCACCAGTTTACCGGTTTCAAAGACTCCCTTTCCATCGGCCAAAGCATCTTCACGCTTTTGATGAGTTCCTTCGGTATATACAATTAATTTTTTATTATCTAAAAATTCATCGGCTAATTGGATAGCAGCAGTCAGGTAACCTCCACCGTTTCCTTGCAGATCCAATACCAGATTTTTCATTCCTTTGGATTTCAGGTCGGTAAAAGCTTGCATAAACTCATCGTGAGTTGTACTGGCAAAACGGGAAATATTGACATAACCGGTTTCCTTATCCACCATATAGTATGCATCTATACTATAAATAGGTATTTTGCCCCTGACAATTTTAAACGGAATCAGATCCGGAGACCCGCTTCTGAGCACTTTTATGTTTACAACGGTACCTTTAGGCCCACGCAGACGCTTCATAATGTCCGAATTCTTCATCTTGACACCTGCAATCAATGTGTCATTTACCTGGATGATGCGGTCTCCCGGAAGCAAACCTACTTTCTGAGAAGGGCCGCCTGCAATTACCTGTGCAACATACAATGTATCTGTCAACATATTGAATTGAATACCGATGCCGTCAAAATTGCCTTGCAAAGGTTCATTTAGCTCTTTTACCTCTTCCTTGTTCATATAGTTGGAATGAGGGTCCAATTTATCCAGTAATGCGATAATTGCATCTTCAGTCAATTTATTATCATCAATATCATCGACATACATATTATTGATTACATAGACAACCATTTCCAGTTTTCTCATAGCCTGAGATGGAGTTTGCGCCTGAATCATTGTCGTGACCGACAACAGAAACGCAACTAACACAAATAACTTTTTCATTTATATCATTTTTACATTTTCATATTGGGGGGAACAAAATCGCTGACATCTTTTCCATACAATATTAATTCCCTCACAATACAGCAACTAATATGTGTATGTTCAGGTTCGGTAAAAAGAACAAAAGTTTCGACTCCTGCAATTTTACGATTAACGTCCGCTATATTTTTTTCGTATTCAAAATCGTTGACAGAGCGTATTCCCCGAAGGATAAAACGCGCATCGATTTTTTTTGCAAAATCAATGGTAAGAGAATCGTAGCTTTCAACTTTTACCCTATCATTGTCTTTGAACAAATCACGGATCATCTCTAATCGTTTTTCCAAAGAAAACAGTGTTTTTTTATTCGGATTGATTCCAATAGCAATAACAATTTCATCAACAAGGGCTAATCCTCTTTGAATCAGAGATAGATGACCAATGGTGAACGGATCGAAAGTTCCCGGAAATATTGCAATTTTTTTCACTCTTAATTTTTAACTTTTAGTTTTAAACATCTTCCTCTACAACAAGATTATCAATGATAAAGTTCTGACGCTCCATCGTATTCTTACCCATATAGAATTCAAGCATCTCTTTTACAGAATCTTGTTTCTTCATTGTAAGCGGATCCAAACGAATATCTTTTCCGATAAAATTCTTGAACTCCCCCGGAGATATTTCTCCTAATCCTTTGAATCGTGTTATTTCAGGATTAGGACCTAATTTTTTGATGGCACTCAGTCTTTCTTCCTCTGAATAACAATAAATTGTTTCTTTTTTATTTCTCACCCGGAACAAAGGAGTTTGAAGAATAAAAACATGTTTGTTTTTGATCAGATCCGGGAAAAATTGCAGGAAAAAAGTGATAATCAACAAACGGATGTGCATACCGTCGACATCGGCGTCGGTAGCGATGATGATTTTATTATACCGTAAACCTTCCAGTCCGTCTTCAATGTTCAGAGCAGCCTGCAAGAGATTGAACTCTTCATTTTCATACACAATCTTCTTGGTCAATCCGAAGGTATTCAACGGCTTTCCGCGAAGACTGAACACTGCCTGATAATTCGGATCACGACTTTGGGTAATAGAACCGCTGGCCGAATCTCCCTCAGTGATAAAGATACAGGTCTCATCCAGCCTGTCGCCTTTTGTATCATTGTAATGTAAACGACAATCCCTGAGCTTTTTATTGTGAAGATTGGCTTTTTTAGCACGTTCCCGTGCAAGCTTTGTGACACCAGCAATCGCTTTTCTTTCTTTTTCGGAATCCAATATCTTTTTCAGCATGATATCGGCTGTTTCCGAATGTTTATGCAGGTAATTATCCAGTTCTTTTTTGATAAAGTCCCCAATAAATTTGGCGACACCCGGACCGTTAGGCCCCATATCTTTAGAACCTAATTTTGTTTTCGTTTGCGATTCAAATATAGGCTCTTCCACTTTGATACTGACAGCTGCAATGATGCCGCTGCGAATATCAGCATATTCAAAATTTTTATTGAAATATTCTTTGATTACCCTGGAAGCGCTTTCACGGAAAGCTGCCAGGTGTGTACCTCCTTGTGTTGTATGTTGTCCGTTGACAAAAGAATAATATTCCTCGCCATACTGGTTTCCATGAGTGATAACAACCTCTATATCTTCTCCTTGCAGATGGATGATAGGATACAAAGGTTCGGAGGTCATGTTTTCATTCAGCAAATCGACCAATCCGTTTTTGGAATAAAATTTCTTTCCATTGAAATTGATGGTCAAGCCGGCATTTAAAAATACGTAATTTTTCAGTAGATTCTCTATGTATTCTTCCTTGAAATGATAGTCTTTAAAGATCTTATCATCAGGAATAAAATTAACCAAAGTTCCATTCGCTTCTTCCGACGGAACAATGGGAGCATCTTCAATTACCTGGGCTGAATTGTAAATGACTTTTTTTGTTTCGTGTTCGCGATAACTTTGAACCAACATATAGGATGACAAGGCGTTAACGGCTTTAATACCAACCCCGTTCAACCCTACTGATTTTTTAAAGGCTTTAGAATCATATTTTCCTCCGGTATTCATTTTGGAAGAAGCATCCAACACTTTTCCCAAAGGAATGCCCCGGCCATAATCGCGAATAGTTACATTTTTTTCGACGACCGATACATATATGGTTTTTCCAAATCCCATCATGTATTCATCTATAGCATTGTCCAGCACTTCTTTTAATAAAACATAAATTCCGTCATCGGCATAAGAACCATCGCCCAATTTGCCGATGTACATTCCCGGACGGCGACGAATATGTTCCCACCAGCTAAGGGTTTTGATATCATCATCGAGATAATTATTAACTTCTTCCATGAAAAATTTGTCCGTTTTTATATTTTCTTTAAGTAAGCTCTTCTTTTTTTGTGTAATGTGGCTTCAAAGCTATCCCACAAAGATTGGATTTTATGATTAAGTTCCAATTCGGGATTACTTTCACACCATTCGGCTCCCAACTTATTGGCGACCTCGATTATATCACAAAATATCAGTGAATTAACTCCTTTATTTTGGTATTCGGGATCAACTCCGATAATCATCATATCGATAACTTTTACTTTTTTCCCATACAACGATTTGAGCAAGGGAACAAATCCGAACGGGAATATATTTCCTCCTGCACTTTTCAGTGCATACGATAAATTGGGCATACAAATACCGACACCTACCACAGCATCGTCCGACTCTCTGACAATAATGGGCACCAACTCCAGGCGAAGCATCGGAATATACATTTTGATGTAATATTCTATTTGTTTATCAGATAAAGGAGAATAAGCATACAAAGTCGAATATGCTTTATTCCAAAGATCGAATATTTTTTTTGCATAAGGCCAGATTTCTTTGGTTTTCCGGAACCTCATGATTTTCAGACCATATTTCTTTTTGACAATTTCGGCAACGCGGAGGTATTTTTCCGGGATTTCTTTCGGAACTATGATTTTAAATTCGTTCCAATCCTGATCTTTTTCATATCCCATTCTTTCTATCTGATGTGGATAATAAGGATAATTGTAAATAGCAGCCATTGTCCCCATTTTATTAAAACCTTCGATCAAAGTTCCTTCATGATCTAAATCTGTGAATCCAAGGGGGCCTTGAATGCCGTTCATTCCTTTATTCTTAGCCCATTTTTCAACGGCATCAAATAAAGCATCTACCACTTCATCGTCATTAATAAAATCAACAAAACCGAAACGGGCATATTGCTGATTCCAGACTTCATTGGCTCTATGATTGATCAATCCGGCTATTCGCCCTACTATCCGGTCGTTTTTATAAGCAAGGAAATAAATTGCTTCACAAAAATCAAATGCGGGATTTTTCGTTTTATCCAAAGTAATCATCTCATCGGCGATTAATCCCGGAACATGATAAAGACAATCTTTATATAATTCAAGATTAAACTTGACAAATTTTTTTAAATCCTGTTTAGTAGTTACTTCCTTAATTTTTATGCTCATGTTTGGTGACAAGTTACGAATTACAAGTTACGGGAAGCAAAGTTACATCATTTTTTTTAATACTTTTGTTTCCTATATCGGAAAAATCTATGGAAAGCCTCAGAGCAATATTCAAAATCGGAAATGGTCCTTCAAGTAGTCATACGATCGGACCACGAAAAGCTGCTATTATTTTTTGTGAGAAAAATAAGGATGCTGCACGTTTTCAGGTTACCTTATATGGAAGTCTTGCGGCAACCGGAAAAGGACACTTAACTGACCTGGCAATTATAGAAGCTTGTTCTCCAAAAGAAATCAATATCATTTGGAAACCTGACGCATTTCTTCCTTTTCATCCCAACGGACTTTATTTTGAAGCTTTTGACGAACAAAATGACTGTATCGACAATTGGTTGATTTACAGCATTGGCGGAGGTAATCTAGCCAATGAACATACATTGGTTTCAGAAAATAAGATATATGACATGACTACCATGCGCGAGATTCTCGAATGGATCGAACAAACCGGTAAATCATATTGGGAATATGTTGAAGATACTGAAGGAAAAGAAATCTGGGATTATCTGGATCTGATTTGGAATACGATGAAAGAAGGCGTTGAACGAGGCCTCGAAGCCGAAGGGGTTTTACCCGGAGGATTGGGTTTGCAACGAAAAGCATCTTCCTATTTTACCAAAGCCAAAAGCTATAAAGATTCTTTACAAAGCAGAGCTTCCATTTATTCCTATGCTCTGGCCACATCAGAAGAAAATGCATCGGGAGGGTTGATAGTTACCGCTCCGACCTGCGGCTCATCCGGAATTTTACCCGGAGTTTTATATCATTTGAAAAAAAGGCATGATTTCCGTGATTCCAAAATATTGAAAGCTTTGGCTACTGCCGGATTAATCGGCAATATCGTTAAATATAATGCATCCATTTCCGGAGCGGAAGTCGGTTGTCAGGGAGAAGTCGGCGTTGCTTGTGCGATGGCAGCAGCAGCTGCAACACAGTTATTCGGAGGTTCTCCGCGACAAATTGAATACGCCGCAGAGATGGGGTTGGAACATCACCTGGGATTAACTTGCGACCCGGTCTGCGGATTAGTACAAGTACCTTGTATAGAACGAAATGCTTTTGCCGCAGTGAGAGCGTTAGATGCTTGTACATTTGCCATGTTTTCAGACGGAAAACATTTGGTCAGTTTTGATAAAGTGGTTAAAACAATGAAAGAAACAGGACACGATTTGCCAAGTCTCTATAAAGAAACTTCGACCGGAGGATTGGCAAGAAACGTCTAAACAATTGTTTTCGAAATTTTGTCAATATTAAGGCTTCTTGCCATCGCATCAAAAATTTCTTTGTAAGTACCGTTTAAATGGTATATTTCTTCATGAGTCCCCGATTCGATTACCTGACCTTCTCTCATCACATAAATCCGGTCTGAATCGATGATTTGGGAAATGCTGTGTGAAATGATAATCACAGTCCGGTCTTTCTTGATAGCATCGAGGCTATTTTTTATTTGCTCTGTAGATACGGCATCCAGGCTGGCTGTAGGTTCATCCAGAAAGATGATGGGAGGATTTTTCAAAAACATCCGGGCAATAGCTATTTTTTGCTGTTGTCCTCCGGACAAAGCCAAGGCCGATGTCTGGTATTTTTGAGGCAAAGTCATAATCTGATCATGAATATACGACTTTTTAGCTGCTTCTACAACCTCTTCCTGTCTCGCGTGGGGATTTCCATAGCGGATATTCTCTTCTATCGTTCCGTTGAAAATATGATTTTTCTGAAGTACCAATCCTATATTTTCCCTTAAAAATGCGGTATCGTATTCGGATAAGGTAACGCCATCCAACAGAATTTCACCCGAATCCGGTTGGTAAAACTTATCCAACAGGTTGATCAATGTACTTTTTCCTGCTCCGGACAAGCCTACCAATGCCGTTATTTTTCCCGGAAGAATTTCCATGTTGATATCATACAATGTACGCACCTGATTGTCCGGATAGGTAAAATTTACATTTTTCAGTTTGAAATGCCCTTTGATTTCGGATGAACGGTAATTTCCGGAATCTTCAATCTGATTGTCGGCTTTCAGAATATCAAAGAAACTTTCGGAGTAGATCATGGCATCATTCATCTGGTCATAGATGCGATGCAACTGGCGAATGGGTGCAGACACATTGTTGAACAGCAGGATATGAAACATGATGGCTCCTATCGTCATGTCGCCGGCCAACACGAAGTATGCTGTGAGAATGATGATAATAACAATACCTATCTGTTCTACAAAACTTTTCAAAGCATCGAACAAAAAACTGATGTGATGGGTTTTCATCTGGGTTTCAGTAAGATTGTTCTGCAAATCCATCTGTTTTTTGCTTTCGATATTCTCCCTGATAAATGATTTGATGACGGTGATCGATTCAAGAATACCCAGAATTCCCTGGCTTTTATTTTCTCTCAGCTCCCTTATTTTACGACGTGAACCTCCCATTTTACCGGCTTGAACCTGAGTAACATAGAAATAAACAGGAACAATACACAGACCAACCAGGCCCACATAAAAATTGGCATTGAACATCATGATCAATGCTACTATGGAATTGGCAAATAAGGGTAAAATATCGATAAAAAAGTTCTGTACCAAGCGTGTAAGACTTTCTATCCCTCTGTCAATACGGGTCTGAAGTTTTCCGGATTGATTGTCACGGGAACTGTAAAATGCCAATTTATAAGTCAATATCCTTTCAATGACCGATTGGGCCAAATCACGGGATACATAAATTCGCAGTTTTTCTCCGTAATATTTTTGTCCGAACTGGATAAAGGAATTGATAATTTCTTTACTTATCAGTATAACGGAAATGGTAATAAGTATGGACAATCCTTCTTTCAAACCTTTGTGAGCCTCGACCAAATCATTGATCGTATCAACGGTATATCTTAAGATCCAAGCATTTACCTGAGCGATAAGCGATCCGATAAAGGTCAGTGATAAGGTAAATACAACCAACCAACGATAGGGTTTTACGAAAGGAGTGATATTTTTGAAGAGTTGGAGTAAGTTCACGAATTAAGAATTAAGAGGCTGTGTTAAGTTTTCATTTTGAAAACTTAAACTATTTCTAAAAGTTTTTTTGCAAATTTAATTTTTTCTTCGATTGGAAGTTGTGCATCAATCCAATGAATGTGGAAACCTCTTCTTTCCATGCCGCGGAACCAGGTCATCTGGCGTTTGGCAAATTGATGAATGGCAATCTCCAATTGGGAGAACATCTCGCTATAAGTTAGTTTTCCCAACAAATACAACGTCAGATATTTGTATTCGAGTCCGTAATAAATCAGGTCTTCAGGGGTAATTCCTTTGTTTAGCAAAGATTGAGCTTCTTCAATCATTCCTTCTTCCAAACGAGCCTTCAAACGTTTGGAAATTTTTTCCCGACGCAATTCCCTGTCTATGGAAATACCTATGATAAGGCTGTTCAGAGGTGCATATTCATTTTGGTCCGGAGCCTGATTTTTATAATACTCTTCTATCTCGATGGCTCGGATAGTTCTTCTTGCCGAATCCAAATCGGTTGTATTGTGCAGCGTTTTGTAAGAGCGCAGGATTTCTTCCAATTCCTGTAAGGATTTGTTTTTCAATTGCTCTCTCAGGACTGGATTTTCGGGAACGTTGAGGAGTTTGTATCCTTTCAGTACCGATTCGATATACAATCCGGTTCCTCCACACAAAACAGGAATTTTTCCTTTGGCTTTGATTACTTCATATGCCTGATGAAATGTGTGTTGATATTCATACACATTATACTTGTCGCCAGGCTCGCAAATATCGATCAGGTGGTAAGAAATCTGTTTCCCGTCAACAATATAATCACCCAGATCTTTTCCTG
The DNA here is from genome assembly GCA_031553435.1 of Bacteroidales bacterium. Lineage (GTDB taxonomy): Bacteria > Bacteroidota > Bacteroidia > Bacteroidales > Azobacteroidaceae > JAVBLQ01. The sequence goes on along the minus strand of JAVBLQ010000069.1, from coordinate 10,390 downwards.
TACCTATGGTCATTTCCCTATATATCTGCCTTGAATCGGCACTGATAATCTCAGTATCCAATTCAGCAGCAAGCGCAGCGGCAAAAGAAGTTTTGCCGGAGGCGGTGGGGCCAAGAAGGGTAATTAGATCCATTTCTCAATATTCCATACAAAAGCATGGAGACCTTGTGCTTCTGTTTTCATATCCAGTTCGTGGAGGACTTCCAGGAACTTATCTACTTTATCATCATCAACCATGGTGATAATGGCTGAATTCATTGTTGGCCAGGCATGATTGCCATAGTGGGGCTCTCCCCGTTTGGAACCACGACCTTGTACTGCTTCCCATGAAGAAAAACCACGGATGTTCATTTTGTCCATGATTTCGATCAAACGATCTTTATATGCTTGATTGAAGGGGATAAATACTGCTTTCATTTTTTTGTTAGTTACGAATTATAGGTTATAAGTAGTTACGAGTTACAGGTTACAAGTAATTACGAGTTACGGGAGTATAGATTTATCCTCGTAACCTGTAACTCGTAACCCGTAACTTGTAACCCGTAACTTGTAACCATAAATTAGTCTTTTTGTTTCGCCTGTGCTAAAGTAAATTTAGCTGTCGGATATTCCCGTTTATGTTTCTTACGTTTCCTTAAAACACCGAATCCTCCGAAAATGGAATATAGAGCAGGAACGAGTATCAAAGTCAAAATCGTAGAAAGCAACAATCCTCCAACGATGGCGATACCCATTGGTTGCCACATTTCCGAACCTTGTCCGCGAGGGATGGCCATCGGAATCATACCCAATACCGTGGTTGCTGTGGTCATGAGTACCGGACGCAATCTGGATTTTCCTCCTGATACTACTGCTTTGTCGATGGATTGACTACGTTCCCGGTTGAGGTTCACGTAGTCTATAAGCACAATGCCATTCTTCACCACAATACCGATCAGCATCACCATACCAATCATGGCCATCAAACTGATAGGTTGTCCTGTGATCAACAAGGCAAGCATCACTCCCGCATAACCGAAAGGCAAAGAGAACATGATGATAAACGGATAGGTTAATGACTCGAACTGAGCGGCCATCACGATGTAAACCAATAAGACGCAAAGAGCCATTAAAAGTCCCAAGTCAGCAAATGATTCCTGTTGGTCAACAAGCGTACCGCCTAATTGTATTCCCACATTTTCGGGCATTGAACCGTCTTTTTCCAACTTATCCAATTCTTTATTAACATCTTCTACAACAGCGCTCAGAGGTCGTTTGTACAAACTTCCCTGTACTTTTATGATCCGTTGACGGTTTTCGCGGTCGATTTGAGGTAAAGATTGTTTTTCAACAACTTTTCCTAATTCACGGATTTTGATTGGGGTCCCCTGGTTATTGTAAACTGTTATGTCTTCAATGGCTGAGACTGCTTGACGATATTTTTCATCGTATCTTACAACAATATCATATTCGTCGCCGTCTTCCCTGAATTTTGACAAGATCAGACCGTTGATGCGGTTACGGGCATAGTTGGCCACTACAGCAGAGTTCAATCCGTTTTGCGCCAATTTTTCACGATCAAAAATGATCTGATATTCGGAACGGTAATCTTCACGGCTGATAATCAAATCCTGCAAACCTTTAACACTGCTTAAACGCTCTTTGATAACTGCTGCCAAACGGTCTGTTGCCGCCAGGTCGTATCCGTAAATTTCAACGTCGAGTGTACTGGAACCTGAAAACATGGAATTTTCACCACCGGGAGTTACTACATATTTATAAAGTTCGGGCATGTTGGCCAGATCTTCGCGAAACAAGTTTCCTATATCGTAAATAGTTCTGTCGCGTTTATCAGCATCTACACAACGCAAGGTAAATGTGATCAAGTCGGATGAGTTTTTAGTCATTACCGAGGCCCAGATATTATTTTCATCGGCTTGTCCCAAAGAGAAATTTATGATATCGACTTCAGGATATTTTTCTTTGATTATTTTATTGATTTTCATGGCAGTAGTCCTTGTGACTTCCATTCGTGTTCCGGTCGGAAGATAGGCTCGCACAGATATCTGATTGTTATCTGACGCCGGCATGAATTCACTTTTTATTCCACTTGATGCAACCATGATCAACACAAAAAGCCCTAAACAAGCCATCACTGTTTTCCATCTGTTTCTCACAGCTTTTGCTACCAGGTTGGCATACCAATTGTCTAATCTGTCCAGGGATCGTTGGATAGGCGCATATAATTTATCGAATAATTTTCCCTGGTTGGGATTCAATCTGAGCATTTGAGAACAAAGCATAGGCGTCAATGTCAAAGCCACTACAACGGAGGTAAGAATCATGATTGTGACCATCCATCCTAATTGTTTGAACATAACACCAGCCAATCCTGTCACCATCGTCATCGGGAAGAATACTGCTACAATTGTCAATGTGGATGCAATAACAGCTATCGCAACTTCATTGGTTCCGTAGATAGCCCCTTCTTTGGGCGTACTTCCTCTTTCAATGTGGGTAGTTACATTTTCAAGGATTACAATTGCATCATCTACCACCATCCCAATCGCAATGGAGAGGGATGAAAGAGATATGATGTTCAAGGTTCCTCCGGTAACCATCAGATAAATAAAGGATGCAATCAATGAAACCGGAATTGCCAGGATAATAATGATGGTGGCTCTCCACCTTCCGAGGAAAAATAATACCACAATCATCACAAAAAGACCTGCCAGCAAGATTGTTTCCGTCAATGAATCGATAGAAGATTTGATAAAATCGGAAGTATCTATGATCATCGATAATTTGACGTCAGGAGGCAACGTTTTTTTCAAATCTTCGATTTGCGCATTAACCAGTTCTGCAATTTCTACCGTATTCGCTCCGGATTGTTTTTGAACAACAATGGTCGCTCCTTTGGTTCCATTGGTATATGATTCCTGTATCCGGCTTTGAATGGTATCATTTACCGTGGCTACATCGCTGAGGTAAACATTTCTTCCACCTGCGCTACCAACAACAACATTCAGTAGTTGAGAGCTTTCCTTGAATTCTCCTTCTATACGTAAAGAATAGGTTTGACTACCTACGTCAAAACTTCCAGCAGGTACGTTCAAATTTTCTTTCGCGATAATGTCTGAGATTTGTTCTACCGTAAGATTATATGATTCCAGTTTTTCGGGAGAAACATTCACTTGTATTTGCCGTTGCGGAGCGCCTGCAATGGTAACGGCCCCTACCCCTTTCACACGGTTGAGAGGTGTAGCAATCTTGTCGTCCAATATCTTATACAATGCATTAACACTCTCATTTGCTGTTGCCGAATAGATCACAACAGGAATCATGTCCATACTGAATTTGAATATAATCGGATTACCCACATTATCAGGCAAAGCTGATTTAACCATATCCAGCTTATCGCGTACATCACTGGTTGCCACATCGATATCTGTTCCATAGTTGAATTCAAGTGTTACCAATGAAATATTGTCTTTTGATTGTGAGGTTATCTTTTTCAGGTTTTCACAACTGTTGAGCACATCTTCAAGTGGTCTTGTTACGTTCGTTTCGATATCATTTGCACTGGCTCCTGTATAGGTAGTCACAACAGTCAGCATATTGGTCTCGATATCGGGCATCAAGTCAATGGCCAACCGACTGTATGAGAACAATCCGAACACAATAATCCCCACAAAAATCAATGCAGTAGTGACTGGTTTTTTGACCGCGGTTTCGTATATTTTCATTGTTTTATTATAACTTTCTTTATTCTTTTACTATCTCAACTTCGGTTCCGTCAATCAAACGGGCCTGACCTGCGGTAACCACAACATCTCCTTGTTGAATACCGGACAATATTTCAAAATTGGTATCCAGGTGTTGTCCTATTTCCACTTTTTTATAAATGGCTTTGCCATCTGCTACAAGAAAAACGAAACGGTCATTGGATCCGGCCTGTTTAATTACTGCATTATCAGGTATCAATACCCGGTTTTGTGATCCGAAGTTCATTGTTACACGGGAAAACATTCCGGGACGAACTCTCATGTCTTTATTGGGAATTTCAATTTCGCAGGAAAATGTATGAGTATTTGTATCTATCACAGGGTGAATCAGCTTTACCTTGCCCTGGAAAACTTCATTTCCATATACATCTAATTGGACTTCTACCGGCATCCCTTGTTGTACTTTAGGAAAATAAGATTCGGAAACGTTGATGATTGCTTTCACCGGATTCAGTTGTTGAACCGTCAGAATGGGTTTTTGTCCGTAAACATCGCCATCATCATAGTTACGGGCAGTAACAATACCATTGATAGGACTTGTAAGCACCGTATTTTCCTTCGTATTGGAGATTGCCGCCCGAGCAACGTCTAATTGAGCTTTCAATTGGTCGAATTGTTGTTGTGAGATTCCTCCTACTTTCAACAGTTCTTCGTAGCGGTTATAATCTTTTTCCAGATTCTTGATCTGAACATTTTGTTGTTCCAGATTCGAGTTATCCATCTGAACCAAAGCTTGTCCCTTATGCACATTTGCGCCTACGTCCACATATATTTTCTTGATACGCATCGGGATAGCGGGTGAAATCTGATTGGTGACGTCGCCCTCCACATTGGCAGTTAAAGTAACCGTTTGATTAACAGGAACCATTTCTGCATTAATCACTGAAACTTTTGCCTTGGTGTCTGTCTGGGTTTCTTCTTCTTTTTTCTTGCAGGAAGTGATCAAGAGAGCCGATAACGGCAATATCCAAAGTAAGTTCTTATACGACATATGATTATATTTTTTTAATTTCGTTAGTTTAACCTGAATAGATAAAAGACAATCTTTATGTCTCTATCTTCTTTTGTCTTTGATCTTTAATCTCATAAAATTATTGTAATCCTAAAGTTTTTGCCAAATCGGCTTTAGCTGACAAATAATAGTAGATAGCCTGATTATATGACAAACTGGTCTGGGTAAGAGCCAATTCCGCATCGTTCAACTCCAGTAATGTTCCCATTCCGGTATCATATCGTTTCTGGGAAATTTCATATCCTTTCTGGGCTTGCTTAACAGCATCGCGGGTAGAAAAGACTTGTTCCACATAATTAGTCATACTGCTCACGCTGTTTTTGACGGATAAAGTCAGATTGCGTACAATATCTTCTCTCTTTAATTTCATTTGTTCAAGAGAAACTTGTGTCTGCTTGATATCCGAACGTTTCCTGAATCCGTCAAAGATAGGAATTGAAACCGTGAGGCCAACAGTTGAATAGGGCGACCATTTGTAGTCTTTGAAACGAAAATCGTTGTTCATTGACATGTACATATAATTACCTGAAATAGAAACCGTAGGCCAATATTGAGCTTTATATAGTTCTAATGTTTTTTGCAACTGTTCTGCTTGTATATCAAATTGTTTCAAGTCCGAGTTATTCGCTAAAGATGTATCGGCAGCAATAATGTCCGAATAAAGATTCTGTTCATAATCTTTCAGATTGCCTTCTACGATGATTTCCTGATCCATATCTATTCCCATCAGGGCTTTCAAAGACAACGTAGTCAGGTTTACCGCATTTTCTGCCTGAATAAGATTGGGTTTCACGTTTTTAACCCTGACATCCGCACGGATCAGATCAAATTCGGCCACCAGACCCTGGTCATATTTATGTTTGATATCGTTGTAGTTTAAAACAGCATTATCATAACTTTGTTTGAACACATTGCGGGAATCCTGAGCCAATAATACTTGGTAATATGTTTTTTTAACATCGTTACTCATATTTATTTTTGAAGAACGGGCAGATTCAACGGCCAATTCGACATCCAGACTACTTATTTCCAGGCTTTTCCATAAGGTGGGAACAACTACCGGCCAGTTCAGGTTGAAACCTCCGGACCAGTTATTGCTTCGTCCGACTTCTATTCCTTCATCCGGATCTACCGGGGGAACTTTTGCCTGTTCGGCGGTGATTGCATCATACAACTCATTTTTATTATAGCCGGGTATATTATCGGCGAAAACATCATTGATTCCATCCAGCATCGGTTTCATCGAAGATGTCATATCAAAAGCGCCATCCAGATACATTACCTGTTTTTTGATGGTACGGGTATATTGTCCTACTGCATCGATCTGTGGATATAAGGAAGATTTTGTTGTTTTTTTCGCATATTCCTTTTTTTGTATTTCCAAATCAGCGATTCTCACATTCGGATTTTCACTTAAAGCTATCTGAACAGCTCTTTCCAAAGTAAGTTGTAAAGGGGTTTGTTGAGCTTTTCCCAAAATGGGTAAAATAGTAACCAATGTTACTATCATAATCTTTTTACCTAAAGTTACGAAGTTCATATGTTTTCTTTTATTCTTGCTTAAAAAAACCTATTTTGCTTTATTTTTGTTGATAATTCATCAATTTTTTTCTGACCTTCAACTGTAGCAATGCCTCTTGTAAAATTAAGAATAATTGCTTCCAGATATTCCGTGAAACTATACTTATCGAGCGGCATTTCATATTCCCACAGCGCCTTGAACTGAGATGTCAATACCCATGCCAGCAATTCAACATTGATATCATCCCTGATCAGCTTTTGCTGGATTCCTTTTTCAAAAAGCGGAATAAATACATTAGATGATTCTTTTTGTTTATCCTCAATTATTTTATACAATTTCGGGTGATATTTGCGCAAATCATGAACAAGCGATTTATTCATTTGATGTGCTTCATTCAAGTGTTTTGCATACAAATGCATCAATGCATCGATTACATTTTCCGAATGGAGTATCCATTTTTCTGTTTCCGAATCTGCATCACACATCTTTACTTGCAGACAGTTATGCAAGAGATCTTCTTTATCCTTGAATACTTCATAAAGGGTTCGTTTCGATATACCTAAATGATTGGCAATATCGGACATCGTAATGCTTTTTATTCCTTTACGAAAAAATAAGTCTGAAGCTTCCTCTATTATTCTTTCTTTTAATTCCATTTAATTGATTGGAAAAATTTTTGCAAAGGAAATGAAAACTTTTGAAACAAAAAAAGTTTTCAGGTTTTTTTAATAAAAAACTAAAAATGGTGAAGATCGCTGCGCTCCTTGGTGAACTCGTTTCACTCGTTGCGAAAAGAGAGTATACCACTATTCACGGGTGAGCATAGCGAGCTTCACCATTCACAAGAAGCATAGCGACCTTCACAAGCGAACAAAGTGAGATTACATAGATTTTCGATAACTAACCACCGCCCAAAGATTAAAAAAGACAGCAAAGCCACACAGAGCAAGCAATTGAGGGAGTAACTCCACTACTCCACTGCCTTTCAAGTAAACAGCACGCATCACCTGAATAAAATATTTTAACGGATTGACTATTGTAATGACCTGCGCCCATTCCGGCATACTGCTCACGGGAGTAAACAAACCACTCATCAGGAGGAAGACAATGATAAAAAACATCATAACAAACATGGCTTGTTGCATAGTAGCCGAATAATTGGAAATTACCAAACCGCATCCGGAAACAACCAAAATGTAAATACCTGCGAAAATATATAGCGTAGATAATTTTCCGACAGGAATCAATCCATAAACCCAAAATGCCAGGATAAAACAAATGGATAGGATAAGAAAGCCTATAATCCAGTAAGGCAGCAATTTAGACATAATAAAGGTAAATTTACTTACTGGCGTAACATTTATCTGCTCAATTGTGCCGGCTTCTTTTTCAGCAACAATATTCAATGCAGGCAAAAATCCGCAGATCATGGTCAACAACATCACCATCAGTGCCGGAACCATAAATACCTTATAATCAAGATGCGGATTGAAGCGATAATAGGGATTGATTTTGATGACCGGTAAAATCACATCTTTTCCGGATTGAAACCATTCATCCCGGATTTCACCGGCATAGTCATTCAAAATGGCTGACAAGTAGGATGCTCCTAATCCTCCTTTCATTCCGTTGACGGCATTGGCGGAAATCATTACTTGTTCTGTTCCTTCTTTCACAAGATCTTTTTCGAATCCGGACTGAATTTCCAGAATAATATCCGTTTTGCCGGATTCTATGCTTTTTAAGGAGCCGGAATAATTCTCTGAAAAATCTGTCAGCCGGAAGTAACCGGACGAAGTGATTTTATTTACCAATCGTTGGGAATAAGTGCTGTGATCATTATCTATTATACTGATATTGATGTTTTTGATTTCAAAATTGGCTGCCCATGGAAATACCAGCATTACCATGCAGGGAAAAGCAATGATCATCCTGGGTAGGAAGGAGTTGCGGATGATTTGCTTGAATTCTTTTTCTATTAAAAATCGTAACATGTTAATTCTCCATTTTCAATTTTCAAGTCTAATACTGAACTTCTTCAAACTCACAATAATTAAAAACAACGCCATGAACAGAAGAACCCCGACTTCTTTCAAAACAAAAGAAATAGACAATCCTTCTATCATTATTTTCCTGATTGCCGAGATATACCATCTTGCAGGAACGATGTTCGACAAGTATTGTAAAACAACAGGCATATTTTCGATCGGAAATATCATCCCCGAAAGAAGCATGGTCGGCATCATCAGTCCCATTCCGGAAATAAGCATCGCAGCTATCTGAGTATCAGCAATTGTCGATATTAATAATCCCAGCGACAGAGCCACAGAAATGAACACAAACGATACGATGAACAACCAGAAAAGACTACCTGCTACCGGAACATCCAATACAAATATCGACAAAAGCAGTATGGATGTTATATTCACCAGGGATAATAACATATAAGGAACTGCTTTCGAAAGGATCACATAAATCGGCTTCATGGGCGATACCAGTAATATTTCCATTGTTCCCATTTCTTTTTCACGGACAATGGAGATGGCAGTCATCATGGCACAAATCAGCATCAGAATCAAACCCATAACACCCGGAACAAAATTGTACGCACTTTTCATTTCAGGATTGTAAAGCATCCTGATTTCAGGAATGATCTGAATGGGTATCTGATATTGTCCCATCAATTCTTTCTGATAAGACGTGATAATACTGGCGGCATAATTGGTCAAAGTGACTGCCTGATTAGGATCCGTAGCATCGACAATCAATTGAACGGCAGCATCTCCGGTATGCAATAAATCGTCACTGAAATGATTGCTGAAAACAACAGCCAGATTTATTTTTCCTTCCCTGAATACTTTTTCTATGTCTTCCGGAGTATTTAACATTTGAGTAATATTGAAATACTCACTGGCCTGAAGCCGGTCAATGATACGTGTTGTTGCCTCATCTTTGGAAGGATCATAAACGGCTACCTGAATATTCTTCACTTCGGTTGTAATAGCAAATCCGAAAAGAATAATCTGTACGATGGGCATTCCGAGCAAAATCAACATCGTGCGCTTGTCCCGGAAAATATGATAAAATTCTTTTTTAACGAAAGATGTAAACTGTTTCATTGTCCATTGTCAATTATCAATTGTCAATTCTTTTAGCTTTTCTTGCCAATTGCTGGAACACTCCATCCATATTCGAAGTATTGAATTGCTCTCTTAAATTTTTAGGAGTATCCAATGCTTCGATTTTACCGTCGACCATGATAGATACACGATTACAATATTCGGCCTCATCCATATAATGGGTGGTTACAAAAACGGTAATGCCACGATCAGCAGCTTCATAAATCAGTTCCCAGAATTGCCGGCGCGTAGCAGGATCAACACCGCCTGTAGGTTCATCCAGAAACACAATTTTAGGTTCATGGAAAATGGACACGGAAAATGATAATTTTTGTTTCCAGCCTAAGGGCAATGATTTAACCAAAGTATTCCGCTCATGAGAGAAACCGAGTTCTGATAACATTTGATCTGTTTTCGGTCCGATTTCATTTTTATCAACTCCATAGATACCGGCAAACAAGCGGATGTTTTCCCATACTTTCAAATCTTCATATAAAGAGAATTTCTGGCTCATGTATCCTATATTTTTCTTGACGTCTTCCGATTGTTTGGATATATCGAACCCGGCAACCATTCCTTTTCCGGAAGTAGGTTTACTTAATCCGCATAGCATCCGCATAGCTGTTGTTTTTCCGGCGCCATTGGCTCCGAGAAATCCGAAAATTTCACCTTTCTCTACATTGAAAGATATATTATCGACAGCGGTGAAATTGCCAAAGCGCTTGGTCAGATTATTTGTTTCAATGACGTAATTCATATTGTATTGAACTATTTTTATTACGAATGTGAACCTGTAGTTGAAATAGCCCGAATGGTTTAATTTCCAACCATCTCAGACAAAAGCATATAACAATCCTCAATACTCGCTTTAATCTCCTTTATTTCTATATTCAGATGACCTGATTTCTCCAAATACGCCTTCAAATTTTCCATTTTCCATTTTCCATTTTCCACTGTAATATGGTGAACATCC
>JAVBLQ010000102.1:0-23875 GCA_031553435.1 Bacteroidales bacterium | reverse complement strand
GTAGGCTTCACGCAGGGGAGTGGAACACCCAAGCTTGACTTTTTCCAAGCGGGGATTCCATTCTTCAGGAAAAAGTTTATACTGGGTAGTTAATACCTTGACCTCCCGGTTGCGGATGAACTGGAAGAAAAGCGAACCTTCGCAGCCGGGAAGGGTGGAAGGGCGAAACTTGAGACGGATACTTGTTGATTTCATAACCTTGTTTTTTTGTGAAAGGGGAAGGTCACTACGCTCCCTTGTGAAAGGTGAATTATTTCCCCCCTTCACCACGAGCATAGCGAGTTCACAAAGGAGCGAAGCGACCTTCCCCTTTCACAGGGAGCAAAGCGACCCTCACCCTTCACTGTAATTAATAAAGGTTAGAACGTTAAGAAGTAGGGAAAGGTTTTAAAACACGAAGACACAAAGTCTAAATTTCCTTCGTGCCTTTGTGTTTAAAATTAATTTTTGTCTCTATATTCTCAAAATTATACATATCTTTGCAACCTAATCTAACATTGATCCGATGAAAATAAACAATTAATAGAGTGAAATAAACATGTCAGTTTAACAACCTGTTGTTACAGGCAACTATTAATTGTGTATTTATGAGTATTATCATACGTGATCTGTCCTATCACTATTCCAGTCAATTTTCCATATTCGATCATTTAAATTTTTCTGTCAAAGAGAAAGATAAAGTTTCTATCGTAGGCAATAACGGAATCGGCAAATCTACACTGTTGAAGCTTATGTCCGGGCACTTGCAACCTGTTGAAGGAAATATTATATCCACTTCACAACCTTATTATATCGCACAACATACAGGTAGACTTGATAAAAGTATAGCGGAAGCATTGGATGTCAAGGACAAATTATCTGCACTAGACGCTATTACGAAAGGAAGTATTTCTCAATCTGATTATGACACTTTAGACGATGATTGGGAAATAGAGTTCAGATGTACAACCGCCCTCGCTTATTGGAATCTGCCTCACATCAAACTCGATATGCAGATAGATAACCTAAGTGGCGGTGAAAAGACAAAAGTCTTTTTATCCGGGTTGCTTATCCATTCTCCGAAAATTATTCTACTTGACGAGCCAACAAATCATCTTGACCAAACAAACCGGGAATTGCTATACCAATATATTGCTCTGAGCAAAGCAACAATTGTTGTTGTGAGCCACGACATAATATTACTGAATCAATTGCAGACAACCTACGAATTGTCTGAACAGGGAATCCGGTTGTATGGAGGAAATTATTCATTTTATAAAGAACAAAAAGAAATTGAACAAAACGCTTTGAGTGATAGTATTCACGAACAGGAAAAAACACTTCGTCTTGCCCGTAAACAAGCGCAGGAGGTGAAACAACGCCAGGAAAAACGCACATCGCAACAAGGCGAAAAAAATAAAATACAAGTGCCACGTATCATGCGAAATACCTTGCGCGACTCGGCAGAAACTACAGCTTCACGATTAAAAGACAAACACGCTGAAATCATTCAAAACAGTCAATCCAAACTATCGGAGCTGAGACAACAAAAAGAAAGATTAAAGGAGCTAAAATTGGATTTCGACAATACATCTCTTCATGCCGGCAAATTGTTGATTGAAGCCAAACATATTAATTTTAGTTACCACCAGGATGCGTTGTTATGGAAAAACCCGCTGGATTTCAAACTTTTCAGCAATGACAGGATTCATTTGCAAGGAGATAACGGGAGTGGAAAAACTACCCTTATCCAATTATTGACAGGCTCGCTCCTTCCTTCCTGTGGAGAAATTAAACGCGCCAATATTAACCTAATTTATTTAGATCAGAATTACTCACAAGTTGACGAAGATTGTACAATCGAACAACTTGCAGAAAAATACAACTTGAAAAAACTGGAAGAGCATGAAGTAAAATTACGCCTGAACCGCTTTTTATTTCCGTCAGACACATGGAACAAAAACTGTAAAAAACTTAGCGGAGGTGAAAAAATGAGATTATACCTCTGTTGCCTCATGATCAGCAATCAAACTCCGGATTTAATTATATTAGACGAACCAACAAACAACCTGGACATCTCCAGCTTGAATATCCTGACACAAACAATAAAAAATTATCAAGGAAGTCTGATCGTTATTTCCCATGATAAATATTTTGTAAAAGAAATAGAGGTAACCGGAGAATTTCAAATACATTTATACGATTGAAATACTATTTTGATGAAAGCCAGGCTAACAAAATGATCAATAAAACTCATTTTTCATCAAAACGAAATTATTCGTCCCACATAACAAAAACGCCCGACTTTCACTATTGAAAATCAGGCATTTACATTCTTTGTATGTTGTCCCACCAGGACTCGAACCTAGGCTGGCTGAACCAAAATCAGATGTGCTACCACTACACCATGGGACAATCCTATGCTTTTATTCAAAAGCGCTGCAAAGATACTGCTTTTTGGGAAACTTGCAAATGTTTTATTCGGATTTTTATCTCAAAACAATGCATACTATTGAAAGACAATAATTTATTGTTTCAAAACATGTCTTCATTTTGATATATATTAAGCGATTTATCTTGCAATCAGCAGAAAATAGTTCTTCTTTCCTTTTTGTGCCAATATATAACTGCCATTCAACAATAAAGAAGAATCTATGATTTGTTCGAAATTCTCCAATTTTTCTTTATTGATGGAAACGCCTCCAGCCTGAACCGTTTTTCTCATTTCTCCTTTGGAAGGAAATACAGTTGTTTTTTCCGCCAACAAATCAACGGCTTTAATTCCTTGCGCCAAATCATTTTTGGAGATTTCAAACTGAGGCACTCCTTCAAAAACAGCCAGCAATGTATCTTCATCCAACTTTTTTAACGCATCGGAAGTCGAACTCCCAAAAAGGATAGCAGAAGCCTCAACCGCAGCATTATAGTCTTCTTCGGAATGTACCATAACAGTCACTTCTTTGGCTAGTCGTTTTTGTAACGGACGAAGATGCGGTGCTTCTGTTTGCTCTTTGATCAAAGCATCGATTTCATCTTTACTCAAAGCCGTAAATATTTTGATGTATTTAGCTGCATCTTCATCGCTTACATTCAACCAGAATTGATAGAATTTATAAGGCGAAGTATATCTCTTGTCCAGCCAAACATTTCCTGATTCGGTTTTTCCGAATTTTCCTCCATCTGCTTTGGTAATCAAAGGGCAGGTCAAAGCAAAAGCTTCTCCGCCGGTTTTCCTGCGAATTAATTCTGTTCCTGTGGTGATATTTCCCCACTGGTCAGAACCTCCCATTTGTATTTTACAATTATATTGACTGTACAAATGCAAAAAATCGTATCCTTGCACCAGTTGGTAAGTAAATTCCGTGAAAGACATACCATCGGTAGCTTCTCCCGTCAATCGTTTTTTGACAGAATCCTTAGCCATCATATAATTGACAGTAATATGTTTTCCCACATCACGAATAAAATCAAGAAATGAAATATCTTTCATCCAATCATAGTTGTTGACCAACTCTGCTTTATTCGGAGCTTTCGATTCAAAATCAAGGAATTTTGCCAATTGTTTTTTGATACATTCCTGATTGTGGCGTAATGTTTTTTCGTCCAGCAGATTTCTTTCCAAGGACTTGCCCGAAGGATCACCAATCATCCCCGTAGCTCCTCCAACCAAAGCAATAGGGCGATGTCCTGCTCTCTGAAAATGTTTCAACATCATTACACTCACCAAATGTCCGATATGTAAGGAATCAGCTGTAGGATCAATGCCTACATAAGCCGATGTCATCTCTTTCTGCAACTGCTCTTCGGCGCCGGGCATTATATCGTGAATCATGCCCCGCCATTTTAATTCTTCTACGAAATTCATAATTAATTGGAAGTTGAAAATTGAACTTGCAAAGGTAGTATTTTAAAACAATATTCCGGATAATTTCAGATTTCTATCTATTTGTAAAACTAATTCATCAACCGAAACGTCAACGGTTTCGGCAATATTTTTATAATGCTCTTTAATATTCCCGTTCTCAACATCATCTGTTTCCAAAAATAATCTTTCTAAAGGAGTTGCCAACAGTGAATTCTCATTAAATTTTGTTCCGAAAGAAAGGAAAAAGCCATGTTTTATCAATTGTTCCGCTTGTTGCGGTTTTCCCCTGAAGCTATGAATAATCCAGGCTTGTCTGGGACAAAAATCTTTTTTTATTGCAATGATTTCATCAAAGGCCTTAACACAATGGATAATTAAAGGTTTACAAAGCTTTTCACTGATCAGTATCTGAGCAATGAATACTTTTTCCTGCAATTGCATCGGAATATCGCAAAGTTTGTCCAAACCACATTCCCCAATAGCTTTTACGTTATTGAATATGGAATTTTTTTCAATAAAATCGATATCCTTAGACCAACTATACTCTTTTATCTTCCAGGGATGTAATCCTAAAGAATAAAAAGTATGTTGTAAATCCATTCCACAATGGCAGTGAAACTCATTGGCATCTCTGTGAAGGATAGAAACGACATCTTTTTCTTTACAAATATTATGTGTATGAATATCGACAAACATCATTATTTGCTATAACTTGGCTTACGGCACCGGATCATACCCACTCCCACCCCAGGGATGGCATCGTAAAATCCGTTTTGTTGCCAGTATCAAACCTTTTATCGGACCATGTTTTTTCACGGCTTCAATAGCATATTCCGAACAGGTCGGCGCATACCTGCATGTCGGCGGTTTCATCGGAGAGATACAATAACGATAAAAATAAACCGGGATCAATATGATAAAGGAAAAGAATTTTTTCACGACAATTTACTTTGAAGCAGATTCAGCGCTTTTTTCATTCCTTTTTCCACTTCCTGATAAGTTTTCATTTCATGTGCAATATACAGGAACGCAACAAAAAGAGTGGTTTGAGAAGATTTCGATATGTCAAGCAATTCCATCTTATTCAAGCGATAAGATTCGCGCATCAAACGCTTCAGTCTGTTTCTTTTGGTAGCTTGTTTGAACTTTTTTTTAGAGACATTGACTAAAATGGCAGCTTTCGGATCTTCGCTTTTTTCCAACAAATAAACTACACGCAAAGGATAGGAAAGAAAAGATTCGCCTTCGGCAAACAAACGGTCGATGTCTTTTTTGCCGGAAACACGTTCCTCCTTTTTAAGTGTATTCTTTTGTTCGTACATATTTAAATAGAGAAAAACTAAGAATTAAAAGTGAAGAATTGGGCTTACGCACGAAAAAAAATTCTTCACTCTTAGTTCTTAGTTCTTCACTCTAAAATTATTATTTCCCGTTTTGCGAAATATCTTTCAAATAATTTTCCAGGGCGGCAGTCATCGAGGGGGCCTCTTTGCTCGGAGCTTCAATGTCCAGATGAAGTCCGGCATCTTTGACAGCCTGTGCCGTAGAAGGTCCGAAACATCCGATTTTTATATCTTTCTGTTCAAAATTGGGAAAATTCTTCAATAATGAAGAAATTCCTGCCGGTGAAAAGAACAATAAAAGATCATAATCGAATTTTTCTTCAGGAGTAAAATCATTACTCACAGTTTTATACATAACTGCTTTCGAATATTTAATTTTTTTATTATCCAGCAGATGCAACAAATCGTCTTTGTGTACGTCAGAAACCGGAACAAGATAATTTTCTTTATTGTGTTTGTTGATCGGAGTCATCAAATCTTCCACTTTTCCCGTGGCGCTGAAAAAAATCTTTCTTTTTCTGTAAATGATGTATTTTTGTAAATAAACTGCAATAGCTTCTGTTACACAAAAATACTTCATCGTTTCCGGAATCTGAACCCTCATTTCTTCACATAAATTAAAAAAATGATCGACAGCTGTCCTTGCTGTAAAAATTATAGCAGTATGATCTAAAATATTGATTCGTTGAGCTCTGAAATCTTTAGCAGAAAGTCCTTCTACTTTGATAAAAGGACGAAAATTGATCTCTATCCCATATTTTTCTGCAATTTCAAAATAAGGAGACTTCTCAGTTGTGGGTTTCGGTTGCGACACCAAAATTTTTTTTATTTTCAAATCCATAAAGTTGTTGTCTTATCCACCATCATGTTAAACAAAACCATCAAGCCTTTATACAATAAAAACAATGGTATAATTTCTTGGGTGCAAAGGTACAAAATTAAATACAGAATTTGGTTAATTTTTGGAAAGAATAGAACAAAAGATTTGTGAATAATTAGCAACCGACTGATAAAAAAACATAAAATGATAAGTATATAGTCGTAAAACTGACCGATTGGTATGTAATACAAGAGTAAAACCGGAATAAAGATAGCAATCCCTCCCAAGCAAACCATTGCAGTGTATGTTTCCTTCCAATTTTCAAAACTGTTTTCATTAAAGAATATCTTTGAGATGATCCACGTTGACAACCACTTATAACCCATATAGATGAAAATAACAACAAAAAAAGCCAGGATAATTAATATGGATTGGACAATATTTATCTCTGCATTGTGACTGTCATTATAAATATCTTTTTGCCAAATAAAGAAAAAAACAGACATAATAATAGCAAACTGCAAAACAAGTAGAAATTTATCTCTCAGGTCTTTACCTGTTGTTTCGAAAAAAATGCTCTGTCTGCTTTTTGAAGAAAATAATACATTAGACATCAATGCAATATTCTTCTTTCCTTTAGCAAAAACAAATGCAATAAGAAAAAAGCAAGTTAAAAAGGTCAGGAAAAAGAAATCGTAAGCCATATTATCATTCTCAATCCTTTCACCTGCATAGCCTGTCTGTCCGGAATGCAGCCTGGAAACTTCCACCGTGCAAATCTTCCATGGCAAAGCAATGGTGTCATGAACCTCTATAGTCTTTGAAGGAAAAGTATAAGTAGATGCCGGATTATATGCGGAATCTTGTATCGTTGAATCTTGACTCAGTGAAGCAGAAGGCATGTTTCTTTAGTTACGAGTTACAGGTTACGAGTTACAGGTTACGAGAAATGAAGCTTATAATCAGTGGTCAGTGAGCTGTAACTCGTAACCGGCAATTAAATCCTGAAAAATTGTGAAAGCAAAGGTACAAAACTTTGTTTTCATATACAAAATGCTAACTTTGCATGTGATTTAATAAAACCAAATTCGATGTTTAAATTTTTATTGGCAATAGTTTTATTTTTCCTTCTGGCGTCTTTTTTGTTGGGATTTTCTTTGTTCCAGGGAATTCGTCGTATTTTCTTCAGCAATTACAACAACAATAATAGTCAGAGCAATTCAAATCAAACTCATCAAAATACCAGAAAAAAACAGAATAACAATTCTCCGGAAGATCCTCAGGAAAAGATCACCAGAAAACTTTTCGAATCGGCAGAAGATGAGGGTGAATATGTGGATTTTGAAGAGATAAAAGACAAAGATTCGTAAAATCTATCTTTTATTCCTGAAAAACTCTTTCATTAAAGTTTCAGATTCACCGGCCAAAACTCCTTGTACAACTTTTGTTTTGGGATGCAAACTTTCCGGCGCATATCGATGAAATCCACGTTTTTCGTCCGAAGCTCCAAATACTATTTTTTCAAATTGCGCCCAACCGATGGCTCCAGCACACATTGCACAAGGCTCCAGCGTTACATATAAAGTACAATCCGTCAGATATTTTCCTCCAAGTACAGATGCAGCGGCGGTAATAGCCTGCATTTCAGCATGAGCAGTGACATCGTTGAGTGTTTCCGTCAGATTATGAGCCCGGGCAATAATTCTACCTTGCGACACAACAACTGCTCCCACAGGCACTTCTCCTTTCCCAAAAGCTATTTTTGCTTCATTCAGGGCTTGCTTCATGAAATATTCATCATTCAGGATAAAATTCATCCCCTCATTTCTTTTTCGTTGAATAAAGTAGGATAGTCTTCATCGAGTTTTTTGAAAATATGACTGATGATAGTTTCTCTCAACCAATGTGAACGATTGGTGATTTTACTTTTTTCCAGGTAATTGCGAACGAACTTACTTTCCTCATCATTCAGAAGAAAAGTTATTTTGTTTGTCCGGGGACGAGTGGGTACAAGTCGTGAATTTTTTTTACCTTTTTTCATCGGTCACAAAAATAAGTGGTTATTCTCAAATAAAAAAAGAAAACGCTATATTTGTGAAAATATTTTTCCATGGCCGAACACAATATTGTAGGAAAAGAGGGCGAAGAAGCTGCCATCGCCTTTTTGAAAGACAAAGGATACGAGATCCGTCACATCAACTGGAGAAAAGGAAGATACGAGCTTGATATCGTTGCTTGTTTTCAAGACGAATTGGTAATTGCAGAAGTGAAAACACGATCAGGAGTTCCACTCACCTCTCCACAGGAAGCCCTCGACAATCAAAAAATCAGGCATATTGTTCAGGCCGCAGACATGTATGTTAAAATTTTCGACATAGATCTATCTATCAGGTTTGACTTGATTTCAATCACCGGAAATTACCCGAATTTTGACATCGAACATATTGAGGATGCTTTTTATCCGCCATTAAATACATACAGATAAATTGAAAATGAAATTTGTTTATCACAAATTATTTTCAATTCTCCATTTTCAATTTTTAACTAAAAAAGATGAATATAGAAGAACTTCGAGAATTGTGCCTGAATATCAAAGGAGCAACCGAATATTTCCCTTTCGATGATGTTACTTTGGTATTTAAAGTAATGGATAAAATGTTTGCCGTCATTCCATTAGATGCAGAAAGACATAGTATCGTCCTGAAATGCGATCCCGAAATCGCTATGGAGCTACGGGAAAAATATTCATTTGTCGAAGGAGCTTACCATTTCAATAAAAAGTATTGGAATACGATTTATCTCGACGGATCAATGGGTAAAGAAGAATTTACACGTTGGACACAACATTCTGTAGATGAAGTTATTAAAAAATTGCCTAAGAAACAGCAACTTGAATATGCAAATAGTCAGATATAAAGAATTATCATCAACCAATTTACATTTTCATGAATTATTGAAAAAAGGAAAACCGGAAGAAGGCGCCATTATCATTACAGAAAATCAAACGGCCGGCCGCGGACAAGCCGGTAATTATTGGGAATCAGAACCTGGCAAAAATCTGACATTCAGCATTATTTTATATCCGGAAAAAATCAAAGCCAACGAACAATTCATCATTTCACAAATCACGGCATTAAGCCTTAAAAATGTACTGGATACATATATTTCGGGAATAACCATCAAATGGCCGAATGATATTTATTTTCAAAACAAAAAAATAGCCGGAATCTTAATTGAAAACTCGCTTACTGCCAACGCAATAGATTCATCCATCATCGGTATCGGATTGAATGTCAATCAGGAAATCTTTCACAGCAATGCTCCCAATCCGGTTTCGTTGAAACAAATTACAGGAGTTGATTTTGATTTGGATCATCTTCTTCAACAAATTCAAACCCAGATTTTAACTATTTATAAAAAAACAGATCCGGAAGAAATCAAAAAAAATTACGTCAACTCATTGTACCGGAAAACCGGACTTCATCACTATGCCGATAAGGAAGGTATATTCCTGGCATCCATTCATTCTATTGATCTTAATGGGAGATTAATATTGGAAAAAGAGAATGGGGAAAAGAGGGAGTATGCTTTTAAAGAGGTTTTATTTGTGTAAACGAACTATTGAAAAGTACCCGGAACAGGACTCGAACCTGCACATCCTTGCGAACACTAGTCCCTGAAACTAGCGCGTCTACCAATTCCGCCATCCGGGCATGTTTCAAACACAAAGACACACAGACACAATAAAAATATGTAAAAGCTTTGTGTCTCCGTGTCTTTGTGTTTAGCTTTTGAGCGAAAGACGGGACTCGAACCCGCGACCCTAACCTTGGCAAGGTTATGCTCTACCAACTGAGCTACTTTCGCGTTTGCGTTTGCAAAAGTAAAAAAAAATTTAGAATAAACAAAAAAACGTCCTTAAAAATAAGGACGTTTTTCATATAATGAAGCCGCACTGTAGATATGAACAAACTCCGCATGACAGGATTTGAGTGCTTTGCTATCTTTGTAATCCGCCGTGCTGTGCATACCCTTTCGGGTGCGGCCCGCCATTGATAACAAGAGCTTGTCTCGGAATTTTTATTAGATTGATGAGTTTCCCAATCGACTAAATGCGGCTAAGCGTTAAACTCATTGCTAATTGTCTCTCTTGACTAATGCAAATGTATAATTAATTTGGAAAAAAACCAAATTTTTTGGAGATAAAAAAACGAGACCACCTAAGCAGCCTCGTTTTTTATATTTTAATTTTATTTATTGCTTAGAAAGCAACTGAGAAACCAAATTGCAAAGTGCTCATGTCTACATTAAGGCCAAAACCTGTAGCTTTAAAATCATCATGTTTCATAGAAGCATATCCAAAGTCACCAAATGTTGCATTGATAGCAAATCTCTCAGATAAATTATAAGATACACCAGGCATTACATTAATAGCTAAAGCATCAAAAGATTTTGCACCATCTGTATCTGCTTTAGTTGTACCATATGCAATGTTGAATTGTCCATACATTTTAAAGTCACCTTTAGCCAAGAAATAGTAACGAGCATAAGGATTTACACCAAATGTATTAAATGATGTTTTGCTTCCTCCTTCAGGTTTAAGTGCAGAGTTTGTATAATAAATACCTAAACCTAAAGCCAAATTGTCTGTTATAAAATATCCAACTTCAGGAGCAAGACCAAACGAGGTTGCAGTATAAGCGTCCTTTACATCTAAAGTTGAAAAACCGGTCATTGGGCCCATTACAACTCCCGCATAACCTTCACTGGCGAATTCATCTGATATATCACCAAATGGAGCAAATCCTGATGTTCCCAAATACCAAGTTCCTTTTTGAGCGCTAACACTCATCACACATAAAACTACAATTGCTAAGGCAATAAATTTTTTCATAAAAACTTTTCAATTTAGAATTCGCCTACTCTATTTTTGTGCTTTTCGGCTTCCGCACATTGTTAAAAAACGGCACAAATATAGAGCTTATTTTTCAATAAACATGCTATAGAACATAAATTTAACAAAATAAATTGAAATATAATTGAAAAAATAATAAATATATATGTGTGTTATTTTCTTATTTTGGGTTTAATTAACAATCTAAGTGACACATCATAAGTAATATAGCTCCACGCCCAATCAAGAATAATAAATAGTTTATTTTTAACCCCAACAATAGCATATATATGAACCCATATCCATAACCACCAGGCAACACGTCCTCCGAACTTCAATTGATGCAAATCAGCCACAGCTGCATTCCGGCCGATTGTTGCCAAAGTTCCTTTATCTACATATTCGAATGCAACCGGCTTTTTGCCTTTTTCTATTCTTTCAAGGTTCTTATATAACAATTCTGCCATCTGAATAGCTCCCTGGGCAACCTGAGGATGTCCGTTCGGATATCTTTCCGTTACCATACAAGCCGTGTCACCAATTGCAAAAATGTTATCGAATCCGTTTACGTGGCAATAACGGTCAATAGCAATGCGATTTCCCCGTCCATATGATTCTTTTGCAAATCCCTGTAGTCCATTGGCAATCACGCCGGCAACCCACAACACATTTCCTGAAATGATTTTCAATCCGGAATTTATGGAAATCACATCATTTTCATAAGAAGTTACAAAAACATCCTGATGAATGGTTACACCTCTTTTTTTCAAAGTATCAGTGGCCTTAACCGAAGCCCGTTCAGACATAGCTGCCAGTAAACGTGGAGATGCATCGACTAAATGAATCTGCATTTTCGAAAAATCAATTTCAGGATAATCTTTTGGCAATACAAAATTCCTCATATCCGCCAATGCTCCGGCCAGCTCGACACCGGTAGCTCCTCCTCCCACTACAACAAACGTCAATAGTTTTTGAAGTTTTTCGGGATCGTCTGTAATTTCCGCCATTTCAAAGTTCTCCAGAATCGTATTTCTTACATACAATGCTTCAGAAACGGATTTCAGGGTCATTGTCGTATCTTTCAAAGAATTGTTCCCAAAAAAATTTGTATCACAACCTGTAGCGACAACCAAATAGTCATAATGGAGACTTCCGATATTTGTTTCCACCTCATTCATTTCCGGATTTACGCGGGTAACTTCACACATCCTGAAGTGAATATTTTTTTTATTCTGAAAATTTTTGCGGAAAGGATAGGATATTGAACTGGGTTCAAGTCCGGCAATTGCAACCTGATAAAACAGGGGTTGGAATTGATGATAATTATTTTTATCTAAAAGTATGGTTTGAAAATACTTGGGATTGAGGTTACTTGCCAGTTTCATCCCGCCAAAACCACCTCCGATAATAACAACTCTTTTTTTATCTTTTAGTTCGGGGATATTTACTATTTTGTTCATGATATATATGCTTGAGTTATTTCAAATAGTGACCTAATTGAATGTTTTTGGGTGCACGGTACACGGTGCACGGTCGGTTTATCAGATGTAGTGCATTGTCAGGCGTAAGCAATTCGTGCACCGTGCACCGCGTACCGTGCACCCAAAAATATTCGCATTGATTTCAATTCACTGGCTTTATAACGCTTTTAGAGTTCATAAAGTTCTTAAAAATCAAGATACTTTCCGGCCCCATATTAAACAACAAATCAATAATCGACAAATTGGGTTGGAATCCATACTTCTGTTGAAAAATCTGATAGTAAGGAACTGACTGATATGAAGAATCTGATTCCCCAATATTTTTTTTCGGATGAATAATTTCCCGGAAATCATTTTCAGGATTCAACTGATATTCATCAGAATAAACCACCTCAGGATTTATATCTATCAAAGAGCAAATGACTTCCCTCAGATTTTCATTGAAGTCAAACAGAAAAGTGCATTTTTTATGATAAAAGGGACGAAAATCATCTTCATAATATTCGAAGAAGGGAGATGAATTATAGGCTGAAACAATGGCATTCCAGTGAAGATGTTGCCAATTTCCGTGCCCGGCTATGCGGATATCTTTAGTAAGACATTTCAACGTAGCAGGCTTCTCAATGGGGATGCTTAAGGTTTGCAGGCCATTGGCAGTTGCAATCACACAGCGGTTCCGATAGGTCTGTTTGATATAATTGCAATATTTCTCAATAATAATGTGTTGGGAGGAAATAAGCTTATGATAATATACAACCGGAGCCAGATAAGCTGTAGAAAGATAAATTGTATCCACCTCAATCCGTTTTTAATAAGAACCTGTTCCAGCGATATCCGTAAAACAAATTTTCTTCCGGATCTTTACTTAACCAAACAATTTTAATTTTACCGATCAGGTCTTTTTGCGGAATAAATCCTAAATGTCTCGAATCCTCGGAAACGAGAGAGTTATCAGACAACATCCAATAAGAGTTTTTGGGAATAACAACCTTATAGTATAAGACATTTTCATTGGCAGGTTCGAGCCGGATCGAATCAGAAAGCGCATCTTTGAGTTTGTAAAGTTCATAACGACTGATAAATACAGTTCCATTACCATGATCATAAGTTGTTTTCCGGTTGGGAATATTCAACTTTCTCATACATATTTGCATTTCCGTATCCGATTGAATATCATAAAAACAAGGGATGATCATATCCGGATTCTGGGAGAGCTTTTTTCCGTTTACAAAATAATCTGATCCTTTTACTTCCAAAGTATCTCCCGGCAATGCAACACAACGGCTGATGCGGACTTGTCCCAACGAATCATTATAGACAACAATGTCATTTCGTTGGGCTTTTTGTGGATTTACAATTTTATCAAGGAAACGAATCCCATAGGCAGTCTTATCAGCCAATAAAAAATCACCGCTCAGAATGGCAGTCTCCATCTGTTTTGAAGGCATTCTGAACGATTCAAAGAAAAAAAACCGTATAATCAAAGCCAGAAAAAGGGACAGTAACAAAAAACATCCCCATCTGAAGACTTTTGATTTTATGATTTTTTTTCTTCGCATTATTATTGGGTTTTATTCACCATTTTAAATATACGATTCCAACGGATTCCACCATTGAAAAGAGGTTTATCTTTTTCAAGAGACAACCATACCAAAATAGGTTTACCCACAATATGATCTTCCGGAACAAAGCCCCATGAACGAGAGTCGGCCGAATTATGGCGGTTATCTCCCATCATAAAATAATAATCATATTTAAAAGTATAGCTATTAGCCAATTGACCGTTAAGATAAACACGCCCATTGTCTATTTTTAATTTATTGCCTTCATAATTTTGAATGCATCTGGTATAAAGAGCCAGATTTTCTTCATTCAACACAATGGTTGCTCCTTTTTTCGGAATCCAGATCGGGCCGTAATTATCACGAGTCCAACCGGTTTGGTAGCCTACAGGATAATAATAATTTCCGGATGAATTATCTCTGCTAACTTCAATATTTTTCACAAATTTAAATTTCCGAACTGTTTCCAATGCTGATTTGGTTAAAAACATCAGATATATGCAACCATTATCATATTGCTTCAGCAACCTTCTGTCATCTCTGTTTACACCCAATAAATCAAAATTTTCTTCTGTAAATTTAGTGCCGTTTGTCTCTATGTAATAACATAATTCCATTTTTTCGGGATCTTTCATTTTTTCTCCATTGATATAAACGGAGTTATTGATCACACAAAGTGAATCTCCCGGCATTCCCACACATCGTTTTACATAATTTTCCCGGCGGTCAACCGGACGATAAACGATGTCTCCGAATTCGGCTTTGTTAGAATTGACAATATCTCTGCCGTTTCGTCCGTCTTGACTTTCCAAAAAACACAATGAATAATAATCGGCATCTTGTCTTTTCAATGCAACAGTATCTCCTGCCGGAAAGTTAAATACCACAATGTCATTACGTTCCACATGACCGAACCCTTTCAATCTCTTATAATCCCATTGAGGCCAATCAAGATATGATTTACAATTGAAAATAGGTAAAGTATGCTGAGTCAATGGAAATGAAAGCGGAGTATTCGGAACCCTGGGGCCGAAACTCAACTTGCTGACAAATAAAAAATCGCCCACCAACAATGATTTTTCCAATGAAGATGTCGGGATTTTATAATTCTGGAAAATAAATAAATTGATGAAATACACAGCAACAAGGGCAAATACAATAGCATCTACCCACTCCATTATTTTTCTTGTTGATTTATTTTTTGAATGTTTCCATGCACCCCACGGAATATACTTAGTCAAATAGATATCAACAATAACAGGAATACCCAGTAATAACCAATAGTTTCCAACCCAAACAGTGAATAAAATGTAAATAAGAGTAACAATGGCAAATTTAATCCATTGTGATTTACTGATTTTTATTTTTTTCGATTCCATTAAAATTTCAATATATCGTTCATTGTGTAAAAACCTTTCTTTCCTTTGATAAATTCGGCAGCAATTACGGCTCCCAAAGCGAATCCTTTCCGGTTTTTCGCATCGTGTTTGATACTTACATAATCGGCTTCGGATTCATAAATAATTTCATGTATTCCAGGAACTTCTCCTTCTCTGAAAGAATGTATCGACAGTATTTCGGGAGAAGATTCTGTTTCCGACCATTGGGTTTTTCTTTCCAGATTTTCAAAAATACCTTCGGCCAATGTGATGGCTGTTCCGCTTGGAGAATCCAGTTTATGTACATGATGAGTTTCCTTCATATAAACATCATAAGCCGGAAAGTTATTCATTATCTTTGCCAGATATTTATTGATAGCGAAAAAAACATTAACTCCGATACTGAAATTAGATGCGTAGAAAAAAGTTTTACCTTCTTTATCACACATTTCCCGGATTTCACCCATTCTTTCCAACCAACCTGTCGTACCGGAAACAACAGGAATTCTTAATTCAAAACATCTTTTATAATTATCAAAAGCAGTCGCCGGTTGTGTAAATTCAATAGCCACTTCCGCACTTTGAAAAGCTTCGGAAGAAAAGTTGTCAATGCTATTGATATCTACTATTGAAACTATTTCATGACCTCTTTCAATGGCAATTTTCTCAATTTCCTTGCCCATTTTTCCGTAACCGATGAGTGCTATCTTCATATTTTTTGTGTTTAAACAAGTTGCAAATATACAAAAAACACTTGTACATTCCGATTTTGTATGTATATTTGTGCAAAATCAAAACTTTTACAGCTATGGAATCAATGCTTCACTACATCTGGAAACACAAGCTTTATACTGCAAATAATCTTTTTACCAACAAGGGAATTCAAATAACCATTATTGACCCCGGATTGCCGAATCATGATTCCGGACCTGATTTTTTCAATGCAAAAATAAAAATCGGAGACGAAATGTGGGCCGGAAACATAGAAATGCACACCTTTGCTTCCGATTGGATAAAACATAAACATCATCTGGATAAAGCATATAATTCCACAATCCTGCATTTGGTGGAAATCGACAATTTTCCCGATGTTTTTACGGAAAATGGCAATTTGGTCCATCAAATAAAATTATCCGTCCCGGAAGAAATCAGAAAAAATTTTGAATATTTGATTAATTCTGAGACTTTTACTCCATGCGTATCCAGGATTTGTGAAATTCCACCCATTGAAATCACAGCCTGGAAGAGCGCACTGACATGCGAACGTTTGGAACGGAAGACAAAAGATATTTTTAAGATTCTCGAACAAAACAATGGAGATTGGGAAGAAGTTTTCTACAACATCCTTTCCCGGAATTTCGGATTCGGAATCAATGGAGACGCTTTTGCCCGTCTATCACAAAGTTTGCCTTTGAAATACATCCTGAAACACCGGGATTCTAAAATCCAGATAGAATCTATGTTGTTGGGACAAGCCGGTTTGCTGGAAGAAGAAATGCCGGATGATTCTTATTTTGAAACACTCAAACAAGAATATCATTTTCTGAAACAAAAATTCAAACTTTCAGCTTTGGAACCTCATATATTCAAAAGTCTGAGAATCAGGCCGGATAATTTTCCGCACATCAAGATCATACAATTAGCTTCAATTCTTTGTGAATATGAACATTTATTTTCCGAAATATTGAAGATAGAAGACAAGAAAGAAATCGCAGCATTATTGAACCCTTCGGTATCAGAATATTGGTTAACTCACTACCGGTTCGGAAAAACATCCGTGAAAAAAGATAAAAGAATGAGTTTATCCACATTGGAAATCATCCTCATCAATACCGTCGTTCCCATGATGTTTGCTTATGGTACAAAGAAAAACCTACCCGATCTTTCGGAAAAATCATTAAATTTATTGGAATCGATTAAACCTGAAAGCAATTCGATCGTCACACATTTCAAAAGAGCCGGAATAACCGTTGAACATGCCGGTGATTCACAAGCTTTAATCCAATTAAAAAGAGAATATTGCGAGAAAAAGAAATGCCTATATTGCCGTATAGGTCATAAACTTCTGTCTAAAAACATAAAATCTCACTAATCTTTGTATTTTTGCATGATAATTTTATGTAGCATATGGCAAAAAACAAAACCATTCAGATATTACAAGAAACAATCACCGCTGCCGTCTGCGTAGCATTTTCACTATGCATGTTTTATGCTTGTGCAAGCATGGGAACACCTTCGGGCGGACCGATCGACGAAATGCCTCCGCGTTTTGTTTCAAGTAATCCGGCTCCGAATACCATTCGTTACAATAAAAATAAAATCGAAATCGTTTTTGACGAAATCATCGCATTGGAAAAACCGATGGATAAGGTAATCATCACCCCGCCGCAAATTCAAATGCCTGAAGTAAAAGCGCTTGGAAAGAAAATTACCGTAGAACTCAAAGATTCATTGAAACCCAATACAACTTATACGATAGACTTTACAGATGCTATTTCCGATAACAACGAACACAATCCGCTGGAAAATTTCTCATTTGCCTTTTCTACCGGAGACGTTGTAGATTCACTGATCATTTCCGGTGCTTTATTGAATGCGGAAAATCTGGAACCGATGCCCAATATTTTAGTAGGTTTGCACTCTAATCTGAACGATTCTGCTTTTGTAAAAACACCTTTTAGCCGGACTACAAAAACAAATGATTTAGGAAAATTCTGGATACGAAACATATCACCGGGAACATACCGGATATTTGCACTGAACGACTTAAACCGCGATTACCGCTTCGATCAACCCGGAGAAGAAATTGCTTTCGACGACAGTTTGATTGTCCCCTCTTTCGAACCGGCCACCCGTCAGGATACAATCTGGAAAGATACTTTGACGGTCGACACGATCATGACAGTAAAATACAATCGATTTACACCCGACAATATCGTATTATTCCTTTTTAAAGAACAATTCGAAAGACAGTATTTGAGAAAATCAGATCGGCCGGAAGTTTATAAATTTTCTTTATTCTTCAATACCCCGGTACATGTCGCTCCAAAAATCAATCTCCTGAATGCAGATCCTTCTAAGAATTGGATTATTCCGGAATATGTCGAAGAGAAAAAAACGATCAATTACTGGATCACTGATTCACTGATTTATCAAATGGATACATTGCATATTGAAACAACCTATATAAAAAGCGACTCTTTAAATAATCCCGTCCCTCAAACAGACACTTTATCTTTTTTTGTAAAAAAAGCACCTAAAAAAGAAAAAAAAGATAAAGACAAGGAAAAAGAGCAAAAGATTGATTTTCTGAAATTAAACCTTTCGTCTCAATCTTCTATGGAAATTTACGATTCCATTAAAATAGCATTCTCGGAACCTCCACTTTCGATCGATCCCTCATTATTTTCATTAGAAAGGAAAAAAGATACAATTAAATGGGAACCAATGCCGTTTACATTTATAAAAGACACACTGAATCCTTTGAATTATACCATTTACAGAAAATGGGAATATGAATCGGAATATCGTTTAAGGGTAGATTCCGCAACGATTTTCAGTATTTATGGAAAATGGAATGATAAGCTGGAAAGCAAAATGAAATTCAAAAATAAAGAATCATACAGTCACATATATTTCGATATCACAGGATATGAAGGGCCGGGATATTCGGAATTGCTTGATGCTTCAGACAAACCTCTCAGGAAATCACCGTTTGTTGATGGCGGAGTCCTCTTTATGAACGTCAAACCTTCCAAATACTACATCCGTTTTGTCTGCGACAGAAATAATAATGGGAAATGGGATCCTGGAAATTATAACTTAAAACAACAGCCCGAAGAAGTTTATTACTATCCAAGTCCATTGGAATTGAAACAAAATTGGGATTTTGAACAACCATGGAATTTACATCAAACTCCTATTTTAAGACAAAAACCTTTAGAAATTACAAAAAACAAACCAAAAGAAAATCCAAAAAAGAGAAGTCAAAATGAAACAACAAATAATAGAAACAGCTCACAGGCAACAAGAACGACAACTCCGAACCGGTAAAAAATACAGACTCGCTATATTGCTCGTTTTTTTGATTACATCTTTTGGCTTTACATTAAATACAAAAGAAAATGAAGATTTGCCTTTCGCTCCGGGAGAAAAATTAAACTATGACATCAAATTCAAATGGGGAATTTTAATGGCTAAGGCAGGAACTGCCTCATATTCTTTAAACAATGGGAAATATGACAATAAAGCTGCTATTAAAACAACTTTGACTTTTCGTACCAGTTCCACATTTGATAAAATATTCAAAGTCAGAGATACATTGTATTCTTATACTGACATAGATACGAATCCTCTTTTCCATAAAAAACACCTTCATGAAGGGAATACGCATTATGTCGAAGAGTTGACGTATAAACATTATAGTAAGAAATTGACAAAAGCCCGCTCCATCAGATATAAAAACAAAGAACTCAGGTTCGACTCCCTTTTGGTCAGCAATGGTTTCGGGATTGATATGTTGAGCATATTCGTCTTTGCAAGAACACTTAATTATTCCGAATTAAAACCGGGAGATCGTATTCCATTGTCAGTCTTCGTTGGCAGGGATGTTGTAAAAATGAGCGTTCTTTATGTAGGACAAGAAATTCTTGAAAAAAACACTTATCAAAAGTATAAAACTTTAAAATTCAACATAGACATAGTCGATAACACATTTGAAGACAATAAAAATGCAATGGAAATGTGGGTTACAGATGACAAAAACAGGATTCCGGTTAAGCTGAAAGCAAAATTGAAGATCGGAGCCGCAGAAGCTCATCTTTCTTCCCACAGTGGCAATAAATACCCACTCAGTTCATTGATAACAATTCCAAATTAAGCCGATAGAGATGCCTCAAAGAATCATCAAATGTGCAGACCTGAAAAGTGATTTATCTTCCGTTTTACAACAAATCACATATGATAAGTTATTTGTATTGACAGACAATACCACTGAAAATTTGTGCTTCCCATTATTGCTTGAAATTCAAGAAGTTGAACAAGCGAAAAAAATCATTATTCCTTCAGGAGATGCTAATAAAAATATGGAGACCTTAGCTTCTGTTTGGGATTATCTAAGCAACAACGGAGCTACCCGAAAGTCTTTGTTGATCAATCTGGGAGGCGGAATGTTAACCGATCTGGGAGGTTTTGCTGCCGCTACATTCAAAAGAGGAATCCGGTTCGTCAATATTCCTACAACTCTGTTAGGGGCTGTAGATGCTGCTGTAGGCGGAAAAACCGGGATCAATTTTGCCGGATTAAAAAATGAAATCGGGTCTTTCTATCCGGCGGAAGCAGTCTTAATTGATACTTCATTTTTCAAAACCCTCGACCGGAAAAACTTTCTTTCCGGATATGCCGAGATGATTAAACATGCTCTGCTGAAAGATGTAGAAGAGTGGAAAAAAGTACTGTTATTCGACACAAATTCGATTAATTACGATAATCTGAAAGATCTCATTATCTCATCTATTGCCGTAAAAGAAAAAATTGTTTCGGAAGATCCATTCGAAAAAAACATAAGAAAAGCTCTCAATTTAGGACATACCATAGGACATGCTTTCGAGAGTTTCTCTCATGAAACGAAACAGCCTGTTTATCATGGCTATGCCGTTGCCTGGGGCTTAATCTGCGAACTGTATCTTTCGTTCAAATTTTGTCATTTTCCCAAAGAACGTTTACAACAAGCCGTCAATTTTATCAAAGAAAATTACGGAATTTTTTACATTGATTGTAAACAATATGATCGTCTATTTGAATTAATGAAACACGACAAAAAAAACGAGTCAGACGAGATTAACTTCACCCTGTTGAAAAATATCGGAGAAATAGAAATCAATCAAATTATCAGCCAGCAAGATATATATGAATCTTTGGATTTTTACCGAGAAAGCTTGGGGATATAAAAAATAATCGTTAATTTTGCAGTCTCAAAGGAGCGGGGTGTAGCTCAGCCCGGTTAGAGTACACGTCTGGGGGGCGTGTGGTCGGACGTTCGAATCGTCTCGCCCCGACTGCTGAGTATCAAGGACTTACAACTAATAACTGTAAGTCCTTTTTGTTTACTGGAACACGTTTGGAACACAAATGCAAGATGAAAATACATCTTAATCCAATAGGGCATAATTATAGCGTTATTTATTCTTAAGTCCTTAATTAATTTCCTTCGGTTATTAAGGATACGATTGAAATTAGAAATGCTTCTTTCATTCTGAGAATTTTATTTTGATAATTACCTGACTTCCTCTCTCTTTCATTGTTTTAAGTTGGAAACTATTCCTAATATTGCTGTACCTGAACCGTTACTTTCTTTTATTGACAAAGCTACCTCCTTTCCTTCTTTTAGGAGTTCTGGCTTCATCAGTGCTATTTGACAACTTTTATTATCTTGGCCTATAGCTTGGTACACCCAGACCTCTTTTCCTAACTCAGTTCTTGTAGATGTCAGAATTCTATACCTAAGTTCTATTCCTTTGATATTTAGTATTACTGTCCCTTCGGACAGATTTTTTACAATTTTTACTGTTACATAGACAGAACCTTCCTCAGCTTCCTTTCCCATTCCCATAACCTGTATATAGGTCGCTTTTATTGTATAAGTTTGTGAATTACAGATCTCTACTATGCATAGCAGAAACACAGATATTAATAATAACTTTTTCATACTTTTATTCTTTTCTTTAATAATTTTACATTCATTTTATTGTCTCGAATTCATTTTATAAATACCTCTCTGTCAAATAATCACAATATTTTTCATTTCCACCATAAAACTCTTTTGATAATTTCATGATTACTTCCTGATAAGTTATATGACTGAATTTTACATTGTCCTTTTTTGCTATCTCTGCAAATTGTTCTATTTCTTTTCTATGTTCAAAACCATCTTTCCCAATTACATCATACCAGAGATACAAAAGACGAAAACCGCTTTTGTTGTATTTCTTTTTCAGTCCTAAAATGTGTTTCATCAACTGTGCAGCATCTAAATACTGAAACTTATTGTTGTCAGGGCATATTTCTTTTGCTAATTCGTATAAGCTTGGTAATCCATTCCAAAAAAGAGTATTGTCAATATACTTTTGCTTGATTCCTTCCGACTTTCCGCGGTATGGTTCTGTAAATTTGGATTCAATGGCATAAGCAAAAGGTTGAAAATCTTCAATAACAACATCAATATTAGGTGAAAATGGGAATTGTGATTTATCCTCACTGATTTCAAACTTTTCTTCAAACTTGATTTTATTTTCAGTTTTATTTCTTGATGTTGAAAATATTTTAGGATGGTCAGAAGCTATATTTTCTGTCATGAGGTCAATTCCAGACGGATTTTTCGAACATAAGTTACAAACATAGATAATCGGATAGACATCTTTTTGCCAATACTGAAAGAAGTTTACCACTATTGCAGACGACGAATGAAGTGCTTTCATTTTTGCTAACCTTGTTTTAGTGTCTTTTGTCTCATTTCCGTCCCCTGAATTGAAACAAGCTAAACTTTTGTTAGATAACTGTTCAAACAAATTATCAGTTAAACTATGTAGATAGTTTTTCTCACCTTTGTTGGGAATAGTTCCTCCAACGAGGCTTAAACCTTTTCGTTTTGCCCAACTTTGTTGCTTCGACTTAATAAAATCCAATCCATTCATATTAATTGAGTTGTTGCCATTGGCTCCTATTAGGCAGAGTTCTTAAAAAGAAAGTGTGGAGCCATCGTTCACCGTACCAGAGGCTCTGACAAAGCCCAGAAACAGATAAACAATACCCCACACCTGTTTAGTATATGTTGTTTGAACATATAGCTACCCAAGTGAAGAATGTTATTGCTATCCCTGTTTCTTTTGAAATTGTCAGATTTCTGGTACAGGATAAAGCGAAACACTTTCACCAATATTTTGTCACTTTTGTGACTTGACAAAGATAGTAATGTTTAGCTAAACAATAACAATCGATTTTAAGTATATCGTTCCCTTTGTTCTGGGCTCTTATTACAATACGAACCTAAATTAAGTCAAAAAAAGAGGCTGTTTCAAAAAATCTATATTACATATAAACTACAACCTAATTGATGAATGTAGTTTTTGTTTTATGATTTATTGATAATAAAAAGTATAAAAATTCTTGTGGTTATTCATTTATATTGTATAACCTGTATACAATATAGATTTTTTGAAACAGCCTCTTTTTTATTACCAGATTTCTTTCCAATATTCTATCCCACGCTTTTTACAGTAATAGAAAAATGAGGCAATTGTTGGTTTTTCATTGTAATTTAAACATTGGTCATATTGAAAATTACACTTATGTTCATTGTAATTTTTATATAACTGATTGACCAGATGAAACCAACCTCGTCCTTCTTCTCCAAATTCACAAGCCAAAGCTCGTCCTATTTTAAACCAATCAAGGCTTCCATCAGTGAAATTAATTCGATTTGCCTTAATGATTGAAATTGCACGTTCAAGTTCTTGTTTCCTACTCGTTGTTTGCATATCATTTGCATTTGTTTG
>JAVBLQ010000018.1:0-15254 GCA_031553435.1 Bacteroidales bacterium | reverse complement strand
CCATTAAATCGCGGGGTGAAATTATACGATCTGGTTTTACGTCCACAATTAAATCTGTACAATTTAGCTGAACTTGTCCCTGCATTCAAAGCCGAATTAGATAAAATAGCCAGCCGCAAAGAAGAAATCATCGAAGCTGCTGAGATTCTAATGAAATACGAAGGCTATATAGGGCGGGAAAAAGCGATAGCAGAAAAAATCAATCGTCTTGAGAATATTAAAATCAAAGATAAATTCGATTACAGCACCATTCAATCTCTTTCAACAGAAGCAAAACAAAAACTAACAAGGATTAATCCGGAAACAATTGCTCAAGCAAGCAGAATTCCCGGAATTTCCCCTCATGACATTAATGTATTATTGGTTTTATTAGGTAGATAACAAAGTAATGTTCCACGTGGAACAATTAAACAAAAAAGCAAACATGAACACCGAAAAATTAAAACAGTCCATCAGAAACGTTCCCGATTTTCCAATTCCCGGAATCCAATTCAAAGACGTAACAACTCTATTCAAAGACCCGGAATGCTTAACAGCTCTCTCAGATGATTTATATGAAATGTATAAAGACAAAGGGATAACCAAGGTAGTTGGCATCGAATCCCGTGGATTTATTATGGGACCTATATTAGCAACCAGACTAAATGTAGGATTTGTGCCTATTAGAAAACCAGGAAAACTTCCGGCTGCTGTCTATGAAGAATCTTATGAAAAAGAATATGGGATGGACACTATTCAAATACACAAAGATGCTTTAGATGAAAATGATGTAGTTCTCCTTCATGACGACCTGCTCGCAACCGGAGGAACCATGCTGGCTGCATGTAAACTGGTCGAGAAATTTAATCCTAAAGAGATCCTGGTCAATTTCATTGTCGAACTGGAAGAACTAAATGGCCGGGAACTATTTAAAGATGATGCCCAGGTTGACGCATTGATTACGTTTTCAATTTAAAATCGATGTGAATCTTTTTGGGTGCCGGTACGCGGTGCACCCAAAAAGATTCATATTGATCACGATTTGTAAACCTCAATAGTTTTTAAATATATAATCGATGGAAAAACAAGAACTTAGCCATCATCTGGAAGATATTTTATCATTAATTCCCGAAGAACCTGGCTGTTATCAATACTTTGACGAAAAAGGCAAGATTATTTATGTAGGAAAAGCTAAGAACCTAAAGAAAAGGGTTCAGAGCTATTTCAACAAACTTGCCGATTCTCCAAAGACAAGAATTCTTGTTCGCAAAATAAAAGACATCAAATACATCGTTGTCAAAGATGAAGAAGATGCTCTTTTACTCGAAAACAGTTTGATAAAAGAGCATCAACCTCGTTACAATGTGATGCTTAAGGATGACAAAACCTACCCATCCATTGTAATAAAAAACGAGCACTTCCCCCGTGTATTTCAAACCAGAAATGTAACCAAAGATGGCTCAACCTACTTTGGCCCCTACTCTTCTATTCCTGTGATGAAAGCCATTTTGAAAAGCGTAAAAAATATATATCCTCTCCGGACATGCAATTATCCTTTAACTCCTGAAAATGTTGCCAACAAAAAATATCCGGTTTGCCTGGAATATCACATAAAAAGATGCCTGGGTCCATGTCAGGGATTCCAAACCGAAGAAAACTACCTGAAGAATATCGCTGAAATCAAAGAAATATTAGGAGGTAATGTTTCCCGGATCAGCAAAGAAATTGAGGAAGAAATGAAAAAACTTGCAGAAGAACTAAGATTCGAAGAAGCTCATAAACTCAAAGAAAAATATACACTCATCGAAAAATACAAAGCAAAATCAGAAATCGTCAATCCGGGACTAAACGATATCGATGTCTTTGGTTACGATGAAAACGAAAATTCTGCTTTCATCAATTATCTGCACATCATTTCAGGTACAATTGTTCAGGGATACACCATTGAATATAAAAAGCGATTGGATGAGCCTAAAGAGGAAATTTTTGCTCTGGGTATCGTCGAACTTCGCACTCGTTTCAAAAGCAATACAAAAGAAATTATCGTTCCGTTTATTCCGGATATCGAACTCAAAAATGTCAATTTTTCAATTTCTCAACGAGGAGAAAAGAAAAAACTATTGGATTTATCCCAGCAAAATGTACGACAATATAAATTAGATCAACTGAAATTTGCGGAAAAACTCAATCCGGAACAAAAAACTACCCGTATTCTGACCACTCTCAAAACAGATTTACGACTTCACGAACTTCCCATGCACATCGAATGTTTCGACAACTCAAATATTCAGGGAACAAACCCGGTTTCTGCATGTGTCGTTTTCAAAAAAGCAAAAGCTTCCAAGAAAGATTACAGGCATTTCAACATCAAAACGGTCGTCGGCCC
Organism: Bacteroidales bacterium; assembly: GCA_031553435.1. Lineage (GTDB taxonomy): Bacteria > Bacteroidota > Bacteroidia > Bacteroidales > Azobacteroidaceae > JAVBLQ01. The sequence continues at coordinate 12,889 of JAVBLQ010000018.1, read as the reverse complement.
GGATGATTTTTCATCCATGTACGAAACTGTTTCCAGACGATATAAACGTTTGATTGAAGAAAACGAACCGCTCCCCCAACTAATCGTTATTGACGGCGGAAAAGGACAATTACACGCAGCAACTGATGCATTGAGAGATCTGAATATTTACGGAAAAATCGCTATCATTGGTATAGCCAAAAGACTGGAAGAAATCTATTTCCCGGAAGATTCTGTGCCTATTTATCTGGATAAAAATTCCGAAAGCTTGAAACTAATCCAGCAATTACGGGATGAAGCTCACCGGTTTGGAATCACTTTTCATCGATTGAAAAGGAGTAAAAGTCAGATACAATCCGAACTTGATAATATCAAAGGAATCGGAGCCGTAACCAAAAAAATTTTATTAAAAGAATACAAAAGTGTGAAAAGAATTAAGGAAGCTCCTTTTTCAGAAATTGCCGTATTAATTGGCAAAGCACGGGCAGAAAAATTATTTAATCAGCTGAATTTCAATAAATAATGACAAATACATTTGCACAAAACATTAAAACTTTATGCGATTAGTTATCCAACGCGTTTCAAAAGCATCTGTCTCCATCCATGGAAAAATAAAATCTTCCATCTCCGAAGGATTACTTGTATTTCTCGGAATTGAAGACTCGGATAATCAGGAAGACATTGATTATTTGTGCAAAAAAACAATCAATTTGCGTATCTTTGATGATGAAAACGGTGTAATGAATCAATCTATTCTCGAAACCGGAGGCGAAATCCTGATTGTAAGCCAGTTTACTTTACACGCAAGCACGAAAAAAGGAAACAGACCATCTTATATCAAAGCAGCTAAACCTGATTTCGCCATCCCGATGTATCAGAAATTCTGTGCCGGAATAAGCAAAGAATTAAACAAAGAAATAAAAACAGGCGAATTCGGAGCAGATATGCAAGTAGAACTAATCAATGATGGACCTGTAACAATCATCATCGATTCTAAAAATAAAGAATAAAATGGCGGCAGAAATTACATTGAATGAAGTCCAGGAACAAGTAGATACATGGATAAAAACTTACGGAGTCCGCTATTTCAACGAATTGACGAATATGACAATTTTAATGGAAGAAGTCGGAGAATTAGCCCGTCTCATGTCCAGAACCTACGGCGACCAATCTTTCAAAAAAAGTGATCTGGATAAAAATATGGCTGATGAAATGGCCGACATCCTTTGGGTACTTGTCTGTCTGGCCAATCAAACAGGTGTAAACCTCACAGAAGCCTTTCAAAAAAATATGGAAAAGAAAACGATGAGAGATAAGGAAAGACATAAAAACAATGAAAAATTATGAGCAAATATCAGGAAATCTTAAGCAAGTTCAATTTCAGTTTGAACGATGAAGAAATTCATCAGAAAGTCAATGATTTAATTGAAAAAAAATCAGAAGAGAATAATACACCGGAAATTAAAAAACTATTGTATTCGTGCATAGATCTGACATCTCTGAATACAGATGACTCCAAAGAAAGTATCTGGAAATTCACAGAAAAAGTAAACGATTTCGAAGGAGAAACAGATCTTGATAATGTTGCCGCCATTTGCGTTTTCCCCAATTTTGTAAGCACTGTAAAAGACGCATTAACTGCTGATGTGAAAATTGCAGCAGTCAGCGGAGGTTTTCCCTCCTCTCAAACATTCACGGAAATAAAAATAGCAGAAACAGCCTTAGCCGTTGCCGACGGAGCCGACGAAATCGACATTGTAATCAATGCCGGAGCTTTTTACGACAATGACTTGGAAGAATTCTGCACCGAAATCGAAGAAATAAAAAGCGCTTGCAAAAACGCTCACCTGAAAGTCATTCTGGAAACAGGTATGTTGAAAACAGCAGCCAACATTAAGAAAGCGGCTATCTTATCAATCTATTCAGGGGCAGATTTCATCAAAACTTCCACTGGAAAAGTTTACTCCGGTGCATCACCCGAAGCCGCTTATGTGATGTGCGAAGCCATCAAAGAATATGATCAACTACACAACAGAAAAATCGGATTGAAAGTTTCCGGAGGAATCCGCACTCCCAAAGATGCCGTCAATTACTACACAATTGTCAAAGAAGTATTGGGTGAAGAATGGCTTTCTCCTGAATTTTTCAGAATTGGTGCAAGTAGCCTGGCAGGAAGTCTGCTGGAAGAAATAGAATAAGAGTGAAGAACTATGAGTGAAGAATTTTTACTATTCTTCACTCATCATTATTTTTCCCGTTCTATGATATAGTCAATCAGGTCAATCAGAGATTTTTTAGCTTCAGAATCAGGATAATCATTTAATAACACTAACGCTTTCTGTTTATTTTCCTGCATCTTACTTTGTGCATATTCAATTCCTTGATACTCTTTGGCAAAAGAAATAAGTTTATCGACATTTTCCGGAGTAAAATCTTCATTTCTAATAATTTCAAACATGGATGAAGATATTTCCTTTGGAGCCGTTTTCAAAGCATGAATCAAAGGCAAAGTAACTTTTCCCTCACGAATATCGTTTCCGGTAGGTTTACCGATTTCTCCTTCTTCAAAATAATCAAAAATATCATCCCTGATCTGAAAACAAACTCCCAGATATTCCCCAAATAATCTGAATTTTTCAATAGTTTCTTTATTCGAACTAACAGATAATGCGCCCATTTCCGAGCAGGATGACAATAAAACGGCAGTCTTTTTCCTGATTATATCAAAATACCTGTTTTCATCAATAATCTTTTCATCAGAACATGCCCATTGACTCAATTCACCTTCTGCAAGATTCTGTGCCAAACCTGAAATGATCCCGAGAATCTGCAAACTTTGCGACATCACCGCACGGACAATTGCTATGGAAAGAATATAATCGCCAACCAAAACCGCAGCACGATTATCATAACGGGCATTAACCGACGGACGCCCACGACGTTGTTTCGTATCATCCACCACATCATCATGAATCAAAGTGGCCGTATGCAAGAGTTCCAGAACAACCGCATAATCGATCGTTTTCTGATTAATTTCTCCACATACCCTGGCCGAAAGCAACAAAATAAGCGGTCTTATCTGTTTGCCGTTCGATTCTGAAATATAATCAATCATAGATTGAAAATCAGATGAATGTCCTTGCAAAGCTTCTTCATAAAGCTTAGTGAAAATTGTCATTTCTTTTTCTACAGGACGCCGTATCTCAAAATGTTTATCCATAAAATTATTTAGGAAAGTACAAAGGTAAAAAATTTTTATATCTTTACTGTCCTTAATATTCAATCATTTATACAGTTTTCAAAATGAAACTATTCCTTTTAGATGCTTACGCATTGATTTACAGATCATATTATGCTTTTATCAAATTCCCCAGAGTCAATTCAAAAGGAGTAAATACTTCTGCTATTTTCGGTTTTGTCAATACTTTAGAAGACTTATTGAAGAAAGAAAACCCTACACACATAGCAGTTGCCTTCGATCCTCCGGGGCCCACCTTCAGACATGAAGCTTACGAACAATACAAGGCTCAACGGGAAGAAACTCCGGAAGTGATCCGTGAATCCGTGCCCATTATTAAAGAGATTATCAAAGCTTACAATATTCCGATCCTCGAAGTGATGGGCTACGAGGCAGATGATGTGATTTGTACCATTGCCAAACAAGATGCCAAAGAAGGTCTCGATGTTTATATGATGACTCCCGACAAAGATTACGGACAAGTCGTCGGTCCACACATCTACATCTACAAACCCAAATATGGGGGAAATGATTTTGAAATACTGGGAGAAAACGAAGTAAAAGAAAAATACAAACTTACCGACACATCCCAAATCATCGATTTGTTAGGACTGATGGGCGATTCATCCGATAACATTCCCGGTTGTCCAGGTATTGGAGCCGTAACCGCACAAAAACTACTGGAAGAATTTCATGATATCGATAATTTGTTAAAAAATACATCGCTTCTAAAAGGAGCCACAAAAACTAAAATCGAAGAAAATAAAGATCAGATTCTTTTCTCCAAATTTCTGGCAACCATTAAAACTGATGTTCCCCTCTCCTACGATTTAAAAGATCTTGAAAGAAAAAAAGCGGATGAAAAAAAATTACATCAAATTTTTTCCGATCTCGAATTTCATTCCATTTTAAATCGCATCAGCGGAAATTCAGAAGAAAAAAAATCAGTCGAAAAAAAAGGCCCAATTCAGGGCAATCTCTTTGCAGAATTTGAAGACAATCAACCGGACGAAAAAAAATATTCAACTCTCAGAGACATAAATTCTACACCTCATCAATATTATTTAGTTGAAAACAAAGAAGATATAAAACAATTAACCGGGAAAATTTCTACTCACAAATCTCTCTCATTTGACACGGAAACTACCGGACTCGACCCGATCACTGCCGAATTAGTCGGTTTTTCAATTTCAGTCATAGAGAATGAAGGTTATTATATTCCCGTTCCGGATAATTTCGAAGAAACAAAAAAAATCGTTACCGAATTTAAGAATATTCTGGAAGACGAAAATATTTTAAAAATCGGCCAAAATATCAAATTCGATCAAATGGTTTTAAAAAAATACGGGATCGATCTGAAAGGAAAAACTTTCGACACGATGATCGCCCATTATTTGATCAATCCGGAAATCCGTCACAATATGGATTTTCTGGCCGAAACTTATCTTCAATACCAAACTGTTCATATCGACGAACTGATCGGAACCAAAGGCAAAAATCAAAAATCGATGAGAGATGTCCCCCTCGATATCATCAAAGACTATGCTGCCGAAGATGCCGACATCACATTGCAACTCAAAAACAAACTCGAACCCGAACTGAAAAAGCAAAACCTGGAATCATTGTTTTATGACATCGAAATGCCTCTGGTCCCCGTACTCGCCGATATGGAGCTTACCGGAGTCAAATTGGATACGGAAGTCATGAAACAACAGGCAGAAGAAATCAACAAAGAAATGATCGTCATCGAGAGAAAGATCTACGAAATTGCCGGAACCGAATTCAACATCAATTCATCCAAACAAGTAGGTGAAATCCTTTTCGATAGAATGAAAATTATCGATAAACCCAAGAAAACCAAAACCGGACAATACATGACCGGTGAAGATGTGTTGGAAGATCTGAAAAGCAAACACCCGATTGTAGAACACATTTTCGAATATCGCGGACTCAAAAAATTAATCAGCACTTATGTCGAAGCTCTGCCGGAATTGATCAACACAAAGACGGGAAAAATACATACATCATTCAATCAAACGGTTACTTCGACCGGACGTTTAAGCTCCAGCAATCCTAATCTACAGAACATTCCGATCCGGGACGAAAAAGGAAAAGAGATCAGGAAGGCTTTCGTTGCCGAAAATGATAATTGTCTTTTCTTTTCTGCCGACTATTCTCAGATCGAATTGCGGATTATGGCGCATTTAAGCGAAGATAAAAACATGCTGGAAGCCTTTAGCCATGGGCACGATATTCATGCCGCTACAGCCGCCAAAATCTATAAAATTCCGATCACAGAAGTAACCAAAGACATGCGCCGGAAAGCAAAAACGGCCAACTTCGGAATTATTTACGGAATTTCCACTTTCGGTTTGGCAGAAAGGCTGAATATCAGTCGCAGCGAAGCCAAAGAATTGATCGACGGATATTTCGAAACCTATCCGGACGTAAAAGCCTATATGGAAAAAAGTATCAATAACGCCAAACAAACCGGATATGTTGAAACGATCTTCCATCGTAAGCGATATCTGCCCGATATCAATTCCAGAAACTCCATTGTAAGAGGTTATGCCGAACGGAATGCCATCAATGCTCCCATTCAGGGAAGCGCAGCAGATATCATCAAAGTAGCCATGATCAATATTTTCAATTGTTTTGAAAAAGAAAAAATTCAATCCAAAATGATCCTTCAGGTACATGATGAATTGAATTTCAATGTATTAAAATCCGAATTGGAAAAAGTCAAAGCAATAGTTATGGAGGAAATGGAAAATGCTGTCAAACTCAAAGTTCCCCTGATAGCCGATTGCGGATTTGGAGATAATTGGTTGGAAGCGCATTAATACATGCCTCCATTATTATCCATCAACGCAGCAGAAACCATCTGGAAAAGTCTTTCTTCCGACATCAATATCATTTCTATGTTTGAAGGAAATGGAACCGGCCGGTTATTCCTGAAAATATCAGGAGAAACATTTCCTTCCAAAGCAGCTCTATCGCCTTTGTAAGTAACATAATGATATACAAAAGGTTTTTCCAGGACGACCGGAATTCTTTTGAGAACTCTGTTTGATTTGGCATCTATATAATCCAAACTGGATTCAAGAACAATGGATTTGGTTTGGGTTGTTTCGATTAATTCACATTTAACTGTCCTGATCTTTTTGCGCTTAATATCGTTTCCATTGGCATCTTTCATCACATTCCCTCTCCTATCGTATTCATATTCCCATCCGTCATCGATTGTTCTGGTGAAAACGTCAGATTTGGTATTGACCCTTTCCGGGATAGTACGCACATAGTTCAGGTTAAATTGTACAATGTAATCATAATTAAAATTCCTTTGCGGAACAACATAATATTTTACCCATGTTGAATTCAAAGAAGGATTATTTCCTGCCTGAGTGATATTTACCAAAAAATCCTGGGGTAAGCGAAAATTGGTATAGTCATTCACAAGAAATAAAACATGATTGGTGCCTTTGAAATAAGCTTCATCGATCAATGCATCGATATCCGGATAATCAGGATCGTATTTTCGAGCCTGTTTTAAATAATTGACAGCCTCCCTCGCCTTCAATTTATTATTCATATCCAAAAGGGAAATGCCTTTGGAATATTTATAATCGGCAGCATTTCTCTGGGCATTTACAATCTGAGAAGTATAGTCGAACGTTCTGATTTCTGATCGGACGGAAGCATCTAAAAACGGTAAAGTTTGCTGCATTTTTTCATGACGATTCTGAAGAGATTGATATATTTTGGCAACTTCATCCCACCGATCAGGAGCATTTTTAAGCGAGAGTTGATTTATTCTATTCAAATCAGCACTATTCGCATTATCGAAAGAAAGCTTCAAAATTTGTAAAGACTCAGTGTCATAAGGTTTTTTCTTCAAATCTCCGACAACTTTGTTAAAGGCTTTATCGTATTTTCCATCCTGAGCAAGTTCTTTGGCAGATTTACAGGAAAACAAAAGCACTAAGAATAATCCGGAAATAATTAAGTTTTTCATTGTCAATTTTTTATTAAAAGTAAAATTTATCATAAATCAAGACTCTACAAAAATATCATTAAATTCATTCAAAATATTATTTTGAAGTAAAAAATAAACCAACAATCAGACTATAATTATGACTTTTAATGAGGAAGGAAGTTTAAAAACTGTTTAAGTTTTCAAAATGGAAGGTGAAAGGTGAAGGTCTCTTTGTTCCCTTGTGAAAGGTGAACTGTGACAAAGTGACGTTTGTCGCATTGTCACCTCTTCACAACGAGTGAAGCGAGTTCACAAGGAGCGGAAGCGACCTCCCCTTTCACCTTCCATTTTGAAAACTTAAACAGTTTCTTAATTATCATTTAATCCGGATCAACGAATCAAAACCTTCGACACAAGCTGACCTTTTGCATTTGAAGCTTTCACAATCCAAAAACCGGGTTGCAATGTAAATTGAGCATCGGTAGTAGCAACCATAGTGTTGTTCAATACTCCATTGATTCCATAAACAGATATATTTGTTGCCGCATCAATACCTGATATTTTAATTATATTACCGGCCTGCAATAAAGTCAAAGCACTGTGATGTTCATTATTTACAGCATCTTTAATTCCTGTAATAAGAGAAGGAATCGGATTCCAACCATCAGATCCTTTGGTGAAATTAAAGGTAGTTATTGCTGTTCCGTCACTCAATTGAGGAGTTGATAAAAGATGCGACCACGAAGCACGACTGGTTGAATTATTTTCACCGGATTCTTCAATTGTGCCATACTCGTAACATTTATTTGATTCTCCACCCAGCGTATTTAACCAACCAACAGGAGCCACCAATGATTTTCCGGAATGAGCCGGAATGTCCGTTTTTTTAATAGTTGTATTATAAAATACTACTTCACTGGTAGTTGCCTGCCATGGACGTCCCAAGTATCCGGGATTGGAATAATGTTGTGATGCTGTTTCCGTTCCTGGTGTAGCTGAAGTAACTGTACAATTATACAACAAATACCCTCGTGCGCTACTTTGTTGCGCTGCTGTGATATAAGCAACATCTGTGCTTGTTTCACTTGTATTCATCACCAATTCGCTTTGATAAGCAACCAGCGTCATTCCTCCGAACAAATAATCGGTGCCTCCCATCAGTGAGCCCTTGAAAGCCACAACACGAACGCCTTCTGCTCCGAAAAATGAGTCCTGACGGCCAACAACACGGCATCGATAAAGTATACTTCTATCGCCACCGGCAGTATAAGCAATGGCGGCAGCTCTTTCTACAAAACTCTTATTTTGAACACTTGTATTGCCATAATCGGTAGGACGGGTTCCTTTTCCGCCCGAAGCCCATTCAACAACCACATCTTCCGACTCTTTTTTAGAAATGTATTGATTGTACGAATTTTCAAAGATAATATCCGAAGCTTCAAATCCTTTGGCAGAAACAACTACTGTTGCATTCCAGTACGAACTGTTGGTGGTTCCGCTACCTGTATTGCTGTAAGTAGTGTAGCCATTTTCCTTGTTAACTCTCAAAGCATCTTCACTCCATTTCTGGTTGGTTCCCATACTGAAATAATTGTAACCATGACCATAATACGATGTAATTCTGACTGCATTTTCATCGATATCAACGCCTTTATTCAGCAAAGCAATGCTTGGTGTTGCCGATGCATTAATAATGGAAACACTATCGACATCGATCACCAGCATTTCTTCATAATTACCGGGATCGACCATGATTTTTACCCGTTCAGCATGAGGACGAGTCATGGCGCGGACTGCTGAAAGCGCATCATTAATTGTTTGATATTCTTTATCATTACCTACTGTAATAACCGGAGAATAACTCAAAGTTTTAGCAACGGTCACATCTGTGATATAAGTTGTTGTTCCTGAAATATTGTTGATTGTCATATAACCGGGAACAGAACCTGAATAGATAAACTCTTTTGTTTCAAATTTGGATGTGCTTCCGGATGATGTTTCAACCACTTCTCCTACATCTACATTGAATTTAGCTGAATAGTAATAAGTAACAATCAATTTTTCTCCCGGATTTACAGGAATCTTAGCGGTTGCATTGTCTTTAATCACCAAATGTCCTTTGGCAATTTCGTTATAAGCTGTTCCTGTAAGCAACATACCTTTGTAAGCTGTTGTGACTCCGTTGGTAATAACCGCATCGTCGAATGACCAGTTGATAACAGGTTTAAATGCTAATGTCTTAGATGTTTCCGCACCATTTACAGTCAGATTGGATGTAGAACCCAATTCTAACGGATATTCATCCAGACCACTACATGTAATTGAGTAAACACCATCACGTAAACAGACATTTTCTAAGCCTGTAAAAGCATATGAATATCCCGGTTCATTCAGGTTCTTACATGTAACTTTCAATTTTAAAGTCTGCTCTGCATTCAATCCGCTGGCAATGATATTAATTTTATATACCGGTTTTTTATCAAAAACGATGTCGAAATCAGCATCTGCCGAAATATTGACAACATCATTGGTAATATAATAATCGTTAACACCTTTTGCAGAAATAGTATACTTATTATTCGGTTCAATATCAACAGTATAAGTTAAATCTGTTTGATTGATTACAAGATCAGGGACAAATACCAGATTTGTATTTTCAGGTGTAAGTATCAACTCCAGATCTTTCGCCTGAGTGCTGGTCAATCCTTTGATAGAACCGGATAAATTATTGGTAATTACTTTCATGATAATGATATCATGGGTAGTATTAGCTTCCGGTGTTACAGAAGTTCCATTGGTAATAATAAATCCGTTAGCATTTCCCAAGCTAAGTTGATAGGTATAACCAACCGGAACCTGAATGCTATAGCTGGTCGAGCCGGAAGTCAGTGTTTTTGTAAATTGTTTTCCAGCTTCATTCGTCAAAACAAGGCTATATTCTGCCGGTATACCGGATGCCTGAGTTGTATTCAGCGAACCGTTGAGCGTAACATAAGTTGCATCTTTTCTCAGAATACGATAATAGAATGGTTTGTCGGCTGAATCATAAATATGATAAGAACCGCCTTTTTTTGCAACGAATTTGGAAACTCCCAAAGAACTTGCCACATCTGCCACATCTTTCTGCGTATTGTCACCCATATATTCGAAAGTCAGTTTACCCAATCCGTTTTGCGATTTTGCATAAACAAGCACTTCATCGTCTTCACTTAGAGTAAGCCCGATATAGCGGGTGGGCGCTGCACTTGCATTCACATATAAATTTCCTGTGAAAGTTTTATTATCAAAGGTTGCAGGACATCCATTTGAATCATAGCGGGTTAAGTTTGTGTTCGATGTACGGATACGATCGCTGTTTGTTCCTCCGACCCAACTCAAAACGCCTACAGTAAATCCCTGAGGAAGCGATTTTCCCGTTGTTCCGGGCTCTACCCCCGGATACCAGCTATTGATCACTTCTTCGGTAAGTTTATTGTTATACAATGATTCGTCTAATTGAGCTGCACCGAAATCCCAAACATCAGCCTTCACTGATTTGATTATTTCTGCTGCATTTTCGATAGATACGTTATGAATGTAAATTTCTGCTTTCGGATAGTTTGCACTTGACAAAGTCGCCTTCAATACTCCGGCAGGACCTGTATAACTAAAACTATGGGAAGAACAAGAGGCTGTATTATCTTTCGCCTGAACGCTGCCCAACGTATTTCCTGATTGATCTGTTATGATAAAAACAGCATCGGTAGCGCTTCCATATTGACAAGTTCCGAAAGAAACAGTTGCATCACCGGCAACAACAATATCCATGGAGTTTCCAGGAAACAATACAGCTCCATGCGCAGCATCATGATATCCGAATTGTCCTGATGGTGTATCGGTATTACTATTCATCGTTAAAATACCATCTGCCGAAATAAATGTTTTGTAACGTAATGTTTGATAAGATGTTTGAGGAAGTACACTTCCATCAAAGAAGTTATAGCTGTAAGTTTTTCCCGGTTCGGCCAAAACCGTTTTACTATTGTCGGCAACATAAATTTTATAACCATAAGGTTTTTTATTTCCATCCTTATAATTGATAAGTAAAGTATCGCCAGACACAGTAACACTGTTGATATCACCTGAATAAGCAGTCGTCACTGTGTTCAAAGCTTTTCCGCCCAAATTAATGCGGATAGAAGCGAGTTCTGCAGTTGCACTGATAACGGTTCCTTCCGAAACATTGACTGTCGCTGCATCCGATGAAGTAGCTCCCATAGTAACATCTACTTTAACCCCATTAACAGTTACCGATCCTGTTTTTTGCGCCCATTGAGTAAGCTCAATATTGAACGGAGAAGGAACAACTCCGATATATGGAATATAATTTGTTCCTGTAAAGTCGATTGTAACCGTTCCTGCACCACCAACATACAAGAAATTGACAGTAGAACCATCCTGATGATAACAAGAAGCTGTTTTTGAAGACAAGGTTGTTTCGGCAAAAGTTCCGGTTGAACTTGAAACCGTCATAGTTCCATTCGAATATTGGCAACCTCCGACTTTGATGTATGAATTTCCGGCAACTTGTAAAACGATTTGATTTCCTGTTTTGAAAACGGAACCATGTTGTGCGCCATTATATCCATACGCATTGCTTGCACCTACATTAACCGAAACGAGTCCTTTGGAAATATTGGATTTCCCATCAGTATTAGTTGGAACAATGCTTCCGTCACGAAAATCATAATAATAAATAACATTTTTTTCCGGAGAACCAGATTCTATTCCCGGCTTTGGCGGAATCACCGTGATAAGAGGCAGGTATAAATCCGAACCTCCGCCATCTTTTGTAGTTGTTGTAAATTCAAGTATATCTGCAGGACCATCATACACAAAATCGTAAGTGTCGACCAAATCGGTAGCTACTTTTGTGTATTGAACTCCAAGTACAGTTCCACCGGAAGTCGAACCCACCAAATTGAGACTTGAATGAGCAGATCCTAAAAATTTGATCGTACTACTCCCGGTTACTGCAATACGGATTTTACCTCCTGCTTTCATGTTCATGCCATAAGTTGCACCATGCAATTTAAATGAACCTCCACTTAAAGTAAGAGTTCCGTCTTCACTTCCTCCACGAGTGATGATCGTACTATCTCTGAAATCATAACTTGTTTGCCCATGGGCAAGCCAAAAGTTTCCCAATAAAGCCAAAACCAGCAGTAAAAGTGTTTTTTGCATAAAAGTTGTGTTTAATGTTAATGATTTTTCGTTTTCTATTTTAAAATATTCTCATTTTTAGACGCTTAGAGTCAAAATTAAGTACAAATAATACATATAAGGGGTAATTTTTGACTAATTGTGGTGGAGGTTTAGACTTATAAATCAAAATCTTATTATATCCCCATAAACCTGATGAAGAAATTTCCTTCTTATTTGGTTTTCCTGAAAGTTTATTCCGGTTTTTATCCTGCTTTTATTTGTAAAATGCTGTTCCAGAGCTTCCGCAAGTCTGCGCCTGAGCAAATTTACGTTTGCGACAATGTCGCAAGTCTGCGCCTGAACAAATTTACGTTTGCGACAATGTCGCAAGTCTGCGCCTGAGCAAATTTACGTTTGCGACAATGTCGCAAGTTTGCGCCTGAGCAAATTTACGTTTGCGACAATGTCGCAAGTCTCCCGCTGAGCAAATTTATGTTTGCGGAACTTTCGCA
>JAVBLQ010000092.1:0-35331 GCA_031553435.1 Bacteroidales bacterium | reverse complement strand
ATTCACTTTCATATTGATCAATTATCAGTAAATAATATTAATGGTCTTAAATTAACATAACAATGAAAAAGAAACTTCTACTTTTACTATTGCCGGCATTGATGATTACAGGAAAAATTATGGCGCTGACAATAACCAAGCAAGCCGGTTCACTGGAAACCGCTTATGTAACCTGGCAACCTGTTGCCAATGCTGTGAGCTACAATGTATATTATTCGGGTGAAGGAATAAGCGGTCAAAAAATCGACAATCAACTGATTCGTCAATATCCGGATTATTATCGTGCGGATGTACCCGGACTTAAAGCGGGAAATTATACCCTGACAGTTAAAGCTGTGAACGAAGCGGGAACGGAATTTGAAAGTGCAGTTACTCCGGTATTGACGGTTAAAGTTCAGATCAGGGAAGGATTTGCATTTTCAGGAAATATAATACCCGGGGGATATAACATGGATGGTACTGTAAAAAACGGAACTCGAATCATTTATGTAACGGCTACCAACGTAAATACTGTTACGTGCAATGTTAACAACGATAAAGGAACGCCTGCTTCTGTTACCGGATTAACGAATATTCTTGCTGAATATGGCAAAGGATATGATAAAACACCATTGATTATCCGCATGATCGGCCTTATCAAAGGCGATCAGATCACCGGGTTGAAAGACGGTAATTTTATCTCTTTTACAGGAAGCAACAATTCGACAAGAACCATTTCCAATATTACATTTGAAGGAGTAGGAGATGATGCGACAGCTTATGGTTATGGCTTTTGCATGAAAAGATCTTCCGCTATCGAAATACGGAATGTCGCCATCATGCTTTTCGGAGATGATGCTGTTTCATTAGATACGGATAATGCTAATATATGGATTCACAATAATGATTTCTTTTACGGCGCCCCCGGTTCCGATGCCGATCAGGTAAAGGGCGACGGTACCATTGATATGAAATATAATTCCTCGAATATTACCATTTCATACAACCATTTTTGGGAAACAGGTAAATCAATGGGTTGTGGCGGTTCCACGGAAACTGTTCCGACTTTTTATGTGACGTTCCACCATAACTGGTTTGACCATTCCGACTCCCGGAATCCGCGTTTGCATTATGCTACTGCACACGTTTACAACAATTATTTCGACGGGGTCGCCAAATATTGCATCGGCAATACAACAGAAAGCTCCGCTTTTGTAGAAGCCAACTATTTCAGAAACAGCGATCGTCCGATGATGATTTCCGGACAGGGAACGGATGCTTACGATTCCATTACAGGTACATATACAGCCAAAGGAACATTTTCGGGCCAAGACGGAGGTATGACGAAAGCTTTTAACAACAAATTTGAGAATTCGGACAGAATTGTTTATCAAACAGAACATCCGACCCAATTCGATGCTTATCTCGTTGCTTCACGGGAAGAACAAATTCCATCATCCGTAAAATCGGTAAAAGGAGGATTTGCTTATACCAACTTCGATACCAATCCTGACATGTATCCATACAATCCTGATGCTCCTGACAATGTAAAAGATATTGTAACCGCTTATGCCGGTAGAGTTGACGGAGGAGATTTTCAATGGTCATTCGATAACAGCATCGATGACGCTTCTTCTGATGTCAACATTCCGTTAAAGACGGCTATTACCAATTACAACTCAACTTTGATTGCCGTACAAGGCATTGAAAATGCCGGTGGCGGCAATGAAGAACCCGGAGGAGGAGACGAAGGCGGCGGATCTGAAATCGGAGAAGGAACAGGAGGCGGTATCTGTGAGCTTTTAGGATTGGGAACTTCATCAGGTTTTGCCATAGAGGGGGCTACTTCGACCGGTAAAGGAAGTGTAATCGTTAACGGCACCAGCTATAATTGTTGCCTGAAAATGGGTTCTACATCAAAAATAACTTTTACAACTACTTCTGCCATGAACCTCACGCTATTTTTCAATGAGTCTGACGGTAAAACAGTTAAAATCGACAATGGTGTGGGTACATTGGCCGTAACAAACGGAAAAATTTATGTAGAAAACCTTGCTCCGGGAACTTACAACATTGCAAAAGTCAGTGGAGAATCTTATCTTTTTTATATCTCATTGTCGAAACCTATTACTACCAATGACAACACTATAAGTACAAACGTGTCTGTATATTTTGAGAATGGGATGATTTATAATCCAGAAGATTCGGAAATACAGGTATATGACATTATGGGCCGGATTGCATTTTCCGGGAAAGGGAATGTAGACATGAGTAATTTCTCCCGGGGTATTTATTTGGTGCGTACAATAACCGATAATAAGACGATAAAAGTAATCTGGTAAGTACGTGATAAAGGCGAAAGAATCGTGTGTAATCTATCCTTTGCCTTTGTCCGAAAAAAAGAATATAAAGTGTTCTTAAATCAATTAAATAATTACGATATGAAAATAACCTATTTAAAAATGAGTGATTCAACAGGCCGATTCTCTTCCTGCATGAAGCTTTTGCTGTTGTCTGTTTTCTTTTCATTTTCGATTCAATCTGTTGCACAATCGTACACATACGAACCGGAGAGTTTTGAAGGTTCGGAATGGGCGGCCGCATCAGGTTCGTCGAACCCGGTTGTTTCTTCAACGGGAACATGGATCGTAGCCAAAAATAACATTCAAACAAATGCTTATGCTCAGGATGGCGCCTACAGCCTTGTTATCGCCACCAAAACGAATGCGCTTATTTCTCCTAAACTCGATCATGGAGCGGGAGTTCTTACATATCATGCCAGTAAACCTACCGGAGGAGGACGAACAATTACGGTATCAACCTCTACCGATATGGTAACATGGAGCGCCCCGGTCGAATCGTTTTCGGTACCCGGCGAATGGACAGAAAGAAAAGTCGTCATCAACGATCCCGATGTCAGATATATTAGTTTCTCGACCAATTCAAACGGTGGAGTATATCTCGACAATATTAAAATAACAAGTGCAGGATCCAAAGGAATTACGGTTACAACCACCGATGTAGTTAATATTACGCAAACCTCGGCTACGGCCGGAGGAATGATTGTTTCCGACGGAAGCTCTTCCATATCAAATTACGGCGTATGTTACAATACAACAGGCTTGCCGGACGTATTTTCGAATAAAGTGGAATTTACCGGAACAACCGGGAATTTTACGGCTTCCATCGAAGGGCTGACACCCGGAACAACCTATTATCTCAAAGCTTATGCAACAACAGCATCAGGCGTGAATTACGGAGAAGAAGTTACATTTACAACCCGTTCTGCTGACGCCCCATTGGCTTACTGGATGCAACCGTTTAACGATACCAGTCATTTTCCGGCAACGAATCCTTCATCAGATATGGAAATAGAAGTCCCGGGACAAGGCACATGGATTTATAAAGGAGCATATAAAGGTTCAAATACATTATACATCCGGGATGGTTCGCCATATAATCTCCGGCTTGTAAAAAACGGCTCATATGTAATAACTCCCATTCTCGAAGATGGAGTGACCGATGTCTCTTTTGATGAAGGACGCGGAGAGAGGGAATTAACAATTTACACTTCAGCTAACGGCGGACTAAACTGGACATTGTTGAAAACCATAAAGACCACAAAGGATGATGCGAATGTGGTTTCGGTTAGCAGTTCATCAGTAAACAGGATTAAGGTAGCCAACGAAAGCGGAGGTGATGCCGATATCGATAATTTGTCCGTTACGGTGTTTCCTTCGGGTACAGTACCGGCCGTTGCAACTACACCTGTTACCAATATCACCAAGAATACAGCCGTATCGGGAGGCGAAGTAACATCCGAAGGTTCAAAATCAGTGGTTGAACGCGGAGTTTGCTGGAGTCTTGATGCTATACCTCTCATTGCTGATAACATAATGGTAAACAATTCCGGGGAAGGAGTTTTTTCTGTCGAATTATCGGGACTACCGGCCGGAAAGAAAATCTATCTCAGGGCATATGCGAGAAGCAGAGCAGGAACAGGATATGGCGAAACCGTTTCGTTTACTACCGAACCGGCAACCATTCCCATGATAAGTACGATTCTGGCATCGGATGTTACAGGAGAAACTGCAATAAGCGGCGGTACTGTCATTGACGGCGGCGGAGCCCCAATCTTGGAACGGGGTGTTTGTTGGAATACCGGTGGAAATCCGACGGTGCAAAATAATAAGGTGACAGACAACACCAATACCGATACTTTCCAAACTATGATAATGAATCTGAATCCGGAAACCCAATATTATTATAGAGCCTATGCCATTAATGAAGCAGGAGCCGGATATGGAAATGTTGAGACATTCACCACCGGAAGTATCCGTCTTCCTTCAGTCGCAACATCCGGTATTACAAGTGTCCTTTCTTATAAGGCATCCGGAAGCGGAACAATCACCGACAATGGAAATGCATCGATAATCAGTGGCTTGTGCTGGAATCAAACCGGAATGCCTACAGTTGAAGACACAAAAACCGCCGGAGAAAATGCTTTGGGAACATTTACAAATACGATAGGTAATCTGAAAAGCAACACGAAGTATTTTGTTCGCGCTTATGTGACAAACAGTGTAGGGACGGTTTATGGAGAAGAAGTATCTTTTACCACCACTCCTTCAAAAATCTATTATGCAGCGCCCGGCGGCAACGATGTTACAGGAGACGGATCATTCGAAAAACCGTTCTATTCAGTACAAAAAGCAATTGATTTGGTGATGCCTGGAGATACGATTTATATGAAGGGCGGTACTTATCACTATACTACGCGAATCAATGCCGATAAAACCGGTGAAGCTGACGGCGGTACGATTTGTTTATTTGCTGAGAAAGGAAAACGCGCCTTGCTTGATTTCTCTGCCATGCCTCTGGATGCTTCCAATCAGGGTATACGGGTCTCCGGAAGTTACTGGCATTTTTATGGTTTGGATATCAAAGGCGCAGGCGACAATGGAATGTTGATCGAGCGCAACAAGCCTTCGGGTGGTACATATGTAGATGTAAAAACCCGGACAGACGAGGCTCATCATAACATTGTAGAATTCTGTTCTTTCTTTGAAAATAAAGATACGGGACTGCAACTGAAGAATCTGGCTGAATACAATCAAATCATCAACTGCGATTCATACTACAATCGGGATCCCGGAGACGGAAATGCCGACGGATTCGCTCCGAAGTTAACGGTAGGAACAGGCAACTATTTCTACGGTTGTCGTGCATGGAATAATTCTGACGACGGATGGGACGGTATTTTGGCGGAAACCGCAGACGGCGGATTTCCCGATGATATGTTGACCGTCATGGAAAACTGCTGGGCTTTTAACAATGGTTTCTGGAAAGACGGAAAAGAAACCAAAGGAAACGGCAACGGTTTTAAATTGGGTGGCAGCGGCACTTATGATAAGAGACACAATGTGATTATGAGACGTTGCCTGGCTTTCAACAACCTGATGAAAGGTTTTGACCAGAATCACAATGTGGGAAGCATGACGTTGATTAATTGCACCGGATATTCGAACAAATATCTCGCCAACAAAAACCATTATACTTATAAAATTGACGGTACGATATTAGCCCCCGGCAAGAAACTGACATTAATCAACAGTGTTGCTGTGTGCGACGGCCTGGATGTCGATAAATCGGCTTATGCTCCCTGCCAGCTGATCGGAGGAGAAAGAATTACCTGTGACTTTATGACTTCCGCATCGGATTATGTAACAATCGATACCACCGGAGTTTTAGCTCCGAGAAAGGCCGACGGCAGTTTGCCCGACGTGAATTTTATGCAGATCAAATCTGGTAATTCTAAATTGATCGATACGGGAACAATCACGGAAGGAATATTCTTCAACGGATTAAAACCCGACCTGGGATGTTTCGAAACCAGAATTTCAACCGGGATAGATGAAGTTCACGATTCCGGCAAAGAATCCGTCAACGGAATGTCAATCTTTCCACAACCTGTAACCACTCAGTTCACGGTCAGAATTTCCGATATTTTGGAAGAAAAAACATATGCTTTACGCATTATAGATTTAAGCGGAAAAGAAATATACCGGGAAGTGTTTACCGGAAATACAACAACAGTAGAGCGTGGAAATATGAAGGCCGGATTCTACATCGTTCATATTATGGATGAAGTTTGCGGACAGAAATTCAGTTCAAAACTAGTTGTAAAATAATGGACTAATGTGCCAATATGCCAATGAAATACCCTTTTAATCATTGGCACATTGGCACATTGATTTATTGGCACATTAACTCATTTTCTTATACTCCTGCGGAGTTACCCCATACTTTGCTTTGAATATCTTCCCGAAATGTTTTGTATCTGAAATACCGATCATGTAAGACACTTCTTTCACCATATATTGACCGGAAGACAATAATTGAGCGGCCCTTTTCAGTTTGACATCACGGATGAAATCAAATGAAGAGAGTCCTGTTAAACTTTTTACTTTATTAAAAAATACCGAGCGGCTCATGCCAATATCAGCACTCAGGTCATCGATCGTAAACTCACTGTCATCCATATGTTTTTCGATGATTTCTATAACCTTGTTGATGAATATTTCTTCCTGAGAAATAACGGATGGAGATTCTCCGGAAGCGGAATCCGTCTTTTCAGGTAAAGTGAACCGGGAGCGAAAAGCTTCCTGCAAGCGTTTTCTTTGTTCCAACAGGTTATCTATCCGGGCGCGGAAATATTGTACGCTGAAAGGTTTAGTTATATAATCGTCAGCTCCGTGCATCAATCCTTCCAACTTATTTTCAATGGCGGTTTTGGCCGTTAAAAGGACAACAGGAATATGACTTGTGTTGATATTGCTTTTTAGCCGTTGCAATAATTCTATTCCGTCCATATAAGGCATCATGATGTCACTGACAATAAAATCAGGATTGTCTCTTTCGGCTTTTTCCAATCCGTCTATACCATTGCCGGCTTCAATGATCTCATAATCGTTTTCAAGGATTGTCCGGATAAACGTTCTTAATTCCGTATTATCTTCAACGATCAAAATCGAATGCTTTTTATTCCCGTTTTTAATGCCGGATTCAGTACCGGATACTTCATCTTTTGCCTGAAGACTTTCAGGTTGACCGTTTTTTATGAATTCGATATTTTTATCGAAATGCTCAGTTCCTTTCATAAAATAAACGGTAAAAGTACTTCCTTTTCCGGCTTCACTTTCTACTGAAATATTCCCCGCATGTTTGTTCACCAGGTCTTTTACAATCGAAAGCCCGATACCTGTGCTTGGTTTCGATTTATCTTCATTGAACGAAGCAAAACGTACGAACAGATTCTTTTGTTTTTCTTTTGAAATGCCGATTCCTTCGTCCTTCACTTCTATTGCCAGGTGTTTGTCGTTTTCTTGTATCGTTACCGTAATCGTTTTTTCTCCGGGAGTGTACTTGAATGCATTCGACAACAGGTTTGTGATGATCATTTCAAGTAAATCAGGAGCAACCCATATTTTTGCACCTTTGGCCTGATTGATAAATTGAAACCGGATGTTGTTCTTTCGGGCTGCTTCATCGAAATTATGACAAATACTCTCGATAAAAGGACCCGGATCTATTTCCTGAACTTTCAGACCGGATTGTTGTATTTTCCTGAAATCAAGTATTTGATTCACAAGCCTCAACATGCGATTCGTATTCCGTGAAATCGAAGTCAAATGTCCCTTTGCCCGTTCGGAAATTTCATCATCATTCAATAGATGTTCCACAGGAGCCGATATCATGGTTAGCGGAGTACGTATCTCATGTGAAATATCGGTGAAGAAGCGCAACTTCATTTCCGACAGGTATTTTTCCATTTCGACATTTTTCCGTAAACGATAGAATGAGAACAAGATACGCACTGTCAGGTAAATGATGCTAATCGCAAGCAATATATAAATGAGTATTGCCCAAGGTGTTTCCCAAAACGACGGCAGTATCCTGACCGGAAGAGTCCTTTCATTTTCGATCCAAACGCCTTCACTGTTGGTTGATTTGACTCTGAATATATAATCACCTTTGGGAATGTTGGTATAACCGGCTTCTCTCTTTTTTTGTACATACACCCAGTCATTATCAAACCCTTCCAGTTTGTAAGCATATAAAATATTGTCCGTTGAAACAAAGTCGAGTGCGGCATATTCGATGCTGAACGAATTTTGATTGCGGGATAAAACAAGCTTCTCCATATCATCCATGTTTTTTGTCAACGGAGAATTTTTTCCGCTAATAAGCATCCTCCGGTTATGGATGCGGAAATCCGACAGTGCGATATAAGGCTTAAAATTACTGTGTTTGATTTCTTTCGGAGAAAAATGCAGGATGCCGTTTGAAAATCCGAACACCAAATCATTGTTTTGAAGCCTGCAAGCCGAAGCTTCGGAAAAACTGCCTGTCATCATCAATCGTTTAATCTCCGCAAAGGTTTCAAACTCTTCTCTGTCCGGATCAAATTTGGAGAGACTATTTTCCATACTGATCCATAGTTTTCCGTTTTCATCTTCCAGAACGGCCAGACAAACATCGGTAGGCAATCCGTCCTGCATCGTATAAGACCTGAATTTCAAAGGAAATCCGTTTGGATCATAACTGACGACTTTATTCAGTCCGCCACCGAAGGTAGCCAGAAACATTTCTCCTTTATGTGTATTGCATATTCCGTGCACATCATTGTTTCCCAGACTTTCCCTGTTTCCCGGCACACGTGTGTAGTGCTTGTACAGGATGTCATCCGGACGTGAAAAGCCGGAAGAAAACATGATTAAGCCGGTTGTTGTTCCTACACAAATGTTTCCGTATTTATTTTCCGAAATACAACGGATCCGGTATCCGGTTTTAAGAGGATAGTTTTTAAGACCATTCCGGTGATTAATAAAAGTTGTTCTTCCTTCTTTGTCGGTTTTCACCAAATTAAGTCCGCCGCCGTAAGTGCCGATCCAGATATTCTTTTTCGAATCCTGGAAAATGCTGTACACTACATTTTCGCTGAGACTGTGAATATCATTCGGGTCTTTCTTGAAATGTTCGACCTTGTAATGATGGAGATCATCTGTCTTTTTCACTTTAAATAACCCGTTGGTTCTGGTTCCCAGCCAGATATTGCCCTCGTCGTCTTTCATCATGCTGTAAACAATTCCCGAAAAAGTATGATTCCGGTTTATTTCCCCGGTTTCGGAAAAACTCCCGATCCGGCGGTATTGTTCATCGTAAATGGTCAGGTTCCGGTCTTTTGTTGCTACCCACAACCGTTTATCGTTATCCTGGAGAACAGCCCTCACGTCATTTGCAACCGAGGAGTGAATATCGGGATTGATCCGGATGGTCTTAAAATTGTCATTGCCAAAAACAACTTTTTCCAATCCGTGTGATCTCGTACAAAACCAAAGATTACCCTGTTTGTCTGAAAAAAGCGAATGCAGAATATTGGAAAAACGCCAGTAAGGAGATGACTCTTCATTGTAGAAAGGATCCAAACGATCTTCTGCTTCATTGTAAAGAGAAAAACCGCCGCCACGGGGTTGTACCCACATTCTTCCGTGAATATCTTCCAAAATATCGGAAGCGGGAGGAATGGTGGTAATAGCCGGATCGTTTATTTTCACAATATAATACTTTACAGTTTTTGCCTTCGGATCGAACTGGTAAATGCCCAACCCGTCGGTTTCAAACCAGAATTGTTTCCTGCTGTCGAAAAAAAGCGCTCTGATCTTATTGCTTTTCAGCTCTTTTACCGATGTAGTATTGTAATGACGGAAATTCTTATCACGAAAATCATAAACAAAAAAGCCGTCGCCGGATGTGGCAATCAGGATTTCTTTATCAGAGATCTTCTGAAAGCTTCCGATATCCGAACCGGAAGGCATGGGAAAAAGACTGAATTTCCCGGTTGACTTTGAATACCTCCAAATCTTTCCGTTGTTTGACCCAAACCATATTTCGTCTGCAAATTCCGTGGCCGAAAAGAAACTTTGTCCTTCGTTTCCGGAAAAGAAAGAAACTGGTTCATATTGCCCGTTCCGGATAAAACTCAGTCCGTTATTCGTAAGTATCCATGAATTATGCTTCTGATCCTCAAAAACCTGATGTACGATGTTATCTTTCAATCTGTTTGATTCCCGGTTGTATATTTGAACGGAAAACAAAGAATCGGTTATGCAAACGCATCCGTTTTTCTCAGACAATAACCATACTTTTCCCGAAGGACATGTTTCGATTTTGGATAACTTAAACGGAAGATTTTGGTATTCCCTGAACGACTTCAGTCCTTTAAAAGTTTCAGTGTAAGGATTAAAACAGTGTGCTTCGTCATCATACGAGTGAAGCCAGATATTTCCATACCTGTCTTCATAAATGTGTTGAATGCGGTTACTTTCCATCTGGTAAGTATCTTCGCCCCGTACTTTAAAATTCCGGAAAGTATAACCGTCGAACTTCGAAAATCCATCCCACGTAGCAAACCACATAAAGCCTTTACGATCCTGCAACATATCTGTTATGGTAAACTGAGGCAGTCCGTTTTCTGTCGAATAGTGTTCGAAATAACAGGCCGTTTGTCCGAACATATTTTTCGGACATAAGCAAAGGATAATGAATAATATTAATTTAAGGTAACGCATGAGTAATTATATTCAAATAGTGTATCCTTGAACAAGTATCTTTAGAGCATACAAATATACTCTCTTAAGTAACCCCAAAACAAATAATTGTTACAAAAAATAAATTGACCCGTTTCAATAGATAACTTTATGTAACGGCTGAGAATTATAGAAGAATCAGGATGTATTAATTTTGTCACAATAAATATTTATGTATGAAAAAAACATGCTGCTTATTCCTGATGTGCCTGTTAAACATTTTGGCTATACAAGCCCAACAACAGCAGGTCTCTTTCGAATATTTCCATTACAAAGGAGATGATGCCGTTTATCATCAGAAGATAGGAAAGGATGCTTATTATAATCCTATATTGGCAGGATGCTATCCCGATCCGGGTATTTGCCGCAAAGGAGATGATTATTATCTGGTCAATTCCAGTTTTTCATATTATCCGGGTATTCCGATTTTTCATAGTAAGGATATGATTAACTGGAAACAAATAGGTTATGTATTGGACAAACTGTCTCAATTGAATTTGACAGGTATCCGTATTTCAGGAGGAATTTATGCGCCCGCCATTTCATACAATCCGCACAACGATACATTCTATCTGATTACTACTTGTGTGGATGGTATCGGCAATTTCATCGTTAAAACAAAAGATCCGGATCTGGGTTGGTCAGACCCAATTGTTCTTCCTAAAGTCGGAGGTATTGATCCGTCTTTGTTTTTTGATGATGACGGAAAAGCTTATATTGTTCACAACGATGCTCCCGAAGGAACTCCGGAGTGGGAGGGACACCGTGCTATCTGGATGCACGAATTTGATGTAAATACCGATCAGACCGTTGGCCTGTCCAAAATCGTGATTGATGGAGGAGTTGACAAGAGTAAAAAACCGATCTGGATCGAAGCTCCTCATTTATATAAAAAGGATGGGTACTATTATTTAATGGCTGCTGAAGGCGGCACTGCTGAAAACCATTCCGAAGTGATCTTCCGGAGCAAAGATATCTGGGGCAAATATATTCCTTCCCAGGTTACCCCCATTCTTACACAAAGAGATTTAGCTGAAAACAGGGAGAATAAAATTACCTGTGCCGGCCATGCAGATATTTTACAGGATAAAAACGGACAATGGTGGGCAGTATTTCTGGCTTGCCGTCCTTATAAAGACAATTTCTACAATACCGGCCGGGAGACATTTTTACTGCCGTTTGAATGGAAAAAAGATGAATTCCCGGTGATTCTTCCCCAGGGAAAAGAAATCCCGTTAATTGTCAATAAAAAAGGAGTGCAGTACGTACCCGGACAATATTCAGGTAATTTTGAATGGAAAGATGAGTTTAATACACCCAAATTAGATTTGAAGTGGAACTTTATCCGCACTCCCGACAAACAATTTTATCGGATTGAGAATGGGAAGTTGATCATGAATGCTGAAAATCGAAGTATCAAAGATGTTTGCAATCCTGCATTCCTGGGAATCCGGCAACAACACCTTATTTTTGAAGCAGACACACAACTTGAATTCTCACCTCAGAATGATAATGATTTGGCAGGAATGGTTTGTTTTCAGAATGAAAACTACAATTTTATATCAGGTAAAACGCTGATTCAAGGAAAACAAATGATTGTTCTGGAAAAGAATACAGGCAAAAAAGAAGTTTTAGGAACAATCCCCGTTCCGGAAAATCTCCGGCAAAATCCTTTTTCTCTAAAGGTTAAAGGCATGGGTGGCTTATGCAGTTTTTATGTTTCATTTGAGAAAGATAAATGGCTGGCAATCGCAGAAAATGTAGATGCCACGAATTTAAGCACCCAAGTAGCCGGAGGTTTTACCGGGACCATGATCGGCATGTATGCAACATCTGCCGCTTTGTGGCAACCGCTGAAAACCGTGTATAAAGATTATTTTCCAATGGGAGTGGCAGTCTCTCCGAATCATCTGCAAGGACAAGAAGCAGCAATGATCAAAACACATTTCAACAGCATCACTGCTGAAAATGCCATGAAGCCTGAAAACCTGTTGAAAAAAGAAGGTGGTTACAATTGGTGGCAAGCTGATCAGATCGTTAGTTTTGCCCGCCGGAATAATCTGAAAATGAGAGGACATACACTGGTTTGGCACAACCAGACACCCGATTGGTTTTTCCAGGATGAGAATGGAAACGATCTCGATTCAACCCGCCTATACCAACGCCTGGAAAAATATATGACCGATGTGATGACTCATTTCAAAGACGATATATATTGCTGGGATGTAGTCAATGAAGCCATTTCAGACAAAAACGGAGAAATGTATCGGACCGAAAAATCGGGTTGGTATCGCATTTGTAAAGAAGATTTTATTGCCAAAGCATTTCGTTTGGCAAAGAAAATCAATCCCGATGTAAAGCTATTTTACAATGATTATAATATGGTGAATCCTCAAAAAAGAGAAAAAGCATATCAA
This sequence comes from Bacteroidales bacterium, assembly GCA_031553435.1. Lineage (GTDB taxonomy): Bacteria > Bacteroidota > Bacteroidia > Bacteroidales > Azobacteroidaceae > JAVBLQ01. The sequence continues at coordinate 22,286 of JAVBLQ010000092.1, read as the reverse complement.
ATGTTGAAGAGTTTGTTGGCACAGGGCGTTCCCATTGACGGGATAGGGATGCAGGCACATTGGAGTATGCAGGATCTGACAGCCGAAGCTATTCAAACCTCTATCGACATGTTTTCTTCTTTAGGATTGGAAATTCATATTACAGAGCTGGACCTAACCATTTATCCGCCTTATCATGGCGAGGGAGCCAATAATCAACCGAAAGAAATACAGGCTTTTACTCTGAAACTGGCAAAAAAACAAGCAGATCTTTATCAGATGATCTTTGATGTCTTCAGGAAAAATCAAGGGAAAATCACATCTGTAACTTTCTGGGGTTTGGCAGACAATTATACCTGGCTCGATGATTTCCCGGTAAAAAACAGGAAAGATCATCCGTTGATTTTTGGTGAAAATTTGGAACCGAAGGAATCGTTTTATAAAATAGTTAACTTTGAGTGACTTTTGTCACCTTGTCACATTTCACTCAGATATTGTTTAAAAAAATAAAGACTTCACACAAGATGAAGCCTTTACCAGCATTTTTTATCTATCATCATTGACCGTCTTTTTTCCCTTTGTTGTCATTGGGACCTTTTCCATCTTTCTTGCCGTCTTTTCCAAGAACTCCTTTGGCACCGTATTTACCAAAAGTACCTTTGATAAAATCTTTATCGGCGCGTTGTAATTTGTAGATTTTTTCAGCAGGGAGAATTTTCTTGTATTTTTCAAGATATTCTTTGTCTAACTGAGCTTCTTTGAGAGCGATATCAACATTGATGTTGATCAGTTTTTCGTAATCGGCTTCCGTCAATGTTTCTTTCGACTTCATTTTTTCCCTGATTTCTTTTCTGGCTTCGCGGTTCAATGTAATTTTCTTTTCCTGAAGTTCATTGTAGACCGGCCAGAATTTTTCAGACTCGGCAGGGGTCAGTCCGACTTTTTCCGTAATATAAGCTACTCTTTTAGCTTTCATTTCCTCAAAGGATTTTCTTCTGTCTCCTTTGTTATCATTTTGTTGAGCAAAAGTCATGATAGACATTAAAAAGCTCAAAACCAAAACTAGTGATACTTTTTTCTTCATAATATACTTTTTTCAATAATATGATTCTTCGTAATATGTGATTAATGCAGCTTGATTTTCATAATAATCGTAAGCAGCGTCGATTTCTTCATCTGAAACGATAATGCGTTCGGTCTTATTTTCCCCCCTGTTTTGTGCGAATTTTGAAGATGCCTGATCAACCGGAGAAATAAATACTTTGAAGATCAGCGCCATTCCGGCAAACATTGCTGCCATATAAACCCAAGGTTTTGCTTTTTCCCAGAGATTGATTGTTTTCGGCTCTTCAATGGATGGTTGTTCAGGCAGTTGTTCCATGATCTGATTCGTCAGGTTCTCAAAATATCCTTCGGGGACTTGAAACGGATTTTTTTGAGCAATCCTGTCCATTTTATCAACTTTCTTGTCCATAATTCTTTTTTGTGTTTAAGGTTTAATGTTGAAAATTAAAAATTAAACTTTCAGCATTAAACAATAAATTAAACTTTCAACGATTTTTTAGACTAACAAAGAATTAAAAGGTTTAATGACTTTCTGTTAAAAAGTCTTCGATTTTTTTTGCGGCATGGTGGTAGGATGCTTTGAGTGCGCCGACAGAAGTTCCTAATATTTCGGAAATTTGTTCATAAGGCATTTCATCATAATATCTCATATTAAAGACCAAACGTTGTTTTTCTGGTAATTTTAATATGGCTTGTTGAAGTTTGAATTGAACTTCATCTCCATCAAAATAAATATCACTTTCGAGTTTATTGATTAAAAAAACATCTTCATTATCAATGGAAATATTATTTTTCAGGCGTTGATTATTTAAAAAAGTAATACATTCGTTGGTTGCTATTTTGTACAACCATGTGGAAAGTTTGGCATCTCCCCTGAAAAAATTAATGTTCATCCATGCCTTGATAAAAGTATTTTGTAAAATGTCATTCGCGTCTTCGTGATCCAGCACCATTTTCCGGATTTGCCAATACAATTTTTCTCCATAGTAAGAAACAACATGGGAAAATGCTTCCCTCTGTCTTGCAGGGTCACGAAGCAGGTTTACAATTTCATCTTCTTTATACATAATATCTAGCACCGTGAATCTATATGAATTAAAAAAATATCTGGACAAAAGTAAAAGAAAAAACTTTATTCTGTAAATTTGTCGTTTCTAATCTTAAAAATATATTCACAGTTTATGTCCAAATTGCGATTCGATGCAGTAGAAAAAGCGCTGAACAGGGTTCCTGTAGAGGCTGTTTTGCCGGAAGTTAAAACTTCTGAATATTTCGGAATTGATGTTTTTAACAGAGATGCTATGAGAAAACATCTTTCCAAGGAAACATTTAAATTGATCAGTGATGCCATAGACAAAGGCACTACATTAGATCGTTCTGTTGCTGAGCATGTTGCTGCAGGTTTACGCATGTGGGCGATGGAAAAAGGCGCTACCCATTATACCCATTGGTTTCATCCGTTGACTGACGGTACTGCCGAAAAACACGATGCATTTGTTGAGTTTGACGGAAATGGAGGTTTGATTGAAGAATTGAGCGGAAAACTGCTTGCACAGCAGGAACCCGATGCTTCCAGTTTCCCGAGCGGTGGTCTCAGAAATACTTTTGAAGCCAGGGGATATTCTGCATGGGATCCTTCTTCCCCGGCTTTTATCGTTGATAAAACGTTGTGTATTCCAACTGTTTTTATTTCATATACAGGAGAAGCGTTGGATTATAAAACTCCTTTGCTGAGAGCAATACATGCACTAAATAAAGCGGCGACGGATGTCTGTCGCTATTTCAATCCGGATGTACAGAAAGTAAATACTTTTCTGGGTTGGGAACAGGAATATTTTCTGGTTGATGATGCTTTATATCAGGCCCGCCCGGACCTTGCACTTACAAAAAGAACTTTGATGGGACACGAATCCGCCAAAAACCAACAATTGGAAGATCATTATTTTGGCTCGATACAACCCCGTGTGCAGGCTTACATGAAAGATCTGGAATATGAATCTTATCGTTTGGGAATTCCGGTTAAAACACGGCACAATGAAGCAGCTCCCAGTCAATACGAATTGGCTCCGATTTATGAAGAAGCCAATCTGGCTGTTGATCATAATTTATTGTTGATGTCAGTGATGAAAAAAGTGGCTCGCAAACATAAATTTCATGTACTTCTGCACGAAAAACCTTATAAGGGAATCAATGGTTCGGGAAAACACTGCAATTGGTCGTTTGCCTCAAATACGGGAATCAACTTACTTTCTCCGGGAAAAGACCAAACTGAAAACCTGAGGTTTATTTGTTTTATAACCAATATTTTAATGGCGGTTTATAAGAATAACGGATTGCTGAAAGCCAGTATTTCTTCAGCAACCAATGCACACCGGTTGGGTGCTATGGAAGCTCCTCCTGCTATTATTTCTTCATTTTTGGGAACCCAGATCAGTGATATCCTTGACAAATTTGAAAATAGTTCGGATAAGGATGCGGTTATGGTTGACAGCAAGAAAAAAATGAAATTGGGAGTCGGACAAATACCTGAACTCCTGATTGATAATACAGACCGGAACCGGACTTCTCCGTTTGCATTTACAGGGAACCGTTTTGAGTTTCGCGCAGTGGGAGCATCTGCCAATTGTGCGTCTGCCATCATTGCATTGAATACGGCTGTTGCTTATCAATTGAAACAATTTAAAAATGATGTGGATGCGTTGATCAAGAAAGGTAAGTCGAAAGAAGAAGCACTTTTTGATGTAATGCGTTCATACATAAAAATATCCAAACCCATTCGTTTTGATGGAAACGGCTATAGTGAAGAGTGGAAAAAAGAAGCCGCACAACGCGGTTTGGATTGTGAAACCAAAGTTCCGTTAATCTATGATTCATACACTACGCCTGAATCTGTGAAAATGTTTACAGAAACAGATGTCTTCAATGAAGTAGAATTACACGCCCGTAATGAAGTCAAATGGGAAATTTATACGAAAAAGATACAGATCGAATCCCGTGTATTGGGCGACCTGGCAATGAATCATATCATTCCCGTAGGTATTCGTTATCAAACACTGTTAATGGATAATTTGTTGAAATATAAACAATTATTTTCATCTTCAGATGATAAAAACGAAGAAATGGAATCTTTGATTCAGGAAATAAAAGAACATTTATCTGCAATCCGATCAAAAACATCCGAAATGATCGAAGCAAGAAAAATTGCTAACAAGGTTGAAGATGGACGTGAAAAAGCTATTGCTTATCATGATCAGGTACTTCCGTTTCTGGCCGAAATCCGCAAACACATTGATAAACTTGAATTGATAGTAGATGATGAGATGTGGCCTTTGCCGAAATATCGAGAGTTGTTGTTTATCAGATAATATAAACGATCCATTCCGATTTACGACTTATGATTGTGGTCATTCTCTGACAAAAGGATTGCCAAATGAATTTTTAATTTGTTGATTTTCAATATTAAACGAATTGATAATGTTGATGATCTATTTATGAATCAGTCCTTATGTGTGTAGTTTAAGTACATAACTTGGAGGGAGCTTGGAGTAGTAGGTATTTTCTTGAAAACCAAACTACTGAAAGCTCCCTCTTTTGCCCTTTACCTTTTGCCAAATACTATTGTACTTTTACACCAAGCGGAGCATGCAGCCTTTGAGTAAAATCAGCAACATAGTTGAACCAATCTTCATCTGTTTCAAATCCCCATTTACTCCAACCGGCGCCAAAATAATATGTAAATTCTGAACTTTTAGTATAATCTGCAATAGCAAGTAAATTTTCGTTTTGTTGACGGGTATTTTTTATCGCCTGTGGGAAAACAACTGCTATATAGTTTCTTCCGGAAGGAACTCCTGCATCCGAAACAGCATCTTCGGCATAAGCAATGTAACCGGCTTCCTTATCCGTTTTAATATTCCCGAACACTTTATGTAAAAATATACCGGCTGCAACCTGAGGGACTTCTGCATCTCCCTCGTAAGTAACCACAGCCTTATTTAATTGAGATCCGGCATCCAATGAGATAAGAATTTTTGCTTTCAAAGTTTTACCATCAACCTTAACGGTATCATATGCTAATTGGAATGTGGAACGTAATGGGCCATTTTCAATAAATTCATATGAACTATAATGATTTCCAACCCATGCTGAGTCTTTGAAATAAGGCGCTATTCCTCCGGCACCCAAAGTATGACCGACTTTATAACAATCCAGGCCTTGTCCATGATCTATATGATATGAAATACTGTTTTCCAATTCATCCTTGTAAAATTTGTCAACAATCAGATCACTGGTTCTTTTTAACCAGACATCAACCCCATTACTCGGATTTTCTGCGGCTAAAGCGGGGCCATACATACGAAACGCTATTTTGTCATTTTCCCAGGCAAAGTCATCTTTTCTTTCAGGGACATAACGAGCATATGTTCGCGGAGTAAATTCTCCCGGTTCTCCTTCAGAAATAGAAAAAACAGCTTTTTCCCCTGCAGTCAGAGTTACAGGAAATATAATGGACCCAACAGATTCGGTATCTCCTTTTTTATAAATCAATTGATAAGGAACCTGCTTCCCCGACTCATCCTGAACAACAATTTTTTTAGCATTTAAGATTTTACCGTTTAATGATTCCCAGGAAACTGTTACCATTTCTTCACTTCTATCAATAGAAGAATCATTTGAGACTTCAATTTTGACAGTTTCTTTCGAACATGCAAATAAAAAAAGAGTTACTGTAATTAATAAAAACAAATTTTTCATACATTAATATTTATTTTTCTATTATAAATTTTATGCTTTAAGTTATATAATTTAGCTTGGATTACGCATATTTAAAGATGGTGGAAACGTAAAATATATAATGCAAAGCATAAAACGTAAAATTATTAGTTAAATTAAGCTACAAATTTAAATATTATATTTTATTTTCCTCTAAGTTTTTGGTTATTTGTAGAAATAATTATAATTTTGCACCGCAATGATTAAAATTTTGCTAAGATGTAAGATTTTAATGTTAAAGATTAAGGGTTAGTAGTTGAGTAGAAGTGACCGTGAGGTTCCTTCTACTTTTTTTTTTCTGTATTTTTTTCTACTTTTGTGTCTTCTTAAAATTTTGCAAATGCAAGTAACCATTATAAAATACAATGCAGGAAACATATATTCTGTTGACTATGCGTTGAAACGTTTAGGTGTTAATGCTAATATTTCTGCAGATAAAGAAGTCATCAAAAATTCAGATAAAGTAATATTTCCGGGGCAAGGCGAAGCTCAAACCACTATGAGATATCTTCGGGAACTTCAACTCGACACATTAATAAAAGATTTGAAGCAACCTGTATTGGGAATTTGCATCGGTATGCAATTAATGTGTAAACATTCGGAAGAAAATAATACGGAATGCCTGAATATTTTTGATACGGAAGTTCTGAAATTTCATTCCCAAATACACAGCGATAAAATTCCCCATATGGGATGGAATAATATATACAATTTAAAAGATCCTTTATTTTCCGAAACAATGGAAAATAATTTTGTATATTTTGTTCATAGCTATTATGTGCCTGTCAATCAACATACAGTTGCTACCACAGATTACATTCAACCCTTCAGCGCCGCCATGCATAAAGATAATTTTTATGCAACGCAGTTTCATCCTGAAAAAAGCGGAGATGCCGGGGAAAAAATATTACAGAATTTCTTAAACATTTAGCATATGGATACATATGAAAATTCCGGAACAAATGATAATTCATACATTGCTGTAATGCACTTATCACAACTGGCAGGTTTCGTGTCTGCCGGACTTGGATTTATAATTCCCGTCCTGATGTGGGTATTTAAAAATGACAACAAAAATATAGATAAACATGGTAAGAATATTTTGAATTTCATGATCAGCATGCTTATTTATATGGTTGCATGTATACCATTTTGTTTCATATTGATTGGTTTCGTTTTTCTGGGTATACTGGCATTAATAGAATTAATCTTCATTATCATGGCTACTGTAAAAGCTGCCAATAATGAGTTTTGGCGATATCCGATGTCTATTAATTTTTTCCATATAAACAATGATTGAAATAATTCCGGCCATCGATATTATCGAAGGAAAATGTGTCCGTTTATCCCAGGGAGATTATAATCAAAAAACAGTCTATAATGAAGATCCCCTTGAAGTTGCCAAAATGTTCGAAGCACACGGCATCAAAAGACTTCATTTAGTTGATTTAGACGGCGCTAAAGCCCAGAGAATCGTCAACTATAAGGTATTGGAAAAAATAGCTTCCAAAACTTCATTAATTATCGATTTCGGAGGCGGATTAAAATCCGGCATGGATCTCGAAATTGCCTTTGAAAATGGAGCCGAAATGATAACCGGAGGAAGTATTGCCGTAAAAAATCCCACAGTTTTCGAACAATGGATCAACATATTCGGACCAGACAAAATCATTCTTGGAGCCGATTGCCGGGACGAAAAAATCGCTGTACAAGGTTGGACGGAATCCACTGACCTGGATATTTTTTCTTTTATTAAATCCTGGAGGGAAAAAGGAATCAACAAAATCATTTGTACCGATATAGATAAAGATGGAATGCTAAAAGGCCCATCTATTGATTTATACAAAGAAATATTAGTCCGGGATCCAGTTTCCTATCTGATTGCCAGCGGAGGAGTCAGTTCTATGGAAGATATTGAAAATCTGAACAATGCGAGAATTCCCGCTGTTATATTTGGAAAAGCAATATACGAAGGGAAAATAAAATTAAATGACTTAACAAAGTTTTTATTAATGGACAATTGAAAATGGAAAACTGATTAAGAAGATGTTAGCAAAAAGAATCATTCCCTGTCTCGATGTAAAAGATGGTAAAACCGTCAAAGGCATTAATTTCGTCAACTTCCGGGATGCGGGAGATCCTGTCGAATTAGGAGCACAATATAGTGAACAAGGAGCCGATGAGTTGGTTTTTCTCGACATTACCGCATCCCATGAAGGAAGAAAAACCTTTGTGGATATGGTAAAAAATGTAGCTGCCAATATCAGTATTCCATTTACCGTTGGAGGAGGAATCAATGAATTAAAAGATGTGGATATTTTATTGAATGCCGGAGCCGACAAAGTATCGATCAATTCGGCTGCCATCAGAAATCCGCAACTAATCAAAGACATTGCCCAAAATTTCGGCAGCCAGGTTTGTGTAGTTGCCATAGATGCCAAATTTGAAAATAATGAATGGATCTGTTATCTCAATGGAGGAAGAATTCCTACGGAATACCGCTTGCTTTCATGGGCCAAAGAAGCCGAAAATCTGGGAGCCGGAGAAATATTATTCACCAGCATGAGCCATGACGGTGTCAAAACCGGATATCCGAATGAAGCATTGGCTCGATTATCCGACACACTGAACATTCCGGTCATTGCATCCGGAGGCGCAGGAAATATGGAACACTTCAAAGATGCCTTTACTCTGGGAAAAGCCGATGCAGCATTAGCCGCCAGTGTTTTCCATTTCGGAGAAATAAGCATCAATGAATTAAAAACATATCTGAAAAAAGAAGGAATAGTTGTGCGATAAATTCACAACTCGTAACTTGTAACTCGTAACTAAAAATATGAACTTAGATTTCAATAAATCCGGCGGATTGATTCCGGCTATCATACAAGACGATAAAACCAACAAAGTGCTCATGTTGGGATATATGAATGAAGAAGCTTTAGAGCAAACAAAAAAGACAGGCAAGGTTACTTTCTTCAGCAGAAGTAAAAACAGACTTTGGACAAAAGGAGAAACAAGTGGAAATTTTCTACAAGTTATCAATATTTATGAAGATTGCGATTTGGATACCCTCTTAATCAAAGTAAATCCTATCGGTCCTGTTTGTCACACCGGAAATGATACTTGCTTCAATGAAAAAAATGAAGAAGAAATCATGTTCCTTAAATACCTGCAAGATTTTATTGCGCGTCGTCGCCAGGAAATGCCGGAAAATTCATATACCACTTCTTTGTTTAGCAGAGGAGTAAACCGTATTGCACAAAAAGTAGGAGAGGAAGCTGTAGAGACAGTAATCGAAGCCATCAACAATGACGATGATAAATTATTGTACGAAGCCTCCGATTTACTCTATCATCTCATAGTATTACTTACTTACAAAGGTTTCAGAATTGAAGACCTGGTTAAGGAGCTGAAAAAAAGGCATAAAGAATAGAAAAGTTTTTACGTTAAAACGCAAAGCATGGAAGATCTGATCATCAATTACGAAAATGTTGAAATCTGCAGGAATGAAAATATCATTCTGAAAAACGTCAGTTTTCAATTACCCAAAGGTGAATTCCTATACATCATTGGGAAAGTCGGATCCGGAAAATCCACTTTACTCAAAAGTCTCTATTGCGAAATTCCTTTTTCCAAAGGAGAAGGAACCGTATTGAATTACAACCTGAAAAAAATAAAACAAAAAGAAATTCCCTATTTAAGAAGAAATATAGGAATCGTATTTCAGGATTTTCAATTACTGACAGACAGAAGTGTGGAAAGAAACCTTTCTTTCGTTTTACGGGCAACAGGATGGAAAAAGAAAATCGATATTAAAAAAAGGATTTCTGAAGTACTTTCCCAGGTACACATGGACAATAAAGGATATAAAATGCCTCATGAACTTTCCGGCGGAGAACAGCAACGAATCGTGATTGCCCGGGCTTTATTAAATTCACCCAAACTGATTCTGGCAGATGAGCCAACCGGCAATCTGGATCCGGAAACAAGCCATCAGATTCTTCAGTTACTGCATAATATTTGTAACAACGGGACAACCGTAATCATGAGTACGCACAATTATCATCTGGTTCAAAATTTTCCGGGAAAAATAAAAAAATGCGAGAATGGTATTTTAAGCGACCATAACTTATAAAAACATTTTCTAACTTTGTGCAAGTTTTCATCCGGATACATCTTAAATTTATCAAAATAAAATGAAAGTATTAAAATTTGGAGGTACGTCAATCAATTCTGCTGAAAGAATGAAACGTGTTGTTGAAATGATCTGCAACGGACAAAAAAAAATTGTCGTTGTATCCGCCATTTCAGGAACGACTAATTCCTTAATTGAAATATCGGATTATCTGTATAAAAAAAATCCAGATGGCGCCAATGAAATGATCAGTCAACTGGAACTACAATATTTTCAGTACACCGAAGACTTATATTCCTCAGAGGAGTACAAAGAACAGGCTATTGATATCATCAAATCTCATTTTGATTATATCCGTTCTTTTTCCAAAGATTTATTTACTTTATTTGAAGAAAAAGTGATTCTGGCTCAGGGAGAAATGATTTCATCTTCCATGCTCGAACTTTGTCTGAAAGAAAAAAATGCTCAATCAGTACTACTCCCTGCATTGGAATTTATGAGAACAGACAAAAATTCGGAGCCGGATCCACAATACATCAGAGAAAAATTACTGAATCAATTGAATCTACACCCCGATAAAGATATATATGTAACTCAAGGTTACATTTGCAAAAATGCATACGGAGAAATCGACAATCTGCAAAGAGGAGGAAGCGATTATACTGCTTCCCTGATCGGTGCAGCCATCAATGCCGAAGAGATCCAGATATGGACGAACATAGACGGAATGCACAACAATGACCCCAGGTATGTAAATAATACAGCTCCTATCCGTAACCTGCATTTCGAAGAAGCAGCCGAATTAGCATATTTCGGAGCAAAAATCTTACATCCGACTTGTATTTTACCAGCCAAATTAGCTAATATTCCTGTCAGGTTATTGAATATAATGGAACCGGAAACCGCAGGTACGTTAATTTCCAATCAGACAGAACAAGGCAAAATCAAAGCTGTCGCCGCCAAAGATAATATCACAGTTATCAAAATAAAATCCGGCAGAATGTTATTAGCCTATGGATTTTTGCGCAAAGTATTCGAAATCTTCGAAAATTATCAAACGCCCATCGATATGGTTACAACTTCAGAAGTTGGAGTCTCTGTAACCATAGACAATGAAAAAAATCTTTCTCAGATTGTAGACGATCTAAAAAAATTCGGTACGGTTTCCATCGAAAAAGAAATGACCATCATTTGTATTGTAGGTGATCTTACCTGGGAAAATGTTGGTTTTGAGGCCAAAGCATTGGATGCAATGAAGGATGTGCCCGTCAGAATGATTTCATACGGAGGAAGCAATTACAACATTTCTTTCCTCATCAAAACAAATGATAAACAAAAAGCGTTACAAAGTTTAAGTAATCATCTTTTTGGAAATTAACGTAAAACGTACAACTTAAAAACGTATAACTCATTTATGTCAAAGGGAATTTTTCCAATCAATAAACTTCAAGAAATAGAAACACCATTTTATTTTTACGATACTGAAGTCTTAAACGAAACACTTGAGAAAGTCAAAACTGAATCCGGAAAATACGGTTATTCCATTCACTATGCAGTCAAAGCAAATGCCAATCCTCAAATATTATCTATTATTGAAGGATTTGGTTTAGGCGCCGACTGTGTGAGCGGAGGTGAAATCAATGCCGCATTGAATGCAGGATTTTCTCCGAAGAAAATTGTTTTTGCAGGAGTCGGAAAAGCTGATTGGGAAATAAACCTCGGACTGGATAATGATATTTTTTGTTTCAATGCCGAATCATTAGCCGAGATAGAAATTATCAATCAATTAGCCCATGCAAAAGGGAAAATAGCGACTATTGCCCTCAGAATCAATCCGGAAATCGATGCTCATACGCATCATTATATCACCACCGGACTACAGGAAAATAAATTCGGAATCAATTTAGGTCATTTGGAATCGGTATTGGATGCTGTCAAAAATCTTTCCAATATTCAATTGAAAGGCATTCATTTCCACATCGGATCACAGATTACGGAATTAACCTCATTCCGGGAATCTTGTGCAAGAATGATGGAAATCCTTCAACAACTGGAAAAGCTGAATATCCATATTGAGCATATCAATTTCGGAGGAGGATTAGGAATCGATTATGAAAATCCGGATGAAAATCCGATCCCCGATTTTGAATCCTATTTTGCTCTGTTCGACAAATATTTCCAACCGATGCCGGGACAAAAAATTCATTTTGAACCGGGAAGGTCTATTGTCGGACAATGTGGTTCTTTGATAACCAAAGTGTTATATGTAAAAGAAGGAACTGCCAAGAAATTTGCGATTGTCGATGCCGGATTCACGGAATTAATTCGCCCCGCACTTTACGATGCCTATCATAAAATAGAAAACATCACTTCTGAAGAAACAGAAGAAACATATGATGTAGTCGGACCCATTTGCGAATCATCCGACAGTTTCGGCACAGCCTCCCTGAACAAAGTAAGAAGAGGAGATCTGATTGCTTTACGTTCAGCCGGAGCTTACGGAGAGGTGATGGCATCTCAATATAATTGCAGAAAACTGCCTAAAGCATACTTTAGTTGAAAGATGAAAACAATGATGGAACTTTCAGAAATAGAAATCGGACTCTTATCCTGCCTTGGACTTTTCTTTTTTGTGCAAATTTTTTACTATTTGTATCATTTAAGCAAACCCTGGCATTACAAAAGTGCTATAGAAAAAGGGGAAATCGATCCCGGAACAGAGCAGCCTCCTGTTTCTGTTATTATCTGTGCAAGAAACGAATCCGAGAATTTATCAAAATATTTACCGGAAATATTAGAACAAGATTATCCTGATTTTCAGGTAATTGTCATCAATGATGGTTCATCTGACGAGAGTGAACAGGTATTAGGTATGTATGAAACCAGGTATCCTAATCTATATCAAACTTATACTCCATCAGAAGCGAAACACCAAAGTCGTAAAAAATTAGCTATTTCTATCGGAATAAAAGCAGCTAAACATGATATTTTACTCTTTACCGAAGCCTATTGCAAACCAATCAGCAAAGATTGGATCAAATCTATGGTAAGAAATTTTACCGGTAGAACTGAAATTGTACTGGGTTTTTGCGGAGTGCCCAAAAGCAGAAATTTTATAGGCAAATTGGCCGCATTCGACAATCTTTTTACCAGTTTACAATACCTTTCGTCAGCCATTAATGATAATCCATACAGAGGTGTGGGCCGAAATCTGGCCTACCGGAAAGAACTTTTCTTCAATACAAACGGATATCGCAATCACTTAAATCTTCATTCAGGAGAAGACGATTTATTTATCAATGAAACGGCTAATGACGTCAATACCAAAGTCGAAATCTCGGATGAAAGCATTGTAAACATGGTAGATTTCTCATTTCAGATATGGAAAGAAATGAAAACCCGCCAAATCATCACAAAGAAATATTATGAAGGAAAATCAGTAACTCTCTGGAATATAGAAGCTTTTTCCAAATGGATGTTTTATGGATTTGCAGTTGCTAATTTGATCATCTTCTTCAATCAGCCAATAATTGCCGGCGCTTGCGGATCACTCATTTTACTCAGATGGATTGTACAAGGTATTGTAATGAACAAGTCTGCTAAAAAATTACAAACAGAAAATTTCTATTGGACACTGCCATTGATAGATTTAGGACAAATGCTTTTTAATGTATATTTTCGCATATATCAAGCATTTAATAATAAGTGAAGGCTAAAGGGCACTTCACTTTAAAGTTTGCAGCAAAATAGCAATATTACTGATAAATAATTTTACTGATATTGCAAGAAGGATAATCCCAAAGAATTTTCTTAAAACATAAATTCCTCCGGGGCCGAATATCTTGCCGACTACTCCAACTTTTTTAAGTACCAAATAAACTACCAGAATATTCAACAATAAGGCTAAAAGAATATTTATCGTACTGTATTCAGCTTTAATGGAAAGAAGTGCGGTAAATGCTGCCGGACCTGCAATTAAAGGAAAGACTATAGGAATAATGGTTGCACTTCCGCCTGGGCCATCCAACTTAAAAACTTCAATGCCAAAGGTCATCTCCACTGCTACAACAAATATGACTAAAGAACCGGCAATAGCGAAAGAGCTGATATCGACATTGAAAAGCCCTAATATCCAATCACCTACAAAAAAAAAGGCCAAAAGTATCAAAAACGAATACAAGGATGCTCTTTCCGGATGAACAGTCCTGCCTTTTGATTTCAAATCAAGTATAATCGGTATTGAACCGGATATATCAATGATTGCAAACAGAACAATGAAAGCGCTGGCAAGTTCTCTGATATCGAAATTCATAACATATTATTTTATGTGACAAAGTGAAGGGGTGACAGGTGAATCTATTTCAGTCACTTCATCACCTCGTCACTTAGCACTATTATTTACAACACAATGCCTCATTCAATGCAATAACTGCCTGAGAATAGGCATCCCTATCTATTACAAATTGCATATTAACCTGACGCAAGGATTGTCCGAAACACTCAATATTGATATTATTATCACTCAATGCTTTTGCCGCTTTATACAAAAATCCGGGATGAGCGATATTTGTTCCCATTGCACAAACAATAGCGACAGGTTTCACTGTAACCTGATAAAATTTTTCTTTCAGTTCGTTCAACATTTCCTGTAAAGGAGTTTTATCCCAGGCAACCATTGTGATACTGTTAGCATTGGTTGATTTAAGAATATAGCTGATACCGTAACTTTGAAGAACCTGCATAATTTGCAAATCATAGCCTACTTCTCCAACCATCATCGGATCGTGTATTTCAAAAGCGATCACTTTATCAGTTCCCGATACAATTTCCACTTTAGGTTCGGGCGAGACATAATTCCTTGAAATAAGCGTTCCCGGATGTTCCGGTTCAAATGTATTTTTGATACGAATATCAATGCCGGCCAGTTCAAGCGGTTTGGCAGCTTTGGGATGAATTGCTTCCATACCTATATCTGCCAATTGATCGGCAATAATAAAATTAGTACGTCCTACCGGAATCGAGTTATCAACACCTACTAGTTTGGGATCTGCACTCGACAAATGGAATTCTTTATGTATAATCGCTTCATCAGCATTGACATCAACAGCAATTTTGCAAAAAGTAACTTCGGAATAACCCCGGTCAAATGCGCGCATAATTCCTTCCGTTCCTTTAGTATAACCCGTAGCAATGCATAAAGTTTTGGAAAAATCTATCTTTTCAAAAGCTTTGTGAATACGTTCATCGATAGTAAGCGGTTCATTATCATTAAAACCACACAAATCGATAAAAGTAGCATTTATCTTATTATTTTGCAGAATGTTAACCGAATTCCAGGCAGAATGAGCTTCTCCAATCGATGCAAGGATTTCTCTGGCTGCCAGATAGATGTTGCTCTTTTCCACATAACCGGAAGCAATCACTTTGTACATTGAGTTCAAATATGTTTTTGCCTGAGCCACACGATGTTGTACAAATTCATTGGCATCTTTCAGATTTAATCCTATTGGTTCAAAATCTTTATTGATAGCTACCAATTTATGATACAATTCATCCAATGCCCGCCCGTAATCCTCATTATGAAGGAATTTAGCATATACACCAGGTTCTCCTGTTTTCTTATGTTCAAGAAGCCAGTTAGTTACGTTATTATACGCCGAAACCACAAAAATACGATTGTACATATTTTCCGGAGTGCGATTTCCTAAAATAATATTTCTCAAGCAGTCTCCGAATTGAGACATGGAAGTTCCGCCGATTTTTTCTACTGTCAACATCTGTAATTCATTAAATTTTTTGCAAAAATAACGATTAAACTAAGAGCCTGTTTAAATTTTATACAAATATTTTATTATTGTTATTTTCGTTATTAATCAGTCCTATTTTTTAGGATGTTTTGAGTAAGAATCCGCTGATCCATTACTTGGCAGAATATCAACAAGTTGGAGTGAAATAAAAAAGACAAATCAGATAAAAAATCCTGATTTGTCCGTTGTGGTGGAGTATAGCGGACTCGAACCGCTCACCTCGACACTGCCAGTGTCGCGCTCTAGCCAGATGAGCTAATACCCCGAATTGTTATTTGCGGTGCAAAGATAAAAGTTTTCTTGAATAATACAAAAAATTTTACGTTTTAAGTTATACGTTTTACGTTTTGTTGTGCGTAAGCCAAGCGTAAAACCTGTAACTTAAAACGTAAAACCTAAAACCAGCATCAATCTTTATCTGACAGATAATCAGAAGCTTTCTTTTTCAATTCATTTACTTTTTGTTTTGCTTCTTCAGAAAGATCTTCTACAGAATCCTGAGCTTTGTCAGCCCAATCCTCTACTTTATCTCCGATTTTGTCAGCATAATCTTGTGCTTTATGACTAAAATCATCAAAGGCTGACTTTGCAGTATCCATCAGATTTTTAGCTTTTCCTTTCAAGAATTTTTCCCAATCAGGTTGCAGACCATTTTCTTGCATATAGTCTGTAATACAACTCATTACTTTCAACGCTTGTTCGTCGCTCAGACCAACTTCATTTTTCAGTTTAGTTAACAATGTTTCCATTTTTTGAGTTTTTATAAATCATTTCACTTCCCAAACTTCTCCCTTCATCAAATAATCATGAAGTTTCCGCACCGGGTTTTTAGCTTTTATTGCTTCAATTTGTTTTTCAACTTCTACATCATAAACCGGAGCTTCCACATCACGGATCACACCTAATGCAACTGGAAATTCGCCTTCCATCAATGCAAGTTTAAGATGCAATGTGGGATCTTCTTCATGTGCATCATGAACCATAACATCTTCAATGGTATAACCATTCTGACCAACGGTAACAACTTTCAACTTGAAACCATCCAGCACCAATCCTTTATCTCCATTGGATCCGAAAATCATTTTTTCTCCGTGTTTCAGTAAAATGGAACGATCAGAACGCCATTCTTTGTCCGTTACATTTTCATAAATACCATCATTGAAAATTACACAGTTGAGCAATACTTCGATGACAGAGGTTCCTTTATGTTTAGCGGAGGCAATCATCACATCAACGGAATTTTTCAAATCCACGTCAATAGTACGGGCAAAAAAACGGCCTCTCGCTCCAATGGTCAATTCAGCCGGACGAAACGGATCTTCTACTGTTCCATATGGAGATGATTTGGAAATAAATCCACGATCGGAAGTAGGTGAATATTGTCCTTTGGTAAGTCCATAAATCTTATTATTCATCAAAATAATGTTAATATCAACATTTCGACGAATGGCATGAATAAAATGGTTTCCTCCGATAGCCAAACTGTCTCCATCACCGGTCGACAACCAAACGGAAAGATCAGGATTGGCAACCTTTACTCCCGTTGCAATAGCAGCTCCACGTCCATGAATGGTATGGAATCCATAAGTATTCATATAATACGGTAAACGGGAAGAACATCCGATGCCCGAAATAACAGCAATATCCTGAGGTGCAACACTTATTTCAGCCATAGCTTTATGCAAAGAGTTCAACACGGCATGGTCGCCACATCCGGGACACCATCTGACCTGTTGTTCACTCTTAAAATCTTTTGGGGTATATGTTAATTGTTCTGTTGACATAATTTTAATTCTCCAATAATTTAGTAAATTCTTCAACCAATCTGGAAACCTGGAAAGGTTGACCTTTCACACGGTTAAACTGAAGAGGTTTAAATCCCGGAACTTTGCCGCGAAGATAATTGGCAAATTGGCCGTTATTTTGTTCTACTACAATCGATTTCTTATATTTTGTCAATATTTCCACTGTATTTTTCGGAAGCGGACTGATAAATTTGAAGTGAGCAAAAGCTACTTTTTTCCCAGTACTCCTTACTTTTTCAATAGCTTCGTAAAGATGTCCGTAAGTTCCGCCCCATCCTACCACTATCAAATCGGCATCCGCATCTCCCAACACTTCTTGTTCAGGAATAAAAGATGCTATTTTATCAATTTTCTTCTGACGGGTAATGGTCATCAACTGGTGATTATCCGGATCCGTGGAAATTGCACCTGTCTTCGAATCTTTTTCCAAACCTCCGATGCGATGCATAAAACCTTCTGTTCCGGGAATAGCCCAATAACGAACCAGATTCTCGTCCCTGTCATAAGGTTTCCAATTGTCTTGATCGGCTTTATCCACATAATGAGGTTTGATTTCCGGATATGCTTCCAGATCAGGAAGTTTCCAGGCAGAAGAACCATTAGCAATGTAACCGTCAGTCAATAAAATAGCCGGAGTCATATGTTCCAAAGCCAATTTAGATGCCCAATAAGCTGCATCAAAACAATCAGTCGGACTGATTGCAGATAAAACCACCAATGGACTTTCACCGTTTCTGCCATAAAGTGCCTGATTCAAATCCGATTGTTCACTTTTAGTTGGCATACCCGTAGAAGGACCTGAACGTTGCACATCGATCACAACCAAAGGTAACTCCGACATTACAGCCAAGCCTATCGCCTCACTTTTCAACGCTAAACCCGGACCTGAAGTCGAAGTTGCAGCCAGGCTTCCGGCAAAAGAAGCTCCGATAGCTGAACAGATTCCGGCAATTTCATCTTCGGCTTGCATTACTTTAACTCCGAGTTCTTTTCTGGCAGCCAATTCCTGCATAATATCAGTTGCAGGTGTAATCGGATAACTTCCAAGGAAAAGTTGAAGTCCTGCTTTTTCAGCAGCAGCAATCAACCCTAAAGCTGTTGCTTTATTTCCATTAATATCTGTATAAAAACCCTTTTCGGGCGAAATCGTTTCTATCCGGTATGTTGAGACACTGGCATGTACATTATGACCATAGTCATAGCCTGCATTCAACACTTTCAGGTTCATCTCCAATACTTCCGGCTTTTTTGTGAATTTTTGAGTCAGCATTTGTTCCGCAATATCTAACGGACGGTCAAACAACCAACAAACCAAACCCAACGCAAAAATATTCCGGCTTCTTAAAGCCTGTTTATTATCTGCAATGTTTTCTAACGCGCTCTTACAAATAGTTGTTATGGGAGCTTCTATGACTTGTGCTGATTTTAGATTCAATTCTGTAAAAGGATCATCTGTAGTAAATCCGGCTTTGGTTAAATCATTTTTTTGGAAAGAATCTATATCTGTGATAATGATAACTCCCGGTTTCAATAAACGCGCATTTACTTTCAATGCCGCCGGATTCATTGCAACCAACACATCAGCTTTGTCTCCTGGCGTATACACCTTTTTGGAGCCAAGATGCACTTGAAATCCGGAAACCCCACTCAAAGAACCATGCGGAGCCCTGATTTCTGCAGGATAGTCGGGAAATGTTGTTATTTCATTGCCAAAGATCGCAGAAAGATTAGAAAATATACTTCCCGCCAGTTGCATCCCATCCCCCGAATCACCGGAAAAACGGACGACAACGTCTTCCAAATTAATCACTTGAGTTTCTTTTGCCATATTGAAAAGGAATTATATTTGAGTTGAAAACACTTAACTCATTTTTTTGTTGCGCAAAAATAGTGAAATAAAGTGAAGAATTAATATGTTGCAAAAAATAAACCGATATCGTTTGATGGAAGGTTAAAAGCATTCGCCACATACGGATTTACCAATTTACCTGCATACATATAAATTCCTTCCCTGAATCCGGGATCTATTTTTGTAAAACTTTGTATGCCTCCGGTATCTCCTATTTGAATGATTAATGGCGTAAAAATATTGCTGAGAGCCATACTGGTGGTTCGTCCTACTCTCGAACTAAGATTCGGAATGCAATAATGAAGAACTCCGGATTTTTCATAAACTTTCGGAGAGTCTTCGGGTAAGAAACAAGTAGTCTCGAAACATCCTCCCTGATTGATACGCATATCTATAATCAAAGACCCTTTCTTCATAGTTTTTATCACATCTTCCGAGATAACATAACGAACGGGACAATTCAAATATCTCATAGCTCCGATTACAACATCGGCAGATTTAAAAGCACTGACTAATACTTGAGGTTGAAAGACAGATGTAAACAAGGTTTGTCCCAATGCCTGTTGTATTTCGCGAAGGCGATCGATATCATTATCAAACACTTTAACGGTAGCTCCAAGTCCCAAAGCAACACGGGCGGCTGTTGTTCCGGCCAGACCGGCTCCAATAATTATTACCTCAGTCGGAGAAACTCCGGGGATTCCTCCCATCAGAATTCCTTTTCCTCCATGTGCATTACTTAGTAATTCTGAGGCAACCGAAATAGCTGCTGCTCCTTCGATTTCAGAAATAGAATTACGAATAGGATAAGATTTATTTCCGTTCGAAATCAATTCATAACCAACAGCATTGATTTTCTTCTCCATCATAGCATGAATGGTTTGAATACTTAATGACGGAAGTTGTAGCATGCTGAAAACAGATGCTTTATTTTTCATCATTTTCACTTCATCTAAAGTCGGAGGAGCAATTTTGAGAATGATATTGCATTGATAAACTTCGGCTGCCGTTGAAACTATGATAGCGCCGGCTTCGGCATATTTAGCATCAGAATAATTGATTCCGATCCCTGCCTCTTTTTCCAAAACAACCTGATGCCCGGCTTCAACAATCATGTCAACTGCTTCAGGCGTAAGAGCAAGCCTCTTTTCACATTCATCCGCTTCCTTTGGGATACCAATAACCAAACGATTTTTCGATTTTTTGATTTCTTTCGGCATCGCTTTAGTAAAAAAAGAAGTTTCCCCAATACCAAAATTCGAAGTTGTCATAATTCAGATATTTTTAACAAAATAATTTTTTCAGTTCTTCTACAGATTGCTCTACATTTGCATCTATTTCTTCCGCATCAAAAATAATTTTTGCCTGATTGTAAAAAAAATCTCTTTTTTCAAGATTTTCAACAATGAAACATTCAAGTTCTTCTGTCGATTTATCTTTTATGATTGGACGGGAATGTTTACAAGAATCCAATCTTTTAGTTAATTCGACAGGAGAAACTTTCAGATAAATAGTAATCCCTGATTGATTCATTTTTAGTATATTATCATTAAAACAAGGAGCTCCTCCTCCTGTTGAAATCACTACATCTTCAAAATCAGAAATTTCCTGCAGGGCTTTAGTTTCTATCTCTCTGAATTTTTCCTCTCCTTTTTCTATAAATATCTCTCTTACAGTTTTATTGTATCTTTTTTCTATAAAAATATCCAAATCAATAAAACTCAACTGAAGTTTTTCGGCCAACAACCTTCCTACGGTTGTTTTACCGGCTCCCATGTAACCGATTAAAAAAATGCGTTTCAAACAAATATGTATTTATTAAACTATTTATTTTATAAAAACTATTTTGCAAAAATACTGTTTTTTATTATAATTTTGCCGGAGAATACGTTCGGAGTACATTTAATTTTTTTTAAAAGTAACCAATATGAAGTTTTATGTTATACGTTTTAAGTTTTACGTATTGTTGTGCGTAAGCCAAACGTAGAACGTATAACTTAAAACGTAAAACATTCATATCGATTTCAGAAACGACTTTTATGTTAAAAAAATGACAAAAAAAAAATATTATGTAGTTTGGGAAGGTCGTCAAACCGGTATTTTTGAAGATTGGAATACTTGTAAAGAACAAGTTGATAATTTCGATCAGGCCCAATATAAATCTTTTTCGACATACGAAGAAGCTCAAAAAGCCTTTCAATCAAATTATTGGAATTATGTCACACCAAAACCGTCAGCAAAAAAAGACATATCGAATACAGCGTATCTGAAAGACAGTATTGCCGTCGATGCTGCTTGCAGCGGAAATCCGGGAAAAATGGAATATCGCGGCGTGTATGTAAAAACCGGACAACAAATATTTCATGTAGGTCCTCTTGAAAACGGAACAAATAATATCGGAGAATTTCTGGCTATAGTTCACGCCTTGGCCCTTCTCAAAAAAGAAAATAGCAATCTGCCTGTTTATTCCGACAGTGTCAATGCAATGGTTTGGGTCGAAAACAAAAAATGTAAAACAAAACTGGAACAATCCGCCAATAATCAAGTCATTTTCGATCTCATCGACAGAGCTGAAAAATGGTTGAAAAATAACAAATACAACACCATAATTATGAAATGGGAAACGAAGAAATGGGGAGAAATTCCTGCTGATTTTGGAAGAAAATAAACTCGCTTCGCTCGTTGTGAAGGTTGCTGCGCTCCCTGTGAAAGGTGAAGGTCGCTGCGCTCCTGTGAAGCTGCGCTTGTGAGCTCACTGCGTTCGTGGTGAAGTTTCACTGTGAACGAAGTGAACTTCACAGGAGCGCAGCGACCTTCACCTTTCACAGGGAGCGCAGCGACCCTCACAATAATTCACTTTAATCTTGTTTGTT